>NZ_JAELTX010000180.1 GCF_016429065.1 Pedobacter sp. ASV17
GTATAAAACACGTTTTTGGTTAATATTTAAAGCTAATTGAAGCATTAGGGTTGACTTGCCAATGCCAGGTTCTCCACCAATTAACGTTACCGAGCCAGGCACTAAACCGCCGCCCAAAACCCTGTCGAGTTCTGCGTCTCCAGTAAGGATTCGCTCTTCGGTGGCACTGGTGATGTCTTCCAGTTTGCTGGGCTTGGCCACTCTTTGTTGGCCAGTAGACGACTTCCAAACGGCCGATGCAGCAGAAGGTTTTTCAACCACTTCCTCTACAAAGGTATTCCACTGTTGACATGAAGGACATTTGCCCAGCCACTTGGCCGATTCGTAGCCACAGCTCTGACAGAAATATGCTGATTTGATTTTAGCCAATTTGATTTTAGATTTTGGTCCAGATAGTTATCGGGTTCCGATTGATCACTGTATTATATTTTACGAATTTAGACTTAATCGCTTGGAAATGCTAGACGAGTTTTGAACAAATATTGTTCAAAAAATGTCTGCTCTTTGTTGTTGACGAGAGACCTATCATCTCACTCATCTAAAATGTTCCACTTGATGTAATGTATCGCATTTTCTTGCTGTTTCATCTCTATTTTTAGGTAATCCATACGCGATTTGGGACTGTAGCAATAAGATTTATTAAATTAATGTTTTGATTTTCAGTTGTTTGGATGATTGTTTTGAAAAAAGGTGATTTTCGAATATTTTTTTCTTTTCAACGGGTCTAATTTCGAGACACAGCTCGGATGACTGTATTTTACATTTGATTTGCGCTTTTAACGATACGCTACTTTCTCATTCCCACTACATCCAACAAATTGTAAAATGGCTATCAATGTTTTTACATCGGCAGGCCATAAGCAAGCTTATTTTCTGATGTAAAAGCTCCAAAATAATGATTGTTTTCCATCAACCAGTGCTCTATGAAAAATACTATTTTAAAAAATACCGTACATACATTGTTCGTGATATGTATCTGTGGTAATGCTGTGGCCCAGCGGGGAAATTTTGTGCCCCCATCACCCAACGAAATATCAATGATTAAAGCAGCGGCTCCAGATGTGAACCTCTATACTGGTAGGGCCGACCTAAGCATCCCGCTGTATACCGTAAAGGAACAATCCATTGCTGCCAACATCAGCCTCAAGTATACGGGCGGTTCGGGTATCAAGGTACAGGAAATAGCGGGAGAGGCCGGGCTGGGCTGGGCGCTTGTGGCTGGGGGGGTCATTACCAGGACAATTAAGGGATCATTTGACTGGTTTGGCAGCAGTTATCCCCTTAAAAGTCCAGACCTGCAAAACTATATCCCCATGCTAAAGGAAGGGCTGTCTCGTACCAGAGGGGACGGCTTGGGTAGCTCAATATTTGTCAACCAGGTCATCAACTCTACAGTAGGGGGCAGAATAAGCTTCCATAAGGGCAAGGCCTATTTTATGGACCAGCAGGGGTTTGAGATTGTGCAGGACGGAATAAGCAGCACCACGGGGGAATGGATCATTGCCGATCCCAGTGGCAATAGATATTTTTTTGGTAGCACAGTTAACGAGCGTACGCCAAAGGATATTGAATATACCACTTCATGGTATCTTACCAAAGTAACCAGCCCAAATGGACGTTCCATCTATTTCGGTTATGAAAAAAGCGGGCGGTCCTATTATGTTACCTATTACCAGCGGCAAAAAAATTCTTTCAGCCCAAGTAGCTTTTCCGCATTGATGAGCCCACTTGGTTATGTTGATAACATCCTTGATTTTATACAGCCGTATGAGGATATACGCCTGTCCTCAATCTCTTCCGGAACGGCTAACGTAAGGTTTTCCTATATCCAACGGACAGATTTTAATAACAGTTGGGCTATTTCGGAAATCAAGGTACTTGACAAGCAGGAAAAACTGGTAAAGCGCTACCGTTTTGATATGGACTATTTTAAAAGTGATGATGGTAAAGAGGAACAAAGGCTCAAGCTAAAATCATTGAGGGAAGACAACCTGCCACCAACAGTCTTCCATTATAACGAGGAAGAGAACCTTCCCGAGCGGGGTTCCCCAAAATTTGACCATTGGGGCTATTATAACAATAACCTCAGCGAGCAATATTTCGTTTCCTATGGTGCCAACAAAGCGCCCAATCTAAAGAAAGCACAGGCAAATATGCTTGTTGGCGTTCGCTGGCCAACAGGGGGGCAAACCAGCTATGTGTACGAGATGAATACCTATAACAGGGGCCATAAAAAATACATTGGGGCCGGCCTAAGGATCGCTGCCGTAACCCAGTGCACGGCAGAGGGCGACACGCTGACCACCAAATACCAGTACCTCAATGAAGATGGACAGAGCAGCGGTCTTTTCCACGCCGTTCATGAGCCTACCGAAGGCTACCTGTCAACTTACGAGTACAAGAGCTATATGGACCAAGCGACCGGGCTTACCGGGGGCTATATCACTACGGAATATTCTTCGCCAATCAGCAAAACGTTGGATCTGGATGGCGTACGCATAGGATATTCAAGGGTCGCTGTCATCCAGCCCGACAATTCCAGGGAAGTCTATATTTTCCATGACTATAATGAGTTTCCAGATGAGATCTTGTTGGGGAGCTATATCCATAATCGCACCTTCTACCCAGATTATATCCGCAATTTTGGGCTAAACTATGTAGCTCCAGAAGTGGACAAGCAGTTCGATTTTTTTACCTCCAAGGCCCCCTATCGGGGTAGGGTAAAGCAAAAGCTGTGGATAGACGCCCTGGGCAGAAAACTGAGATCGGCCAATTACGAATACGATGTGTATAAGGGGGTCTCAATTCCAGGAAGCGAAGTAAAGCAATATGCAACGGCTTCCGATAGTTTTACGGCCTACACCCTCGATAGCCCATATGAGCCCGTGACGGTTACCAACACCGACTATTTCTATTATTTTTCCGTGTATTACGACCAGGCGGTACACTCCAGGCTGGCTAGGGAAGTGGAAACCGAATATGATCCAAACAATGGCCGTGCCTTGACCAGCCGCAGGACAGATTATGAATATACCCGAACGGCATTTCTGTCCAAGCGCAGTGAAAAACAGGCGGACGGCACGGTGCTGGCCACCACCTATGGCTATGCCCCCGATTTTATAAATAATGGGCCGGTGTACCAACAAATGACAGCTCAAAATATGCTAGCCCCCATAATAGAACAAAATACCTGGCTGTATAGGGATGGCCAGCCTGCGAAGCTGATCGGAAGCAGGGCGAACACCTATGGACTGGCCACCGCGGGGGCTTTGCCCGCCCAGGTACTGCAGCTTAAGGCGGGCGGCAGCAAGGGCAATGTTAACGGGAGCGGAATCTCAAACAGTGTCGATTATAAGGTTGTTACAGCATATAGTTCCTATGATGAAAATGCCAACCTGCTCTCGTTTTCCGAAAACCAGGGCGTTAACCAGGGCTATATATGGGGGTATGGGAAACAATACCCGGTTGTAAAGGTTGTTAATGCCGCCAATGATGCCCAGGCCGATGAGTTTTTTTATGAAGGCTTTGAAGACCACCCAATTTCCCCGCAGTTGGTGAACGTAAACCCACACACAGGCCAATGGAATTGGAATGGTAGCTACAGCCTGAATATTAACCTAAGGAGCGGCCGTAGCTACCTCATACAGTGGTGGAACTTTGATGGGAGCCGTTGGAATTTCAATGAAAGCCCCTTCAGCGGATCGGTCACCCTGTCGGGGATATTGGATGACATACGGGTATTTCCAACAGATGCCCAGATGACCACGTATACCTATAGGCCGTTGTTGGGCATCGCCTCCCAGACCGATACCAGGGGCAGCACCATCTATTACGAATATGACGATAGCGGCAGGCTAAGCACCGTGAGGGATAACGATAAAAAAATTCTCCAACATTACGAGTATGAGCATACACCATTTAACCAAAGCTCGGTAAAACCTTCCCTTAAGCTGTATTGGAACCAGGAAATGGTTTCTTCCTTTGTGAAAAATAACTGCGACCCAGGCCTTGGCTCCTATAGCCAGTTTAATTATACGGTTGCTGCGGGCCAGTACGCTTCCATTTGGAGCCAGGCCGATGCCGATTCCCTGGCCATGATTGCCCTGGAACAGGATGGGCAAAGAATGGCCAATCAGCGAGGGACATGTGCGTTGGCCATGAATGCAATGATGCTGGAGCCCAATTGGAGCAGAAAGTTTTATCCAGCCTTGGGCAGGTACTGTTTCTACAGCAGCTATTATTATTCGCCAACACGCAATGAGCCGTTCTTTTGCAACTTTGGACAAACCCCGGAATCGATTCGGGAAATAGTGCTCGACTTTGATACCCAAACCCATTACCTATATGATCCCTCTAGTGCCAGTCTGGTTTTGGCACCAAACGGATATTACAATAAGGTAAGAAATGGTGTAATGGGCATCAATCTCATACACAGGATGGAGAACGGCAAGGTGGTCGAAATTTTACGTTGTGGCTATATGCGAGACGGAGGTAGGATAGGCCCGGTCAATTAACGGCCAGCCATCTCACCACAGGACAGATCCTGTAGAATTAAAAAAGGAGGCAAGGGGAGGGGGCTTTAGGTCCATCCTAAAATTAGGCATTAACACCTGAATATCATAAGATCATGAAAAGACGTTTTTTTGGGCCAAGGGCCCGTGTTGCGACCCTGGCCCTGATGGCCATATTTACCCTGGTTTTTTCAGGAGGGGTGCTTGCCCAAACTGGAGCACCACCACCGAATACCCCACAGGTAACGGTAAGCCCCTGCGGCAAGAGCAGCTACCTGTCCACTGTTATTAACTACGGTTTCGATGGTTACAAAACAGGCTATTCTTGGCACATGTTTACGCTGCCTGCCCCGGCACAGGTCGATATATCTAATACAAATTATGCGGGGCTTTACGTGGTGCTCTCTCTTCTGAGCCAGAATGGTATAACGGTGAAGCAGTCCATGAATGCCCCCATTTCGCAGAATGTTCCAGCGGGAACCTATTATTTGCGGACAGACTGGATAGGTACTACCACAATCAGCCCTCAGGTCAGTATTGGTATCAATATCACAGCGGGTTCCAGTATGGCCAAAGCCCTGGATGCGGGAACTTTCCCCAGTGAAAGAACCTTTGTGCACCAGGCAAACAACGGTGCCAGTTGCTTCAGCAGCACCATGGGCAATCCCAGTAGCGAAATCTACTACAGCTTTGTGCTCACCAAGCCCTCCACGGTGAGTATTTCGCATTGCGGCAGCGGTTTCGACACCTACCTGCACCTGCTCAGCTCCACGGGGCAAACACTTGCCACCAATGATAACGATGGCCCCATGTGTTCTGGTAGTACCGCCTCAATAGTCAAGGTGCTGTCCGAAGGGACCTATTATATCGTATCCGAAGGATCGGGCAACAGCAGCGGTACCATCAACACCCAGCTGTCGGCCGTTCCCTTTGTGCCACTTCCCCCCAATATTAGCTACACAAGCCCCCCGCCCCAACCCATTGGGGTTCCCTTAAGTATTCTGCCATCCAACTCGGGCGGCGATATTGATGCGGCCATGCGGGCGGTTACCCTTCCCGTCGATATGGGTAGGCCGCAGGGTACCGCTATCGATAGCCAGGGAAACATCTACGCAGCCGACGCTTTGCGCAACCGAATCATGAAAATAACCCCTGCGGGTGCCGCAACGGTATTTGCGGGCTCTGGGAGGGAGGGCAGTGCCGACGGCATGGGAGAAGCGGCATCCTTCAGCGCTCCATCGGCACTTGCCTTTGGTCCAGATGGCGATATCTACGTATCCGACTTGGGAAATGGCCTCATCAGAAA
>NZ_JAELTX010000181.1 GCF_016429065.1 Pedobacter sp. ASV17
GGCAAATGACACTTGCTTTCCATCTTTATCTGGAAAGCTAAATTGCAGACCGTCGGTACCAGGTTTATAGGTTAATAATGGACTAATTAATGCGTTGTCTTTTTCTTTTTGCGATTTGGTGAGCAGGTATTGGCCAAATTGATCTGTAATGGCTTTGTAGCTGTTATAATCTTTGTATCTGCCCAGGTTTTCCAAAACTAAATCTCCTTTCAACGTATCGTTGGGAACATAGGTGAAATAGAGGTTTAAGCCTTCAGCACCCGTTTTATAATTCTTTTTATCTTGACGCATATTCACACTAATTAATGCAGAAAGCGTTCTTAAACCGTAAGGATGGTTATAAACCTTTTTAGTGTCTTTTGATATTTCACTGGCTTTTAGCGTACCGTAAAAATCGCTATATTCCTCTACACTTGGATGTGCCGAACGGGGTGTGTTTAAAAAGTTGGTGGCATAATTAGCTAAATCTATCTGCATGATATCCCTGATCTGTTTGTCGAACTTGGGGTTGCCCGTGGTTTTTCCTGTTAAAAATGTTTTTGATTTAGCTACAATGGCTTCCTGTTGAGGGAAATAATCCATAAAGGTGCTTTGCACTCTCATGAAATTAACGGCTTTTTGAAAAAGCGGATTCGTTAAATCTCGCCATTGTTTCAGGACGATATTTTCTTTCGAGTTTAGTTTGCCATTGAGTACATACGAAGTATCGGATAGCGTGATGTCTAGTTGATCGCCACCTTTGAAATAGAACAAATTGTTTTCGGTTGGAGAAGACTCGTTCCCAGTACCAATGACATAAACCCCTTCATATTCGGGGTAAAATAGAAAACCAAATTTTCCATTTTTGTTGGGTATAGTCGATGCAATTTCTACGGTTTTGCCTTCTACTACCTTAAATAGCTTTACGTTATTTCTTTTATATTTTATTTCACCTTTTACTTCGGTAGTAGCTTGTTGTGCAAAGGCGTAAGATGAAAGTAGGATGGATGCTAGGGTAATTAATTTTATAAGTTTCATTTTGTTTGTGTTAAGATGAATTGCTCCCCCAAAAGCGGGAGAGCAAAAGGTTCAAAAGTCGATTTTTATTCTCTGTAGGAAATAGATACAATTTTGCCGAAGCCAGGAAATGATTTATAGAGGCTTAAGGCATTATTTAAATTAGGCACATTATATAAATTCATTTCTCCAGTGGTAGATGGATTTGCATCGTCGTAGGTACATACAATTAATTTGCCCGCATATTCCAGATACCTTGTATTCGTAGTTAAATAAGTTAGTTTTTGATATTTAATAAGGGATACTTTTTTAGCCCCCATATCAAGCACCATTGCATTGGTTTTGTCGGAAATGTTAAAGCGATAGATTTTTGAGCCTACCAGATACATTAAATAGCCTTCATTTGGGTCAATGGCAAATTGTGTAGCATTGATCATTTCTGGAGCTGTGGTAATTTTATCCCATGTGAGTGGCGTAAATGTCGAAGAATTACATTGGATAGTGGTTAAAAAAAGCTCGTTATTACTGTTTTTAAAAAGGGCGTAAGTACGAGAACTAAGTGCAGGGGTACTGGCCATGTATACCAAATCCATATTTAAGCTTCCTACATTAACATTATTGTCTGTATAAATATTTCCGTTGGGTACAGGGACTGAAGATGAGGTGTTTGAGCTTTTGTGTTCCATGAAGCGCCTATTGTCTAGATCGAACATTAACGCATAAGTGGTGCTATTTCTGTAAGCCTCAGCATAAAATGGAGAAATTTTGAAATTAACGGCAGCGCTAGTTTTGTTAACCCTGATTCCCCAAGCATTTGATACGACGGCGTTTTCGAAATACAATTCACCGTTACTATCATACAAATAAGCTAAATTACTTGTAGCCTGTGCCGCAATATTTTGTGCGTAATATGGCGTTGGCGAGTAAGAACTCATCATGGTGGATATATTAGCAAACTTAGAGAAGGTACCATCTTGGGTATTGATGATATTGGTAGCCTGATCGGTTCCCACGGCTATCGCTTTGTAAGTAGTAAAGGAATAAGGATCTCTTCTGTACCAATAGTATACAAATTTGGGAGCTCCATTGAGTAACAACGTACTTTGCGTACTCAATACATCTGTATATGGCTGAAAATCTCCCGTAGTAGCAATGTAGTTCAAGAAATCAAGGCGGGCCTTTCCATTGATATCGTTCATTACTAACCAACCGTCGGCAATGTTGGTGGTAACGGTAAGTTTGGTGCTTTTTCTAAAAAATAAGCTAGTTTTTATTTCTTTAACTTCGTACAACAGTGTATATGCTGTGGTAGAAGAGGGAATGTTGATTGGCCAATTCAAAAATTTAGTTTTTGCAATTTGCTTTTTGGTAATGGGCAATGAACTTTGGTCAATAATGTACCAGCCATAAGTGTACTTTGTCGTATCATTCCCATCATCTTGTGTAAATGTTAGGGTAGGTTTAATACTTAATGTAGATCCTCTTAAGGAACTGTAAGAATCAGAAATGTTAGTGATCTGAGCATCATTAATTTCCTGGTATTTATAGTTGCCTAGGTCTTTACGGCAGGCAGCCAATACAAACATGGCTAACACCATCAGGCAACTGAAATGTTTTAAAAATCTATTCTTCATGATTTTATCTGAATGTTAAAACTATTGTGCGTATACGCCCATTTTCATCAATGTAACGCCATCTTCTTCGTAAACAGGGGTGCCAGCAGCTGCCATACGTGTAAAGTATGCTTTCAAACCATTGGCCCAACCAGAAAGGCGTCTACCGTTGTTGTCTGTTGTAAACCAATTGGGGGCAACTACTTGGTCCACATCTAAATTGTAATAGGTAATAAATAGCTGAAATTTTAACCTGCTAAAGGTGCCGAAATAGCCTACAGTGGTATTGTAATAAGTATTTCCTGGAGTCCAGAAGGGAGGCGGACCAGCGGTATCATCAACCTTTAAAGCCATAAGTGTATGATATCCAGTAGTAGTTATACCATTAGCAGTTTTGGTATAAATCAAAAAATCATTAGTGAAATTATTGTTCGGCTTAAGGGCCATGTAAAGATAGGAGGTCTGATTTCTTAAGGTTGTTGCCCTTAATAATTTGATTTTAAGGGTGTCGGCCACTTTTCCAGCTTTAATAGACAAGGGTTTATTCAAGATCTCATATTCTGTTCCGCTTTTTAAGGTACTGCTATCGGCAATCGTTAAGTCATAAGGTCTATCATGGTTTTCTGGAGCACCAATTGCTCTGACCACGAAAGTGACCACCGAATCTACTACTGTAGGTTTTTCATATCCAAAAGAGACCGCTTTAAAATTGTTCAATTCCTTGGCCTCCGCGAAATAGATTGGATTTTTACTGGTCGCATTTTCATAGGTGGTAAGGGCTTCTTCTTTGCAAGCAAAAAGGAAGCACATACTTAAACATATATATGATAAAATATTTTTCATAATTCGTTTTTTTAGTGGTTACCTAGGTGTTGTTTCAGATAATGGAATAGGGAAGTTATATTTTGCATCGTTCATAGCGATGCTACTATTAGTGCCACCAGCAATGATGCTTGTGGCATTGGTTCTTTTATAGTAAAAAAATAACTGTCCTTCACCACAAAATTCTTTACGATATTCTTTCATTATTGCAGTATTTAATGCTACAGGGGTGCTAATTGTAGAACCGATGATGTTTCTCTTCGTTTGCAAAAGATTAAGATATGCGGTTGCCGTTAATAAGTCTGGTTCGCACTCTGCGGCAATCAAATACATTTCCCCCATCTTAATTAAAGGCACCGTTCTGTAGAAATTAATTGAAGTATTTACATTGGGTTCGTCATTATATTTAAAGAATGTGGCATAAGGACGACCATTTACTTTCCAGATATATTGATAACGATAGTCGGTGGTATTCCCTTCAAATACTGTGGCGTTGATGAATGTTCCAGTAGTGTTGGGCGCAAGTATATTTGCATCAAATAGGCCTGGGGCAAAATTGGCAAGGTAAAGTTCATTTAACTTGGGGTTTTCTACACCAAAGATCATTTCCGTAGCGAAAATTTTATTTGAAACAACGGAGTTGAGATCCGTTTGAGCTGTCCAAGGAAACTTGGCCTGGTTGTCAATTAATACTTTTGCAGCTTTTAGAGCTGTAGGTTTGTCTCCCTTCCACAAATTTACTCTAGCTTGAAGTGCTTTTACCGCATAATAGTTCATGTGATAATTCCTGCTGTCTCTACCATAAGCATTAGTTGATCTACTTACCAGGGTTTGTGTTATTGCCGGATCTGTTTCGGCCAATAAAGTTTCAGCGGTGCTTAAATCCGTCAATATTTTTTGCATCACAAAATTAGAGGGTTTAAATTCAGAGATGTCATTGGTTGGAGTATCATAATAGGGAAGTACCTTTGTTAATGAATCTCTGGTGTAGGGTTTGGTAAATAACCTCATCAAATCAAAGTAATAGAAAGCTCTTAGCCCATAAGCCTCACCTTTTATTCTTTTTCTCTCCTTTTCGTCGAGTATATTTCCATAAGTATCTATGCTCTTAAAGAATTTGTTAACGTTTAGGATATTGATGTAAGCCTCCGTCCAAATTCCATCGATGGTAACTCTACTACTATTATTGTTATAGTCATAAGTTGACATGGTGTAATTTGAATTTTGAGAATTTACCAGATAATACTGTGCAAGTACATCAACGGTGGTCATGGTCAATCTTCCACCATAAGCATTATTTTGTCCATTTTTAATGTAAAACCCGTTTAGTACATCATAAAATCCTTGTGGATTGGAAAAGAGCTGCTCCTCGATAAACTTATTTTCTGGTTTAACATCGAGCCATTTATTACATCCTGCAACTAATACAGAGATGAGTAATATTAAATAGGTATATAATAATTTTGACGCTTTCATATAGTTTATTTAAAAGTAACTCTAACACTCATTGATACTGATCTCGTGTATGGATAATCGATACCTCGTTCCCTAGATACCGTTGAAGCGTAAAACAGATCGTTTGAATAGGCATTTAGGGTAAGCGCAGCAATACTGTATTTGCTCAACCATGCTTTGTTCCTAAACTCGTATCCAACATTGATCGATTCGCCACTGAAGGAATTCTCGGTTTGGATAAATCTTGAGGAGATAGGCGTAAGCGTGTTTACAGCAATACTTTTGAATTGGGTGATATCACCTGGATTTTTCCATCTTTGATAAAGCGCTCTCTTATCTTGATTAAAGCGTAAGGCTTCGTAAGAAATATTTTCAACCTTGTTGTATAATGCACTGTTAAATTGGTCTCGGTGCCAAACATATCTGATGAAAGCGCCAAACGTAAAACCTTTATAATTTAAGGTCGTACTAATTACTCCTTCCGCCCTTGGCCTAGATGAACCCACGACCACCTGGTCATTGGCGTTATAGTCAAAGGTGTATAGCCCATTTTTCTTTAGAAATACTTCTTGGCCTGTTGCTGGATCAATCCCTAATGAAGGTACTGCCCATAGATCATAGGAGCTGTAGCCATCTCTGTACCTCGTTAAGGAATTACTGTTTCTTAATTCGGTGTTTAATGACGAAAGTTTGTTGTCGAACTTATCATATTTTTGAGTGAGCATGCTTCCAGTTAGCCCAACCGTCCAAGTAAATTTTCCTGGATTGTAAATCGGTGAAAAATTAATGGTTGTTTCCAACCCTTTGGTAGTGGAATTACCTGCATTAAATGGATAGTTGTCTAAACCTGTTGATGAAGGGAGTGTAATGGC
>NZ_JAELTX010000182.1 GCF_016429065.1 Pedobacter sp. ASV17
GCTTACGCCAATCAAAGTTGCTTAAAAACCTCTTTTAGCACAGACAGCGTCCATTTTGTTTTTACCAATATCTATTTACCTGGCATGCAGCAAAAGGGTGTAAAAGATGCAGATTCGACCCAAGGCTTTGTGGAGTACAAGATTAAATTTAAAGAGAAACCACCCAAATTACCGATCAAAAGTGGTGCGGCCATTGTGTTTGATAAAAATGAACCTATTTACACCAACAGAGCAGTTGGCCGCTTTAAAATGGGGCTTTCCCCTGGTATAATCGTAGGCTATGGCTTTCCTTTTGAAACAGACAATGGTAATTACCTCAACGGAAAAAACTTTGTATTAGGCGCTAGTCTGTCGCCTTATGCTACCCATCGCTATTACTGGCAAGTGGAGCTCTACTTCAACTCATTTAAGGAAAGTACTTATCAGGTTCCTATCGCTACAGAAGTCAGAAAAGATACGGTGATGAATGGTGTTGCCTACCAAATATTGGATAAAAAACATTATCAAACCACCAAGGTAAACACCATTAATGCCGTTCCATTACAAATGAGGTATAACATCAATAAATACCTCGGGGCTGGCGCTGGTGCATTAGTTGCTCTCGATCTTTACCATAGAACTTCCGATGAACTGCGTTACCGTTTAAGGACCCAAAATGCACAAGGCGTAGCTATTGAAGTAGATCACAATCGTGATTTGGGCAGAGTAAGCGAGAATTTTTCAGATTTAAGGGTCTCATTTTTTGCTGATATTCAATTGGGATTGGTAAGGGTTGGCCCTGCTTTAGGTTTTAGATACATCTTTGATCCCAAAACCAATAACAACAGGATGAGCACTTACGTAAGCTGGAAGTTTTAATTAAAAAATGGTTGGTGATAACACCAACCATAGGAATTGCATTGCATCTAGGTCATTCAATTTTGAAGAAACCTGGGGTTGGTGTTATCACCAATCCACTATCAATTACTTTAAAATATATCCAAATTGCATATCCAAAGATCTCTCCATAAAGTCGAGATGACGAAACGCGTAACCAACTACGCCTATGTTCCTATGTGGTTAAAAGAAAAAGTAACGCACCATAAAAAATTGAAATAACGCTTTTTAGGAGCATTTTGCTATTTTAGCTAGATGCGCCAATTCATCAAACATTTGTGCCTAGTATACTTGCTACTGCAAACAAGTATGCTTTTTGCGCAAAGCGATGATTTGAACGCAAAGCTCAATGGTTTCAAAAGCCAAAACGACCTTAGCAATTGGATTTACGAACAACTTGACGAAGCAAATGCCAATCCCAACAAGGCCGTTGCCAACCTTCAAAAGGCACAAAAAGAACGCTGGCGAAATACCAAAACTCCCGATGAACATTTTGCATGGTTAAACCTACTCAGTACCTTAGGGTATTATGAACTGCTCGATGGAAATATTTTAGGTTCCATCAATACGTACGAAAATGCACTTGGCTTTTTTCAGCAGCATCAAATTTTAAGTTATGATGTTGTAGAATATGTCCTAAAACCATTAAGTAATAATTACACACGTCTTGGCGATTACGAACGGGCCTTATACCTCCAAAAACAAAGTATTGACTTTCAGCGGGCCTATAGCGAAAACCCCAGCAAAATGGCTAATATTTACTGCAACATGGCCATTTCCTACCGTTCTATGTCACGTTTGGCCAATGCACACCAAGCTATTCAAAGTGGATTTGATTTAAAGCCCGATGCCAAAACACGCATTATGCTTAATAATGTGCTGGCCGATGTTTTATATGATGAGGGCAATTACACCAAAGCAGCTTTGGTTATTCAGCAAAATATCAAAGCACAAACCCCTACCGATCATGAAAGTGCTTACTGGCTGATGGGAAGCCATACCACAGCTGGCAATGTGCAACTAGAGCTTAAACAATATGCAAAAGGCCGAGAATTTTACCAGAAGGCTTTAGCCCTTATTAACAAATACTATCCTTACGGCCGACTGCGCGAAAAAGCTAATCTTTTTACACAACTGGCCAAAACCTTTTTAGCATCCAAACAACCCAAGGAAGCCATTGCCTATAGCCATCAGTCGTTAACTACGTTGGGCATTATGCAAAATAACGTCATCATTAATGAAAAAATATTTGGCGATTATAAAGTGGTGGATGCTTTTATGCAAATGGCAAAGGCTCAAATGATGCTCGAGCAACCAGAACAAGCACTTTTCAACATTAATTTGAGCTTATTGGCAGCCGATAAAATTAGAAATGAGTTTGGAGCAGACATTACCAAAGAGCGGTTACAGAAAAGCCTGAAACAAATCGCAGAGCAGGGCATTGCCATCAATTACTTATTATTCCAAAAAAGCAAAAATCATAAATACCTACATCAAATTCTTTTACTGGCCGAACAGAGTAAAGCTCGTACCCTATTGGATCAGATGGAACGTAACCAAAATGCAGTTGCCAAAAATGTAAAAGCAGATAGTTTGTTGATGAAAAAACAAACTTTAGAACGGGCCATCATCTATCATGAAAAACAGGAAATAGAGCAAAAAACAACCAAGCTACAAGAGACTATTGCGGGCCTTAAGTTTCAATTGGCGTTAATCAACAAACAAATTGCTAAGAAATACAAGCAGGACCAACCTAATTTCACCAATGAAATTAATCTAGCCAACCTGCCCAAACATCGCTTTATAGAATACTTTTTTGGAGAAGAAAACATATATGTCATCAACATCAATCAACAAAAAATTGAAAGTGTAGCGAAGTTGGAAAACGCCCCGTTGATTAAAGAGCGGATCAAATCTTTTGTAGAAACCTATTTTCAACATGGCCCAACAAAAATGGCGAATGCTCCAAAATCATTTTATGAAGCTTCTAACTTAGTTTATCAATTGATATTAGCTCCTTTATCGATAAAGCCTCAAGACAACATCACCATTATTCCCGATGGTATTTTAGGCTATCTCTCTTTTGATGGACTGATTACTAGGGAGAAATATACAGAAAGCCTATCAGCTTGGCCTTTTTTTATCAAAGAACACCTGACCAGCTACGCCTTCTCTTTAAAAACCTTGCTATTGGAAAAGCCAAAAAATAACAACCAAGGCTTTGCAGGACTATTCATTACCCATACCATTGGAAAAAATGCACCATTGCTAGCGGTTGAAAAAGAGGCGAATGAAATCAAGAAAAAGGTAAGTGGCGTTTTTTTATACAATGAGGAAGTGAATGCCAAAAGTTTTGAGCAGCAATTTGAGCAACGCAACATTCTACATATTGGTACCCACGCCTACCTTTCTGGGCCAAACCAAGAGCCAACGCTTGATTTTGAACGAGAAAAAATCTACTTGTTTGAGCTTTCAGCCAAACAACAAGCGCCATCATTAGTGGTATTAAGCGCCTGCCGCACTGCCGACGGTATTTTAGCCGATGGTGAAGGAATCATCAGTCTTTCCCGTGGATTTAACGCCATTGGCACTTCTGCAACCATCGCTGGACTATGGAATGTAAACGATCAGGCAGTAGCCTATATCACCCAGCATTTTTACCAATCGTTGTTAAAGGGGAATACAAGTGCCGAAGCACTTAGGGATGCTAAATTAGCTTGGATTAAAGACCCTCAAACTTCGGGCGCTTTACTGCTTCCCTATTATTGGGACAGCTTAGTTTACATGGGGAAAAGCCAAACATTCGACTTAGAAAAACCATTTTTCAGTCCGTGGATGTTATGGCCAATTGGCGGCCTTGTGGTCATATTGCTGTCAGTGCTTGCATTTAGATTTTTAGCTCGTAAAGCAAAATCCTCCACTTAAACCTTTGCGAAATAAATACGTTGAGGATATTCGCCAAAAGTGAAATGCACGACCTCACAGAGCCAAACCTTCAAATCAGCTTTCTCATTTTGGTACGTTTCCAAAAAATAATTGCCCCCACCGCCTAAATTTTCTTCACCCAAACGGATCAAGGTTAAAAACGACGCTGTTTCAAAAGGTTCATTGGCAATGTCCAATTTAATTTCAGTTGCCCCGTTGCTCAACAGATCAAGCCACTCATCTGCCCCTTGGATCATTTGCAGGTCTTCCGCATCACCATCCCATTCTGGCAAATCCACAAACCATTCAGCTTTGTCTGTCTTATAAAATCTTAAATTTATTTTCACAATTGATTTGATTCTAGTTGTTTAACTCGACTTTTAACCATCTTCCGTCCTGTCAGAAGGATTGGTTCAATAAAATTTCTAACACAACCATAGGATATCAATTTGGTTTTAAAAAAACCTCTAAGAGGCCTAATATTTATAAAAACAACTTATCCCTTTGGTACGACTCCTACGGAGTCGTATACTACTACCTATTTTTTTCTATAGATATTGAAATCCCTTGGATTTTCAATTAAATCAAAACTTTACTCTCCCCTACTTTTTCGGAGTATTCCCCTCTCCTAGAGGGGTACCCAACGGGCGGGGTGTTTTAGATGCCGTTATTCCATTCCATACAACAATGGAAAGCGGTTAAACATAAAACTTCACAAGACATCAATTTAGCTTTTTAAAAGACCTCCTAGAGGTCAAATATCTATAAAAACAATCTATCACCTTTGGTACGACTCCTACAGAGTCGCATCCTACTACCCATTTTTTTCTATAGATATTGAAATCCTTCGGATTTTCAATTAGATCAAAACTTTACTCTCCCCTACTTTTTCGGAGTATTCCCCTCTCCTAGAGGGGTGCCCAACGGGCGGGGTGTTTTAAAAGCAACCATCCCACCATTCAATACAATCTACTTCACCGTCCTTTTAAAAATAGCCACTGCCATTGGCGGCAAATCCACCATTATCGACTGTTTTTGATGTTGGTGAGCAATATTTTCTGTGGTTTTCACTTGGACATTCAGTTTTCCACTGCCGTAAAACTCTTCAGCATCTGAATTAAAGATTTCCTTCCATTTTCCTTTCACAGGAATACCAATACGGTAGTGCTGTCTAAAAACTGGCGTAAGGTTAATGGCAATCACCAAAGTATCTTTGGCTTTGTTCGACCTTCGCTGGTAAACATAAATGGACTGGTTCGCATCATCAGCCTCCTGCCATTCAAAACCCTCGTGCGAAAAATTGAAATGATATAAAGCCGCTTCCGAACGGTACAGCTCATTCAACTTCTTCACCACGTTTTGCATCCCTTTATGCGGAGCGTATTTCAGCAAATCCCAGTTTAACGATTCAAAACAATTCCACTCTGAAGTTTGGGCAAACTCATCGCCCATAAACAACAATTTGGTTCCAGGATGGGTGAACATGTAGGCGTACAAAGCCCTTAAATTCGCAAACTTCTGCCATTCATCACCTGGCATTTTATAAATCATTGGCGATTTACCGTGCACCACTTCATCATGCGAAAGTGGCAACATAAAGTTCTCGGTAAAAGCATAGGTTAAGCTAAAAGTAAGCTGGTGATGGTGATGTTTTCTGCTAAGTGGATCCAATTTGAAATATTTCAAGGTGTCGTTCATCCAGCCCATCATCCATTTCATACCAAAGCCCAAGCCTCCAGCAAATACTGGACGAGTTACCCCATCGTAAGTACTGCTTTCTTCGGCAATGGTTTGTATGCCCTTAAAGTTACCATAAACCGCCTCGTTCATATCTTTGAGAAACTTTACCGCTCCTAAATTTTCAGTGCCACCATATTCATTGGTTCCGTATTCGCCTTCCTCCCTACTAAAATCAAAATATAACATCGAGGCCACGGCATCAACCCTTAAACC
>NZ_JAELTX010000183.1 GCF_016429065.1 Pedobacter sp. ASV17
TTTGTTCATCGAGCGTACCGTACAGTTGACCTTGTTTATTCAACAATCGAAGTAAAAGGTAGCTGGATAAAATAGAAAGCAGAATACCAAAAATAACTAAGGAACCTAACTGATAGTCAGCATAAACTGCCCTAATATCCGTAAGGTAAATTTTCCAATCGCCCTCCTCAAAGGTTTTGGTTTTAAAAGTGCTGTTAAAATTTTTGTTTCCTGGCAGAAAAAACTCCTCCTCGTGGGTAACTGGATTGATTTTAGAGAATTGAAACTTATAAAACTCATGACTATTGTTATCAATGCCTGCGGCTTTGAGCAGTTCATCAAGCTTAATCACTATCGCCGAAAAACCCCAAAACTTCTTGCCAATATAGATCGGCAAACGTCCAACCACTCCCTTTCCACCCTGTACCAAATCAATTGGTCCCTGATAGTACATTTTACGAAGTTCAATAGCTTTACGAGCCGCCATGGCATTTTGCTTGTTCACCTTAAATAAATCGAGGTCTAAAGCTTGCTCATTACCTTTTAAGGGATAAGTATATTTAATAACGCCTTTGGGCACCAATTGCACGGCTTGCAAATAAGGATTACCTTTAATGATTTCGGCAGCAATTTCTTCAAAGTTGCCTGGATCGCCATTTTGATTAATGGTAAGCGCTAAAGTTAACGTGATGTTTTGACTGTTTTTAAGCAATTGCTCCAAACGGAGTTCAACACTTTCCAGCATCACGCTGATTTCTTTTTCACGGTTTTCCTTTACAATAAGGTAGCGTTGATGGGCTATCAGTGAAATGATAGCAATAAGTAAAATAAAAAAAAGCGCCGCGGTAAGCTTGGGATTTAAGATAAACCAATTAGTCTTTACGGGCTGCTTGGAGCGAACAGTCATTTAGGTGGCCATTTGTGGGTTAGTCGGACAAACTTAAATCTTTATAGTCAAAATAATCTGACCTTGGTCATTTATGCCAAAATAAGATTAAGAAATGACTAATTGAAATAAGAAGAAAAAATTGTTGAGCGCTTTAAATGAACCTCAAAATATCTGAATATTATTTTATTTTTTAATGCAACTTTTATGTTAACTTTGGTTTAACAGCCTCGTTAGCCAGCTTAACAACTATTTACAACTACCTGGATATATTGCTTATCCATATAATTTTTTACTGAATGTCGTACAGCTCGTTTTCGGACGTAGAACTTGCGGAGTTATTGAAAACAGATGACTCTGTCGCTTACACTGTAATCTACAACAGGTATTTTCATGTTTTATATGTACATGCTTTCCAAAAACTAAATGATAAACAGGAGGCGCAAGATGTGGTACATGAACTTTTTGCCCAACTGTGGAACAAACGCAGAGAACTCAATATAAGCACCAACTTAATGGGCTATCTATATACTGGCGTAAGGAATAAAATATTGGACCAGTTTTCTCGACAACAAGTTAGAAACAAATACATTAACTCGCTCCAAGGTTTTTTGGAGAGCAATTATAGTGTTACAGATCATCGAATTAGAGAAAAACAGCTTACCGAACTCATTAACAAAGGTATTGCCGATTTACCAGATAAAATGCGGGAAATTTTCGAACTCAGCAGAAAGAACTCATTAAGCCATAAACAAATTGCCACTCAGCTTAACCTCTCTGAACAAACCGTTAAAAAACAGGTTAACAATGCCTTAAGAATACTTAGAACCAAATTAGGAACGATGCTCTTCTTATCGCTTTAATTTTTTTTAATTTTTTTCTACCCCCTATCTTAACGCTGCTCGTCTTGTATTAATATGAGGATAAACAATCCTTTTTATTTATGAAACGAACTGCAGCAGAAGAACTACTAAATAAATATGCAAATGGAAGTTGTACCGACGAGGAATTATCCGTCTTACATACTTGGTACCTAGCGCAACCTCTCGATACTCCAGCAATTTCCGCTGAAGAAGTAGAGATGGCCAAGCAGAAGGTTTGGAACAGCCTTCCAATACACGAAGCCAACATCTCTAAAACAGTTCAATTATTTCCTTCTAAATTGGTTAAACGCATTGCTGTGGCAGCTATTGCCGTACTCTCACTTTCATTAGGTTACTATTTTATCCAAAAAAAACAGTTGAATTTGGATAAACCAATAGCTAAACGCGAACAAATATTACCCGGAGGAAATAAGGCTGTACTTACTTTAGCAGATGGTACTACCGTTAACTTGAACCGCGTACAAAATGGGTTGCTTAGTCATAGCAACGGCACTAACATAGTAAAAGCGGCAGAGGGTAAGATCGTTTATAATAACAACGCCAGCGAAACAAAATCTGTAGCATGGAATATCTTGAGCATTCCGGCAGGTGGTTATTATAATGTCATCTTAAGTGATGGTACAGTGGTTTGGTTAAATGCCAAATCGAGCTTAAAATACCCAACCGAATTTACAGGAAAAGAAAGGATCGTAGAACTTAGCGGCGAAGGATATTTTGAAGTGGCCCACAGAAACAACCAACCGTTTAAGGTAATCACCGAGCACCAAACGGTGGAAGTATTAGGTACTCATTTCAATATCAATGCTTATCATAATGAACAAAGTACCACCACTACTCTATTGGAGGGCAGTGTGAAAGTGAGTGCATCAGGTACCCAAAAAATATTAGCTCCAAATCAACAGGCACGGTTAAAGGATGGCAGCATCAGTATTTCGCAGTGCAATGCAGAAAACACCATAGATTGGGTAAACAACGATTTCATTTTCGACAATGAGGAACTAAGCAGTATCATGAGAAAAATATCGAGGTGGTACAATGTAGAAGTTTCTTATCCATCTCATTTGGCGAACCTAGAATTTACGGGTTCTATTTCACGTAGTAAGAACATCACACAAGTGTTAAAAATAATGGAACTAACAGGAATGGTAAACTTTAAAGTAGAAGGAAGGAGGATTACCGTAATGCAATAGCGATACCCAATACCTGCATAGCCAAAAAAAATCCAGCGGTGGTTGCAACACCCCTGGACAAATATTTAGGCATAAGCTGAAAATTTTGACTTAACCAACTAACAACACCTAAACACAAACAAATGTATGAATTTTCACATGACATTAAAAAACGGTCGTGATGCCCGTTTGTATGCCAGAATTCTGTTAAAATTGAAACTGATCCTAATCATCTTAACAACGGTAATTCTACAAAGTAGTGCAGCCAGCTTTGCGCAGATTACCATCAATGAGAAATCTGCTTCACTAGAGAGTATTCTACAAAAAATCAGAAAGCAAAGTGGCTACGACTTTTTCTATAGCAACGCAATGTTGAAAAACACCAAACCAGTGTCTATCAATGTAAAAAATGTAAGCGTAGAAGAAGTCTTGAAAATTACCTTTAAAGACCAACCGTTAACTTATACCATTGACCAAAAGGCAATTGTGCTGCGCTACAACCCTGAGCCGGAACGTATTGTTCCTATGCAAAAAACAATTACAGGTAAGGTAGTAGATGAGAAGAACGAGCCTATCCCAGGTGCTTCTGTGAGAGTAAAAGGGATGCCTACAGCGCCAGTTGCCATCACTGACGCCCATGGTAACTTTATGATTTCTGCCAGCGAAGAGCAAACGCTGATGGTCACTTATATAGGCTATGAAACACAGGAAATAGCCTTGAAGGACAAAAAGCTCCCCATCACCATTAAGCTTAAGGAAAAAGAAACGATGATGAAAGATGTGGTGATTACGGGAATGTTCGAACGTAAAAAGGAATCTTTTACAGGAGCAACCGCATCTTTTTCTGGTGAACAGTTAAAAGCATTGGGCAATAAAAACGTGATCCAAAGTTTAAGAACGTTAGACCCTTCCTTTATTCAAATTGAAAACAATGCTATGGGATCAAATCCCAATGTATTACCCAAAATAGAATTGAGAGGCCAAACAAGTATTACCACTTCTTCTCTTAAAGATCAGTTTTCTGTAGATCCTAACCAACCACTATTTATCCTCGATGGATTTGAAACCTCTTTAAGGTACATTGTTGATTTGGACATGAACACTGTTGCATCCATTTCAATTTTAAAGGATGCTGCTTCCACCGCCATTTATGGTTCAAGGGCAGCTAACGGGGTAATTGTAGTTGAAACGAAGAAACCCTTACCTGGAAAGTTGAGAGTAAGCTATACTTCTGATCTTCAAATGGAAATGCCCGATCTTTCATCGTACAATATGATGAATGCTTCCGAGAAACTGGAATTTGAAAGATTAGCAGGCCGTTATAAAGAATTCAACAATATAGTAAACAGGCAATTGGCATTAGATGAAGTGTACAATAACCGCTTAAAAAATGTACTGAGGGGGGTAGATACTTACTGGCTTAGTCAGCCCTTACAAACTGGCTTTTCTCAAAGGCATTCGATTAATGTATCTGGGGGCGACAATACCATTCGTTATGATTTGGGCGCTAACATTAAAAATAATAATGCTGCAATGATTGGCGAAAAAAGGAAGGACTGGGGCACTAATTTAAATCTAACCTACAGATCAGGGATTTTTAATTTTGGGAATAGAACCTACATCAGTGGTGCAAATGCAACCGCTTCCCCTTATGGAAGTTACGCTACTTGGGCGAGAACCAATCCCTATTACGAATTGTTACCTGCAAGCCAAAAGTATCTTGAGGTAGTGATTTCGCCATCTGTATATGCCGACGGTCTTGATGCAAATGCTAATGAATTGATCCCTAATCCATTTTATAATGCTTCACTGGCTAGCTTTGATAAAACATCTTATTTTAATTTAATTAATAACTTTCAAGCTATTGCAGATTTTACTCGTTCTTTAAAACTGCAACTGAATGCACAGGTCACCAAAAACGACTCGGAAGCAACCAAATTCGTGTCGCCCCTGAATACCTCTTTTGACGGCACCACCGACCCTACATTGCGAGGTAGTTACACTTACTCTAAACAATCAGCACTAGGTTACAATGTCAATCTAAACTTAGGCTACACTAATACCATCGCCCAAAAACATATTCTTACGGGCAACCTAAGGGCAGAGATTTCCCAAAACAATCAGTCATTAAACGGTTATAAAGCAGTAGGTTTCCCTAGTGCCAGCAACGGTAATCCTGCATTCGCTTATGGTTTTGCTACAGGATCAACCCCGGTTGCTGCCAATTCATTAGTAAGAAGAAATTCGCTCATTGCTTCTTTCAACTACTCCTATGATTTTCGCTACAATCTTGATTTCAGTACAAGCATTGATGGATCTACTGCTTTTGGGTCAAACAAACGTTATAAACCATATTATGCCGTTGGGATGAGCTGGAATGTAAACAAAGAAGATTTCTTGAAAGCTGTAAACTGGATAGATCTCTTGAAACTGAGAGCTAATATAGGTATCAATGGTAATCAAAATTTCGGGAATGTAAGCCAATCTGTATACAACTATTATTCTAGTATTAATAGCATGGGGCAAGGTGTTTACTTATCAGCTTTGGGTGCGCCAGATTTAGAATGGCAAACTACACGCCAAATCAGCTTAGGCTTGGATGCCAAAATGTTCAAAAACAAACTAAGCTTACAGCTTAATGCTTATCAAAAATATACCGACCCTTTAGTGATTGCCATTACACTCCCTTCATCAACAGGTTTAGACAACTATCCATTTAATGCAGGTAATTCCACTACCAAAGGGTTGGAAACAACCATTAATTTTTCACCGATTTACAATCCAGGAAAATTTACTTGGA
>NZ_JAELTX010000184.1 GCF_016429065.1 Pedobacter sp. ASV17
GGTTCATCACAGACAACATCATTTTATCCAAAAAACCTTGAGGGATGGTTTCCAAGAATTTATAGATAGCAACGTTAAAGACTATAAGAATTACAAAACCTTAGAGTGCAACTTTGTAGGTTCCATCAGTTACTATTACCAAGAAGAGTTAAGGGCTGTATTTGCAGAAAACAACTTAAGAATTGGCAAAACACTACAAAAACCTATCGAGGGTATTTTCGAGTATATCTTAAAAAGAGAAGGAATATTAGAACAAGCCGGTTAGGAATACTAAGCGGCTTCTGAAGTCTTATTCTGTTTACGCTTATCGTAAACTTTTTTGATCCCGTAAGCTACTCCTGCGGCTACCAAAATACCTGCGCCACCATCTATTGGCACTTGATTATCAGGGTCGCAATCATCCAAATTTGAGTCAGGAGGACATGGGGTATCAGGACCTGGCTCGTCTGGTCCACCTGGTTGAGCTATAGCATAATTACCGACAGAAACTGCCAAAACAACTAGAAAAAACGCCTTGTAAATTGTTCTCGTTACGTTATACCTCACAAATACTATAATTAATGGATTAGCTTACTAAGTGTAATCAATACAAATATGTCTGCAATTATAGATTTTTTTAATCGAAAAAAAGAATTTTTCTGACAAAAGTCACTCTTTACAGCTCTAAAAATCAGTTTATTATCAGCATGCAAAACTCACTTTCAATAAGCTGCTTTATAATTGATACTAATATCAAGCTTAACCTTTTGTCCAGCGGCAATTTCAACGGTATTGATCTCACCTTCACCATTAAAGCTATTAGCAAAATAGCTCTCTTTTTCTTCTACTATAAAAATTGAATATTTTCCTGGGGGCAATTCGCATTGATAAAACCCCTGAGGGTTAGATTTTACAGTCTTAACCAATTCAGTGCTAATTTTAGTAAATAATGGCGCCTGACCTTCTACATCCTTAAATGTAGTGACCTTATAGATGTTAATCTGCCTTTCAATGGGTCTTCCATTATTGGCTTTCGGCGCATCTGGCGATGGCATCATGTTTCCCTGTACCCAGTAAACATCTCCGTATACTCCTTGCTTAACGCTCATTTGGCCATTGTTTTGCAATGTACAGCTCACAAATAGGAATACTAAACACAAAATTGCTATATTTTTAATGGAAGTCATCTAATTATGCTTAAAATTGTGCCTTAAAATAATCATTTATTTAGATTTAATAAAATTATGCCCCGCAGCCTTAAAATAGGATTGTCGCTCTTTGTCTATACTAGTATCTTATGTTATTTACCTTTTCATTTGTACGCTCAAGCTGATCAGCGAAACCAAACCAATACCGCATTTTTAAAGGAAAATTCTCTGGCGCTAGAGAAAATAGAAAATACCAAGTTAACCAAAGCATTTTCTTTGGCACTGGAAAAGGGCTGGGAAACTTTTGGGATTACCAGGGAAGGAAAGGTATTTACGCTTCATGGCGTGGATGATTTTGGCATGCCATTATATAAGATCACCGAAAACAATTCTATTTCTGCAGCAACCATTAACACCAACAGGCTTTATACCGGTGGTTCTTTGGGACTTAATTTGAGCGGAAGCACCATGCCCGTGAACAAAGTTGCTATTTGGGATGGTGGGGCTGTTTTGGTTTCACATACCGAATTCGAAACGAACAGAGTAGAAATAAAAGATGGCGTTAGTGGCAGTTCTACGCATGCTACTCACGTTGCGGGAACCATTATGGCAACAGGTAAAAATCCAAATGCGAAAGGAATGGCATTTGAATTACCAAAACTTCTATCTTTCGATTTTAACAATGATAATTCAGAGATGTCCAATTATGCAGCCTCTCTATTACTATCTAACCACTCCTACGGCGTAATTGCGGGTTGGTACGAAAACACCAGTGCCATCCCAAACCGTTGGGAGTTTAGGGGGCAAGCTGGAGCAACTGAAGATTACAAATTTGGATACTACGATAGTGATGCCAAAGAATGGGACAGGATTTGTTACAACGCTCCGTTTTATCTACCTGTAAAATCGGCGGGGAATTATCGCAACGATAATGGCCCACCTGTTGGCGCTACTTATTACAGGTTTAACACAACTGGTAATTTGGTAAACGCAGGCCCACGTCCAGAAGGAATTTCTAGCAATGATGGTTACGACATATTAGGCACCTATTCTGTTGCCAAAAACGTGATGACCGTAGCTGCTGTAAATCCATTACCTTATGGAACGGTAACACCAAGTGATATTACTATTTCTTCTTTTAGTGCGTGGGGACCAACAGACGACGGAAGGATCAAACCTGATATTGCTGCCGATGGTGTAAATGTAACTTCTACCAGCAATGCCAGCCCTCAATCATATACCACCTATTCGGGTACTTCAATGTCGGCACCAAGTGTAACAGGCTCTTTAGTGCTTTTACAAGAGCTTTACAATCAAAAAAACAGCGCCTTTATGCGTGCTGCAACCCTAAAGGCTTTAACCATAGGCACAGCAAGTGAAGCTGGTACTGCACCAGGTCCTGATTATATTTTTGGGTGGGGTTTAATGAATACGGAAAGTGCTGCAAAAGCGATTTTAAACAACGGGACCAAGAGTTTAATTGCTGAACGTGTATTGGCTCAAGGAGGTACCGAAACTTTCAATGTAGTGGCTTCTGGTGATGGTCCAATTATTGCAACCATTTGCTGGACCGATCCCGAAATTGACGTCATTCCTGTGGCCAATGCCTTGAACAACCCTACATTGAGGCTAGTCAATGATTTGGACATGAGGGCAAGTGCTGGAGCAGAAACCTTTTTCCCTTGGATTTTAAATCCTGCAAACCCAGCGGCCGCAGCTACAAAAGGTGATAATTTCAGAGATAATGTAGAACAGGTTTATATTGCCAATGCGGTACCTGGCAAAACCTATAGCATCACCGTTAACCACAAAGGTATTTTACAAAGAGGTTCACAAGCGTACTCCGTAGTGGTAACAGGTATTGGTGGTAATCCATACTGTGCTTCTAGTCCTTCATCGTCCAACGATTCGAAAATAAACAGTCTTAGTTTTGCTAATATCAATTATACTGCATCAGCGGGATGCACTTCTTACCAAGACTTCACGCAACAAACGATTGAATTGGAAAAAGCCAAAACTTACCCACTAAACATCTCTTTGAGTACTTGTGGCGCTAATTTCAATAAAATTGCTAAGGTTTTTATTGATTGGAATAGCGATGGCGATTTTAATGATGCAAACGAACTGGTGGCTACCAGTAATGTGATTAGTGCTACTGGCATAATCACTGCAAACATTACCGTTCCTTCAACAGTAAATGTCAATAACTTTTCACTACTAAGAGTGGTGCTTAACGAAACCAACGATGCGGCCACCGTTTTAGCTTGCGGCAATTACGCCAAAGGAGAAACACAGGATTATAGAGTGAAGTTTCTTAATTCAACTACCGATGTTGGTGTTACCGCCATCAAAGAATCATTCAGCAGCTGTGCTAATCCACAACAAATGGTTAGTGTAGTGATTCGCAACTTCGGCACACAAAATATTTCGAACATTCCAGTTACGGTTACGGTTAAAGAAGGTAGCACTACTGTAGCCACGTTAAATGGCACTTTCTTAAACACGATTAAACCTTCGGAAGAAAGGGAATTTACCTTGCCAGGGTTTTATGCGGCACAGAATGGTAAAACTTACACGGTTACCGCTAAAACCATTTTGAGTACTGATCCTATTGCTACGAATGACGAAACTAGCAAAACGGAACAAATTGCCTTACCTCCTATGGTAAACAGTCAAGCTGCATTTTATTGCGACGATAGCAAACAGTATCAATTGAGGGGTAATGGCGACGGCATTATTTATTGGTATAAAGATGCTACCGAAACTACCCCATTTGCTTATGGCAATGATATTAGTACTGCTACCGCTCCAAATAACGGCAAGTTTTATGCGGGCTTAAATGAATACACCAGCACTTTTGGGCCTAAAAACAAATACGAAACGAGGTTAGGAGGCGGCAGCTACCTGCAAACCAGTGGAGGTGTGCTTGTGCGTACCTTTGCCCCTGCTGTATTAGAAAGTGCACGCTTGTATATTGGTCATTCTGGAACGATCAGGTTTTATGTTAAAAACAGCCAAGGGATGGAAGTCTCAAGCAGCACTATAAAAGTAACCGCTACCAGAACTACTCCTGTGGTTGGAAATGCCGATGATGATTTAACGGACCAAGGACAGGTTTATACGCTTAACCTTAAATTTCCAACGGCAGGCAATTATAGTATTCATACGGATTACGAAGATGATGCTACTATTTTCAGAAACAATAGCGTACCTCGTTCTATTTATCCACTAAGTTCTCAGCTTGATGTGTTCAATATCATTGGAAATGATGCGACTGGTTCGTCTGCCTTTTATTACTACTTCTATGATGTTAAAATTAAGGCATTTGGTTGTCTTGCTGGTGGAAGAACTGAAGTGCCACTAAGCACTGTGGGCATTAGTCAAACTGGAAACAAGTTGGTTTCAAGTGTAGCTACTGGCAATCAATGGTACTTAAACGGCATTAAAATTGACGGTGCTACCTCGCCAACTTATCAACCAACGATCCCTGGAAAATATCAAGTTTCTGTGAGCTTTGGCAGTAGCTGTAATTCCTTTTCAAGTGAGCTGGTATATCTACCAAACGATAAGAACGACAACGAAATTAAGTTAAAGGTATTTCCTGTTCCAGCATCCAAAAATTTAACGGTAGCTTTTGAGGTACCCGAGGCAAAAACGGTAACGGTAAGCATTGCCAATATTATTGGACAAAAGGTATATGAGCAGCAAAAGGGCATACGTACAGGTACATTGATTGACCAAATAGATGTTTCTAAATTGGCTTCGGGCACTTATATTTTGAGTATTAAAGTTGGGGATAAAATTTATTCGGAAAAGATTCTTGTGATATAATTTGAACAATGAATCAACCATAAATTAAACAATGTGAGTTCACTCATTACAGGATAAAACACAGTATTTTGTAAATGCTATTGAGTTTGCTACTGTTTACTGTCCTGCCGCTTGAAACCAATGTCGGTAGGGTTTATTATGTGGTTGTATTTCCTTTTTAACAAATACAACCACATAGATACACAGGGTTTCAATAGCTATTAAAACAGCTTGTGAATACTTGTACGACTCCTACAGGGTCGCATACTCTTGTCTACATTTTTTTCTATCATTATTAAAATCCTTCGGATTTATGATTAAGCAATAGACCATCTCGGCCATAAAGCGTTTAACAACGAAACATCCTTTTCTTAAGCGCAACAAAAAAGGGAACGCCGTAATGACATTCCCTTTTTTGCTTATGTTTTGTATTCACTATTGTTTAACCAATTTGGTTTGTCCAATGCGCTGGTTGCCGTTTTCGTAAACTTCAATAATGTAAAGTCCCGAAGCGTAGTTTGCAATATCAAGCTCTTGACCTTCTAATAAATCGGCCTTAGCAATGGTTTTGCTCAACATCACTTGTCCAGTTGCATTTACAATTTTTAACGTTTGTTGATTTGCTTTTAGGCTACCGTTGTACTTAATGGTAAAGCGTGAAACTACCGGATTAGGGAAAACACCAACAATATCAAGCATTCCGTTAATTTCACCTGTATAGTTAATTACCTGCGGTTGTGTTGGAT
>NZ_JAELTX010000185.1 GCF_016429065.1 Pedobacter sp. ASV17
GGGGTAAAAATATAAAAAAACTTCGAAGTCAGGAAGTCTGAAAACAGGTTCTCCGATGTATAACGTTAATCGTTAAATGGTGTTTTAGAAATTTTAAATTGTAAATCAAACACGGTTTAAACCTAACTCTTTGGCTTTTTGGAGCATAAAGTTAAAAGCCTCTTCGTAACTATTGGTAATATCGCCCTCTAAAATTGCTTCACGAATGGCATTTTTTAAAATACCTACTTCCTTGCCCGCAGAAAGCCCAAAAGTTTCCATGATGTCATTTCCAGAAATAGGAGGTTGCCAGTTGCGCAATTGGTCTCTTTCTTCCACATCTTTGAGTTTTTGCTTTACAAGCTCAAAGTTGTTACGGTATTTTTTGACTTTATACTCGTTTTTGGTGGTGATATCGGCATTGCAGAGCAACATCAAACTCTCTATATCTTCGCCAGCTTCAAACAATAAACGTCTTACTGCCGAGTCGGTTACAATATCCTGAGCCAGAACAATAGGACGTAAATGTAACTGTACCAGTTTCTGCACAAATTTCATCTTTTCGTTCAATGGAAGTTTCAGCTGTGCAAAAATTTGGGGCACCATACGGGCACCTTTGTCTTCGTGTCCGTGAAAAGTCCATCCATGGCCTTCCTCAAAACGTTTGGTGGCTGGTTTGGCAATATCATGAAGAATGGCTGCCCAACGTAGCCAAAGGTCATCAGTGGTTTGGCAAATGTTATCTAAAACCTCTAAAGTGTGATAAAAGTTGTCTTTATGGCCACGTCCTTTAATCACATCAACCCCGTAAAGTTTGGTCATCTGTGGGAATATGAGTTCCAACAATCCTGTATCAAAAAGGTAATTAAAGCCAATGGATGGTTTTTTAGAAAGTATGATTTTGTTCAATTCGTCGCTGATGCGCTCCTTCGAAACAATTTTTATGCGTTCTTTTTGTGAACTAATGGCATCAACGGCCGCTTGGTCTATTTTAAAGTTAAGTTGGCTAGCAAAACGGATGGCTCGCATCATTCGCAATGGATCATCAGAAAAGGTCACCACGGGGTCTAATGGCGTACGGATAAGTTTGTTTTCCAAATCTTGCAGTCCATTAAATGGGTCAACCACTTGGCCAAAACTCGATTGGTTTAGAGATATTGCCAAGGCATTAATGGTAAAGTCTCTGCGGAGTTGGTCGTCCTCTAAAGTGCCATCTTCTACAATCGGTTTACGCGAATTTGCTCGGTAACTTTCTTTACGGGCACCTACAAATTCCACTTCCAAATCTGAATGCTTTAACATGGCCGTGCCAAAATTTTTGAAAACGGCTACATTGGCTTTTAGCTTTTGTCCTACTTTTTCAGCAAATGCAATCCCGTTGCCCAGTACCACTACATCAATATCTTTGGACGGACGCTCTAAGTATAGGTCACGTACAAATCCGCCAATAACGTAGATTTCTGTGTTGGTTTTTTCGGCAGTTTCGGCTAATACATTAAATATGGGAGCTTCCATCTTGCTTAATGGAAAGTTGGTATCGCCAGTCTGTTGGTTGATTTGCATATTGATTGCAAAAGTAAGAAAAACCTTTAAATACTACGGGAAAGCAATCTTAAAGCGATAGTATAGTTGTTTAGTAATAGTTGTAGGGTTACCTATTTATTTCCTGATAAACTCAAATTGTCCGCTGGGACCCAATTTAACAATGGTAGAAGGTTGTTTAGGGGTTCTGTTTTCCTGCTCCAAGTCCACAATGTAATCCACGGCATCTTTAATTTCTTCGCTTATTTCGTCAAAAAAACGAGCGGTAACCTGTCCGCTGATATTAGCAGAGGTAGATACAATTGGCTTACGGAAACGTTGGATCAGCTGTTGGCAGAATTCGTGCTTGGGTATCCTAATGCCTACGCTACCATCGGCATTAATCACATTACTAGCTAAGTTCTTGGCATTGGAAAATACAACCGTTAGTGGTTTCTCGGCATATTCAATTAGGTCATACGCCACTTCTGGTACCTCATTTATATAGCTTTGCAGCTTGTTGTCGGTATCTAGCAGCACAATTAAGCTTTTTTCAGCAGGTCTGCCTTTAATTTCGTTCACCTTTGCAACCGCTTCTTCATTGGTAGCATCACAGCCCAATCCCCAAACGGTATCCGTAGGGTAAAGAATTACACCACCATTTTTAAGTACCTCTAACGCTTTGTTGATTTCTTCTCTCATTGCCATGCAGCAAAGTTAAGCATTACAAATCAAGCTCATCTACCTAATTTATTACATTTTTCACCCTAACATTTGACGTACAGATGTGTTAAGCCTATATAAAACACAAAAAGTTATCGTTAAATTTATAGTGATAAATGGATGTATAACGAAACACACACAAATGTTATGAACTCATTAAAAAAATTAGGTGGTTTTTTGGTGGTCGCTGTACTACTATCCGCCTGTACAAGTTTACGCGTTGCCTCGGATTTTGATAAAGAAGTAGATTTTAAAAACTACAAAACCTACAATTTTTACGAAAAAGGATTGGAAAAACTCGAGGTGAATGGTTTAGATAAAAAGCGAATGATGGCTGCCGTGGATACAGAGATGCAGGCTAAAGGCTTTACTAAGACTGCTAATCCCGACTTATTTGTCAACTTGGTGGTGATGAAACGTGAACGTACCGATGTGTATGATAATGGTTTCTACAGCCCATGGGGATGGCGAGGAGGCTGGGGTTGGGGCTGGGGTCCATATTGGGGTGGTGGAATGCGTTCCATTGACCGTTACCAAGAAGGATTGTTTATCATCGATTTCTTAGACCCAAAAACCAAAATGCACGTTTGGCATGGCCGTGGCGATGGATTTAACTTGGATAGCTTTAAAAATAGAGAAGAAAGGATTAACGAAGGGGTGAAAGAAATTTTAGCACAATATCCTCCGCATTCTTCAAACTAGTTATGGGTTACAGGTTGGTAGTTATGAGTTTTTTCTCCCGTAACTCCCAACCTGCAACTCTCAACTGAAAACTAAACAGCTACATTGTTTTCTCTCAATGCATCGTTAAGAGAAGTTTTCTTATCTGTAGATTCTTTACGTTTTCCGATAATGATGGCACATGGCACTTGATATTCGCCAGCAGGGAATTTCTTAGTGTATGAACCAGGAATCACTACTGAACGAGCAGGAACAATACCTTTATACTCTACAGGCTCTGGACCAGTAACATCGATAATTTTAGTAGAAGCCGTTAACACTACGTTAGCACCTAATACCGCTTCTTTCTCAACACGTACACCTTCCACAACAATAGCTCTTGAACCCAAGAAACAGTCGTCTTCGATGATTACAGGAGCCGCTTGTACAGGTTCTAAAACACCGCCAATACCTACACCACCACTTAAGTGAACACGTTTGCCAATTTGAGCACATGAACCTACCGTTGCCCATGTATCTACCATCGTACCTTCGTCAACGTAAGCACCAATATTTACATAAGAAGGCATCATGATGACACCTGGAGCCAAGAAAGCACCGTAACGAGCACTTGCCATAGGCACTACACGTACACCTTTCTCTTTATAGTCGGTTTTTAAATCCATTTTATCGTGAAAAACAAAAGGACCCGCTTTAGTTTCTCCCATTTGTTTGATTGGGAAATACAGGATAACCGCTTTTTTTACCCACTCGTTAATGCCCCAGCCATTTAGAACTGGCTCAGCCACTCTAATTTCACCGCAGTTAAGTTGTTGTATTACGGTTTCAATCGCTTCAGAGTATTCTTTGTATTGTAATAAGCTTCTGTCTTCCCAAGCTTCTTCTATTTGTTTTTTTAGTTCAGCAATCATTGTATTTTAAAAATTTATGCAAAATAAGGCTTTATAAATTAAAAGTTAAAGGATGTGCGTTAAAAGTTAAAAGTTGAGGAGTGAAATCTATGTCATCACTCATTTCATTTTGATAAATACTAACGTCAAATATCTAATATTGTTTAATTTTGAACTATGGGAGAAGCAGAGAAACTACGTGTAGACAAATACCTTTGGGCCATTCGCATTTTTAAAACCAGAAGCTTGGCTACTGACGCATGTAAAGCTGGACGTGTAAAACTCAAGGGGCAGAACATCAAGCCATCGGCCATTGTAAAAATTGGTGATGTGTACCAGATTAGTAAGGGCGTTGAGCGAAAAGTGCTTGAGGTGGTCGATTTTTCTTATAACCGCACCGATGCTAAAATTGCAGTAACTAAGTATAAAGATTTAACACCTGTGGAAGAAACCCATGCTTTCAAATCAGTGTTTCATGCACCTACGTTAAAAAGAGATAGAGGTACTGGGCGACCAACAAAAAGAGACCGCCGCGAAACGGATGATTTATTGGACACTTTCTTTGAAGAAGACTAGTTTTTAAACTATCTAAGTCATTTTAGGTGTTTAGCTAAGGTGTTCTTAGGTGTCTAAGGTGGTAAAAAGTAATTAAACCATCTAAGATATTTTAGCTCATTTAAGCTATGTAGTGCTAAGGTGTTACTTAGGTATCTAAGGTGGTAAAAAAAATAAACCATTTTAGTCCACCAAGTTATGTAATGCTAAGGTGTTACTTAGGTGTCTAAGGTGGTGAAAAAGTAATTAAACCATCTAAGATATTTTAGCTCATTTAAGCTAGGCAGGGCTAAGGTGTTCTTAGGTGTCTAAGGTGGTAGATAATAATTAAACCATCTAAGACATTTTTAGCTCATTTAAGCTATGCAGTGCTAAGGTGTTCTTAGGTGTCTTAGGTGGTGAGAAAATAAACCATTTTAGTCCATCAAGTTATGCAATGCTAAGATATTCTTAAATGTCTAAGGTGGTTAATAAGCTAAATAATAACCTACTTCCTCTTACCCTTTGCTAAATTCTGAACCACACAGAAATCCACTAATTCTTTAATCAAAGTCATGGGTAAAGGCTGCTCAATTGGAAATTGTACCGTTCCTTTCGAAGTATGATAACCTTTCAGTTTATCCGCAAAAACTTCAATTGCTTTACTTCCAGGATAAAGGCCAATGTGATTTTTATAGCCAGCAAAATGAATAAGGTTTCCGTTTAGGGTAAAAGTCGGGATGCCATAGCCTATTTTTTGTTTAGCCTCTGGAACCATTCGTTGTATGTCTTCCCTTAGTTGTTGTAATGTCTTTTGAGTTTCTGCAGGGAAAGAAGAGATGTATTCATCAACTGTGGTGTATTTTTCCATATTTGATTATTTAGGAAACATTAAGGTATGAAGAAAAATAAAAATGTCTTAGATAGAAAATTAAATAAAACATTAAGAAGTTAAGATAATTAAGACTACATGCAAAAAAAAACTTAATGCTCCTTAGTTCCTTAATGGTTCAAATTAACACCTTAGTCCATCTAAGTTTGGTTATACGCAACTAAAATTTTCTTAAATGTCTTAGAGGATAAATAAATAAAACATTAAGAAGTTAAGATAATTAAGGCTGTACGACGTAAAAACTTAATGCTCCTTA
>NZ_JAELTX010000186.1 GCF_016429065.1 Pedobacter sp. ASV17
GCTTTACGCACTTGTGCTAAAATTTCCTTTTCGCCAACTACCAAACTTTCCAATGAACACGAAGTACGCAGTAAGTGGTTAAATGCTTCTTCTTTTTCGTAAGTAGAAACATTTTTGATGAAATTTTCCATGTATTCTTCGGGAAGTCCCATATCCAATACATGCAAAAATCTAGAAATAAAAGATTTGTCTAACTCGGCTGCGGCGGTAAAAACAAATTCTACACGATTACAAGTACCAACGTAGAATATCTCTTTGATATTCAGCTCAGACTGGATATTCCTCAACCTATCGTCCAACGTTTGCTCACAGATAACCAATTTCCCTAATGACTTTAGGTCAATTTGCTTATGTGTAAATGCAATAATCTTTAAATATTCCAAAATGGTTAGCCCCTAGTTATTTTAGCGCAACAAAAGTAATAACGCAATTGAGCTTATCTGTCATTATGCTGTAATTTAGGCTAATTTAGAACGGTTTTAAATTAATGAAGACTAAAAGCTTACACTTAAAAAGCGTGGAAATATAAGGTTGAAGCAATCTAAAACGCCATTTATTTTGTTATTACGTAGAGAAACTCAATATTTGAAAAGCATTAAAACCTTTAGCTATGCGCAACGAACTTTTTTCACTCATGGGGGCCGCGGGCAAACCTATATTTGGAGATTTAACCTACGACGAGAACAATACCAACACTCCCATCATCATTTTCATCCATGGCTTTAAAGGATTTAAGGATTGGGGCGCCCATCATTTAGCGGCACGTTACTTCGTGCAAAATGGTTATCGTTACCTCAAATTTAACCTTTCGCACAGTGGTGTAACTGCCGAAAAACCAAATGACGTAACGGATATGGATGCCTTTGCTGCCAACACTTTCAGCAAGGAGCTGTTGGATGTAGACATTGTGATTAACCATGCGGTGAAATATCTTGGAGTGAGCGAGGTGTATTTAATTGGCCATAGCCGTGGTGGTGGACTAAGTATATTACAGGCGGCCAATAATCCTTACGTAAAAGGATTGATTACCTGGAGTGCCATTGCCGATTTTAGCAGCTTATGGAAAAAGGAACAGGAAAAAGAGTGGAAAGAAAAAGGCAAGATTGAGGTAGTGAATGCACGCACCAAAGAAAAAATGCCTTTGAACATTACCTTATTGGAAGATTTTGAAGACAACAAAGACAAATTGGATATTTTAGCCGCAGCTAAACAGATTAATATTCCATGGCTCATTGTACAAGGTGATGACGATGTGAACGTTCCTTTTGCTACGGCAGAGAAATTGGCCAATGCAAACCCAGCCAGCAGGTTGGCAAAAATTGAGGGAGCCAATCATGTATATGGTGCTTTACATCCCTATCCAGGTGAAACTTTGCCTCCGCAGCTATTTGAAGTATGCGAAAAAAGCTTGAAGTTTTTGAATAGCATCTCTTAACTATCTTCCAAATGAAAAAACGCTATTTCATCGCACTCTTATTAGGCATTTTTTGCTTTTCCTGTAGTAGTCCCAGTGGTCAATCTGCCATAAAAGACACTACGGCTGTTGCAACCTTGGCTGCTGACACTTTTGCCAAGAAAGCGCTTACCGACACCTCCTCAAATTTCAATGAAGAAGAAGCATATGCCAATTATCAGGTGATCGTTATCGATACCAATAACAGCTACCATTCCTTAAATCAAAAAATGTTTTCCCTGAAAGCTAAACTAGGGATGGACATAGACTCCATGGGAAGATACTACAATAAACAGAAGGACCGGATTGTACTTCCCGACAATGATGAAGACGAAATGTATGCTGGTGAATATTTTCCAAGAAGGGAATTATCAAAAACCTTGAGCTTAGAATACATGAACCAATACTTACCTACTTCAAAACCTAAAACCATTGGCATTATTGCAGGCATTTATGCCAATGCATTGGAAGCGGACAGTGCCTTTGCGGCAGTTAAGCAAGTGGTACCAAAAGCCTTCAAGCTTCAGTCTAAAATATACATTGGCTGTATGCACTAAATTTAACTTATGCACTTTTTACAAAAATCAATACGCTTAAGGGCCCGCAGCAGAGGTTTTCATTTAGTAACGGATGAAATTTTGCAAGCCATTCCCGAATTACGAAACATTAACGCTGGAATGCTGCAGGTGTTTATACAGCACACTTCGGCTTCGCTAACCATTAACGAAAATGCCGACCCCACGGTAAGGGCTGATTTTGAAACCTGGATGAACAAAGCAGTTCCTGAAGGCGACCCTGATTATCTACATGACTATGAGGGCGACGATGATATGCCGGCTCATATCAAATCATCATTAATGGGTGCATCGGTTTTAATCCCTATTACCAACGGACATTTAAATTTGGGAACTTGGCAGGGCATTTACCTTTGTGAACACCGTAACCATGGTGGCAGCAGGAATGTAGTGATTAGCGTTTGGGGCAATTAAGCGGTTTGCAAGCACTTTAATGCTTGTTGTTTGTAGTTCCTGCCTATGGGCAGTTCCTTTCCTAAAATTTCTACCGCATAAGTATAGTAGCTCTCTACTTTTTGGGCATTAATGATAAAGGACTTATGAATCCTGCAAAATTGGCCTTCGGGCAGCAATTCTTCTAAAATTGAAATTTTCTGTTTGCTCACCAACACTTTATCTGCCAAAATTACTTTCACATAATCTTTAATGCTTTCAATCCAGTAAATATCCTTCACGTTTACCTTCACTGTCTTTCTATCTACTTTTAAGTATAAGAACTTGTTGACTTCATTGGTTAAAGTAATTTCGGGCACTAGTAAACTTTGCTTTCTAGCTCCTAGGGCTGCCAGCGTTTTATCCATCGCTTTCAAAAAACGATTAAATGGAATAGGTTTAAGCAAATAATCTGCTGCATCTAGCTCAAAACCGTCTACCGCATATTCACTAAAAGCAGTTGTAAAAATCACCTTTGGTGGGTTTTTAAGGCTTTTCAAGAGTTCAACTCCAGTAATACCTGGCATTTGTACATCGAGGAACATCAAGTCGATATTTTTTTGCTGCAAGGTATGAAACGCACTAATTCCATCATTACAGGCGGCAATTACTTCAACTTCTGGAAAACTTTCCAAATATTTAGCGATTACCTCTATAGCATGTGGTTCATCATCAACAATTAGAGCTTTAATCTTCATCTTTGCATTATGGGTTTAATCTTTGTGACAAATCTATTTTCAGAATTACGGCAAACATATCTTCCTCCTCAAAAATCTTTAGTTGATGTTTATCTGGATAAATTAATTCCAAACGTTTTTCTACATTTCCCAAGCCTATATTTCCATTTTTCTCGATCAGTGTCCTTATTTTTTCGGGCTTACTGTTATTGATTTTGAAAGTTAGTATTTCATTTTTTATTTCTAATTCGATATTGATCCAAGCTTGTCCCAATTTTTCCCCTGCCCCATGTTTAAAAGCATTTTCTACCAACGGAAGCAACAGCAAAGGCGCAATTTGATATGCTTCCAAATCCCCTTCTTTGGTAAAGTTAAAATCCAAACGCTCTTCATACCTCATTCTTTCCAACAGGATGAAATTTTCAAGTATCTCTACATCTTTTTTCAAGGAGACATTTTCCACATTACATTCGTAAAGCATGTATCGCAAAATCTCGGAAAGCCCCATTACAATTTCGGGCGATTTTGGAGAATTATTAAGTGTTAACGCATACAGATTATTGAGTGTATTAAATAAAAAATGAGGATGTATTTGCGCTTTTAGAAGGTTTAGTTCTGCCTGTAAAGCGGCGTGGTGCCGTTGGTACCAAGATTTAAAGAATTTAATGGCTACACCAATCCAAACTACAAAATTGGCGCCCTTAACGGCATTGAGATAATAAACAACGTTAGAGAAACGCTCCCATTTGGTGCCTTGTACCTTTTCCCAAGTGTAACCAAAGCTTTTTAAATAGGCATCCAAATTTGGCTCTACTAAAAAGATATCTATTATTCTGGTAATTAAGGGCATTACCACTGCAAACAAAAGCAAAATGATAAAAAACTTAATGTATTTACGCTTTAGCAGGTATTTGGGGATGATGACATAGGTTACCGTGTAAAAATAAATCATGTGTACAGGCAAAAGCATCAGATTGCTTTCTAAAGCCACAAAAACAGGCTGTTTTTCGTAACCGTACACAAAGGACGTAATAAACCATACCGTCATCCAAAAAAAAACGTGCAATAGCACTCTATTTTTACGGCTACCTCGCTGCTGGTATGCTTGTATCATCTGCATACTCAAAAATACATCTCTTGGGCATTTTTCTATTAAATTTTAGACAAACAACAGGGTTGTACCTACAAACGACATCCAATAGCAATTCAATCATAAAATACTGAGGACAAGTAGCCTTGACATTAGCATCACTGTTGTTGATAATGCCATTTCTTATTTATGTCCAACCTTATTTCTTCCCTCGCCAACAGCTACTAATTTGGTATTCATAAACCTATGCGAGTTAACGCACCATAGCTAGGCACGAAGTAATCACTGGGTAATAGAATTAGCGCTACAAGATTGCTTCGCACCTCACAATGACGACACTTACAAACGGTTCACCAGTAGTTAAGATTATTATTGATTTAAAAACATTTATAATTCACCTAAAACCATAAACACACATGAAAATTTTAGCATTTAATGTATTGCTTTGGTTGTTTGCCACAGCAGCATCAGCACAAGAATTAGCACCTACACCAAAGGTTGATTTTGCCAACTGGGTTATTGAAAGTAATGTAAAAAACCCCAAGACATCTACGGTTAAATTTTACAATGCCAAACAGGAATTGATTTACGAAGAAGTAATAGTAGGGAAAAGATTAAACGTACGTAGAGAAAAAGTAAAAAGGAAACTGAATGAAATACTAATTCAACTGGCAGAAAAAAGCACCAAAATTAACCAGTACAATTTGGTAGCGTTGAGCCTTTAAACAACGTAATGATTTAAGGAGGATGCGTTGAACCAAACAACCTAAACTGTTCTACTAGGAATGATATTGTTTAGCTAAGCGTTAAAAATACCAAATCAACACTTAATGGTGGCATCCTCTTTTTATTCTTTCTCTATCCAATTGCCGTCCTCACGGATAATGCCAATCAGTTCATCAATGGCATCGGCAGTTTTCACGTTTTTCTTTACCACTTCCTGTCCGCGGTAAAGCGTAATCCTATCTACCCCAGCACCCACATAACCATAATCGGCATCTGCCATTTCGCCTGGACCGTTCACAATGCAGCCCATAATTCCAATTTTCACGCCTTTAAGGTGCGATGTTCTGGACCTGATGGCTTGCGTAGTTTCTTGCAAATCAAATAAGGTTCTGCCGCAGCTTGGACACGAGATATATTCTGTTTTAGAGATACGTGTACGGGTAGCTTGTAAAATCCCGAAAGAAGTGGAATTGATGACAGGCAGGGAAATACCTTTGGCGTTAATCC
>NZ_JAELTX010000187.1 GCF_016429065.1 Pedobacter sp. ASV17
ATACTAAAGGTGCTTTAAACTTGGCCTTAAACCACAGTTCGGTAGATCAAAAATTGAAATTGATTACTTCGGTTAAATACCTTACCGACGAGAATAACACCTTGCCAACCGATTTAACGAGCTTCTTTAACATCGCCCCTAACTATCCGATCTACAATCCAGATGGTTCTTATTACTGGTATGGTAACGACCAAAATCCTATGGCCTATTTGCACCGCACCAACAAGTTCAAGTCGCAAAACATTTTGGCCGATCTTAACCTAAGCTACAAGGTATTAGATAACCTTACTTTAAGGGTAACAGGAGGTTTTAACCGCTACAACACCAATCAAATACAAACCTATCCAAAGCTGAGCTTTAACCCACAAACCTACACGGGCAGTTTGGCCTACTATGGCAATGGTTACCAAAACTCGTACATTGTAGAGCCACAGGCCGAGTACAACTTAAACATTGGCAAAGGCAAGCTAACCGCATTAGCTGGGGCCACATGGCAGCATAGCATTACCGAAAGCCAATCTATCAATGGTAGTGGTTACATTAGCGATGGCATGTTGGAAAACATTACCGCAGCTACGGTAGTTACTCCACGAACTTACAATTATGCCAAATACCGTTACAATTCTATCTTTGGTAGGTTAACCTATAACTTCGACAGTAAATACATCCTTAACGGTACTTTCCGTAGAGATGGTTCTTCTCGTTTTGGCCCCCAAAAGCAATTCGGAAACTTTGGTTCCATTGGTGGAGCTTGGGTATTTAGCAACGAAGAATTTGTAGCCGACAACCTTAAATTTTTAAGCTTTGGTAAATTACGTGCCAGTTGGGGTATTGTAGGTAATGATCAAATTGGCGATTACAATTATCTGGATACTTGGAGTGCTACCAGCTACCCATATGGTGGTTCGGGAGGGATTAGCCCAACCCGTTTTGCCAATCCATTATTTGTGTGGGAAGAAACTAAAAAAGCGGAATTAGGTTTAGAGCTAGGCTTTTTGCAAGATCGTTTCTTACTTACTACCAATATCTATAGGAATAGGACCGGAAATCAGCTGATTCCTTACCGTCTTTCGCCACAATCAGGTTTTACAGGCTTCATTTCTAACTTGCCTGCCCTGATCCAAAATCAAGGAATTGAATTTGAGTTTACTTCCAAAAATATAACCAATGCTAATTTCACTTGGAACACCTCGTTCAATTTAACTTTCTCTAAAAATAAACTGCTTAAATACCCTGATTTTGAAGGGTCTGCCTATGCTACTGTTTACGAAATAGGGCAGCCTTTAAGCATTGTAAGAGGTTTTGATTACATTGGCGTTAATCCTCAAAATGGAGTGCCACAATTTAGGGACGTTAACGGAAACAATACCATTAGCGATCCTGCTGATTTGGTGATGTTGGGTTACACCGCACCTAAGGCATTTGGAGGTATTCAAAATAGCTTTACCTACAAAAACTTCAGCTTAGATTTCTTTCTGCAATTTGTAAAACAAGAAGGTCCGGGCATTAACTATGGTTACCTGAGCTATTCTAATGGAGTGCGCATGAACAAAGATGAGAGCGCCTTAAAAAGATGGCAAAAACCAGGCGACATTACCGATATCCCAGGCGCCAGCGCTACCTCAGGACAGGCCATTTATAATGCTTACCAAAGCTATTATCGCCTATCTAGTGCCAACTGGGTTGATGCGTCGTTCATCAGGTTAAAAAATGTTTCCCTGAAGTATAATTTTGGCAAACTGCTTAACAAGTCCTTCATTAGTAACCTTTCGGTTTACGTGCAGGGACAAAACCTGTTTACCATTACCAATTATGATGGTTTCGACCCAGAAACCAAGGGCTATGCGCTGCCGCCATTGCGGACCGTTACCGCTGGTGTACAAGTATCGTTTTAACATTTAAAATTAAGAACATGAAATTCGTTTATTATATATCAACTATCGCTTTGTTACTTCATCTCTCTGCCTGCAGGAAGTTTGTAGAGGTAGCAGATCCTAAAGATGAATTAGCGTCTAAAGTTGTATTTTCAAGTGATGCAACCGCAACGGCTGCTGTAGTAGGCATTTATTCCGATATGAATGCCGTGAACTACCAATTTGCCAATGTACTCACTACTTTTTTGGGCTCTATGAGCGCCGATGACTTTGTATATGCCGCTACTTTTGCCAATTTTGATGAGTTTAAAAACAATGCCATCCAACCAGGGAATCCCTATGTGGCTACCTTTTGGTCGCAGCCTTACAATTACATTTATCGTGCAAATGCCGTTATCGAAGGTGCTGGAAAGTCTACCGAATTATCGCCAGCGGTGAAAAACCAAGTGATGGGCGAAGCCTATTTCATAAGGGCTTTCTGCCATTTCTATTTGGTGAATTTATTTGGCGACGTGCCTTTGATTTTAACTACCGATGTAAGAAAGAATACGAATTTGCCCAGAACGCCAAAGGCTGAGGTATATGCTGCAGTCATCGATGATTTTAAGCAAGCTAAGGACCTATTGGTAAACACCTATGCTGGTAATGGCGAGCGCACCCGACCTAACAAAGCCGCTGCTACCTTAATGTTGGCCAGAGCTTATTTATACACGGGGCAAAATGTTTTGGCCGAAACCGAAGCGGGTAATGTGATTGCTACCACAGGCTATAGCTTATTGGATAATGCCGATCCAGCCAATGCGGCACATCTTTCCAAAGTATTTTTAAAGAACAGTAACGAAACCGTTTGGCAATTGCAGGTGGTAAACACCGCTTTGGGTCGTAACACTTGGGAAGGCAATACCATTGTGCCGGTAAGCTCGCCTTTGTACCGCATGACCAAAGATACCTATGGCATTATCACTGCTTTTGAACCTGGCGACAGGAGATTGAGCTACTGGATCAATACCTATGCGGCACCAGCTACGCCAACCAACATTTTGTATTATCCTTACAAATACAAAGTAAGGGTAGGTACCGTAGGCACAGCAGCGACAGAGTATTCAATGGTATTACGCTTTTCAGAAGCCTTTTTAATTCGTGCCGAAGCCCGTATTCAACAACAGAAATATGATTTGGGCAGAGATGATCTAAACGTAATCAGACGTAGAGCTGGCTTAACCGACCTTACCAGTCCTACCAGCATTGCTACAGGCATGGCCAAAGTAGAGCAGGAGCGTAGGGTAGAATTGTTTTGTGAATGGGGGCACCGTTGGTTTGACCTTAAACGTTGGCCAAGTACCACGGGCTTGGCTGGAAAAACCCGTGCCGATGATATCTTGCCATTGACCAAAACGGCTTGGAAATCTACCGCTCAGCTGTTTCCTATTCCAACAGAGGCCATTAGATCTAACGTTAACCTCATTCCCAATCCAGGTTATAACTAATCAACGAATAAGATGAAATATGCTTTAAATATATTGTTCCTTGTACTTGTGTTTGCACAGGTACAGGGGCAAAATGCAGTACAAATTAGCCCTCAAAAGCCACAAAGAGGACAAACGGTAACCATTACCTATGATCCCAGTGCTAAAGGTGCCCTGATTGGTGCCAATGCCAAAGAAATCACAGCGGTGTTTACTTATTCGACCTTTTACGACTTGCCTTGGCGCATGCCCCTAAAAAAAGAGGGCAACCTTTGGAAAGCCAGTTTTGTAGTACAACGCTATGCCACCTTTGCTACTTTTTACCTGCAAAGCGGTAATCAAATTGACCAACCTGATAAAGAAACGCATTACCATTTGGCTATTTATGTCGATGAGCAAAAAAGGGTAAAAAGCGGTTACCTGCACGAATCTTATAGCCTTTCGGCACAAAAGCCAAAATCGGTGCCTTTAGCGCCATTACGTTTGGCTTTGCTGAATAAGGAACTAAGCGATTATCCAGACAATTATGAAGCTAAAATAGCTCGTTTAAATGTGTTGATGAACAGCGATGCTGATCCAGCGAAAAGATTAGCTTATAGGGAAGAAGCGCGTAAAATTATTGCCCAAAAGCTCGATTCCGATCCTACCAGTCAGGGAAACATGAATTCGGTAACTATGGCCTATTTAATGATTGGCGAGAAAACCCGTGTAGACTCGGTGCGCAAGGTCATTAGAGAACGTTTTCCGCAATCTGATTTGGGCAAAGATCTTACCGTGGGCATAATTGCTAAAGAAAAGGATCCTAAGGTAAAAATACAAAAGCTACAGGCCTTATTGGGGCAAAGCGATGATCCTAAAAAAGATGGTTCTAATGCCATTCATAGCACCCTGTTTGAAACTTATGTAAGCATTGGCGATTCGGCTAAGGCCATTTACCACGCTAACAAAATGCTGAAACAAGAAAGTCCGTATTTGCCTAAAACCTACAAGGAAATTGCCGAAACGCTTACCAATAAGCAATTAGCGCCAAGTGCCGCTTTAGCTTATATCCAACAATCTTTAGCCAAGGTGAACCAATGGCCTGTGGGCATCATCAGGTTCTTCCCTGAGTACGGCTATATTCCTTCGTTTGTGGCCGATACTGTGCGTGAGCAAGCCGTAGCCGATGCCAAAGCCGAATTGTTGTCCTTAGCTGCCATTAATAACTTGAGGTTGGGTAAAAGTACCGTAGCTGTTCAGTTGGCTAAGGATGCCATAACTGCGGGTAACGATCGCACTGCTTTGTTAAATGCTGCCCAAGTATTAGAAAGTACCCAACAGCCACAACAGGCTTTTAACGCCCTTTGGAAGGTGTTACTAAAGAACCCTTCGGATACGGTAGCCATTAAAGCCGCAAAGAAGAACTTTTTAGAAGCGAAACAACCGCTTGCCGAGTTTGAAAAAAAAGTAAAGCAATTGGAACAGTTGGAATTGCAGCAATTGACCCAAGAAATCAGCAAAAAAGTGTTGAACAAACCTATGCCCGAGCTGGCTGGCTTAACTGATTTGCAAGGCAAACCTGTTACCACTGCCGATTTAAAGGACAAAGTAGTGATCTTAAACTTCTGGGCCACTTGGTGCGTTCCTTGTATGCAGGAAATGCCTTATTTCCAACAGGTGTATAACCGCTATAAAGACAATCCTGCTGTAAAGTTTATGGTGGTAAATAGTGGTGCCAACAATACCATTAACGATGCTAAAAAATGGACCAAAGACAATCCTCAATATACGTTCCCTATTTATTTCAATAACGATAAAGATATAGGGGAGAAGGTGGGCTTTACCGTAATCCCTACCATTGCCGTATTGGATCAGGAAGGTAAGCTCCAATTCAGGACCATCGGTTTTGAAGGTGCCATCCTCGAGAAAAAACTACCTATACAAATTGACATGCTCTTAAAAAAATAATCACCGAGACAAAAAAACTAAAAGGCCGCGAATTTCGTGGCCTTTTAGTTTTTTCTAGGAGTTAGGAG
>NZ_JAELTX010000188.1 GCF_016429065.1 Pedobacter sp. ASV17
CCCATAAATATACCTTCTTTGTAACTCACCTTTTTGCTATTAGCCTCGTCGTAATAATAGTTAAAAGCGGGGTTATCTTCCCATTTTTTCTCAAAACTGATCGGAAGTTTACCACTTGGATTGGTTTTCCCAAAAAGTATTTCGGCAATGGCGGTTCCACCCTCTTGCCCTGGATACCAGGCAAACAACAATCCTGGCACTTTGGAAATCCATTTTTCCATGGCCACATTGCCGCCTGCATTTAAAACGACAATGGTTTTAGGGTTAAGACCCGCAATTACATTGATGAGGCTATCTTGGTAATCTGGCAATTCAAACGGACGGTCATTTCCTTCACGCTCACTACTTTCATTAAAGCCCACACAAACAATGGTGGCATCGGCGCTTTTTGCAGCATTGATAGCTTCAGAAAAATCTAGCACATCTGGAGCCCAGGCAAAATTGATATCTACCGGATGTGGACCAGCATAATATTCAAGCTTTACCGCATATTCTTTACCCGCTTCTAACTGTAAGCTTACACTTTTAGTGGTAATACCTTGGTCTTTCCAAAGATCAATCACTTTTTCATTTCCCACTTCAAGCCTAAAACCGTCAAAACCTTTTACGGTAAACTTATATTTACCACTCTTTTCTGGCTTCACAAAACCTGTCCAGCGCATGGAGCAGTGATCAAAAGGAAAGCCCCTGCCTTCTGCCGCAATGTGCCAACCGTTATTGATACTCACAATGGTATCTACAGCGGTTTTAAAAGGCGTTCCAGATAATTTAGTATTGTTAAAATATTCTGCTTTTAAGCCACGTATTGGCGCACCTGAGTTATGGTAAAACACCGATTTGGCCACCTGATCAGAAAGTACAGGCAAACCAGTAGATGAAATGATCTTAATGTCTTTTGAATACTCTTGGATACCTTTAAGTACCGACACAGAATGGAATGGAAAAGTATAGGAACTACCACCACCTGACACATAAGCATCGGCATTGGGACCAATTACCGCTAAAGTTTTAATATTTGCCGATAATGGCAATACTTGTTTTGTATTCTTTAATAGTACGATACCGCCTCTGGCCAGATCAAGCGCTGCCTTTGCACCATCAGGGTTATCTTTTGGGATAGAAGTATCAAGTTGCGGCTTGTCGTAAAAACCAAATCTGAAAATGATGCGCAGCATCCTTCTTACCTTATCATTGATCACTTCTTCATTGAGCACACCATTTTTAATGGCCAAATCAAGGTCTTTTTTATTCATTCGCACTGCTCGGGGCATTTCCAAGTCTAAACCACCTTTAGCCGCTTCTATCCCATTATAGGTTGATGACCAATCTGACATGACAAAGCCATCAAAACCCCAAAGTCCTTTTAAAATTTCATTATTCAGATAACCGCTTTGGGTAGCATGAACACCATTTACCAAATTGTAGCTGTTCATTACCGATCCAGCTTTTGCTTCTTGAACCGCCGCTTTAAAAGCAGGAAAATAAATTTCGTGAAGGGTACGTTCGTCAATATCTGAACTTACATTGTTACGGTCCCACTCCTGGTTATTGGCCGCATAGTGTTTTACCGTAGCCACTACGTTTTCGCCTTGTAGCCCTTTAATATAGCTTACCCCTATTCTCGAATTTAGGAATGGGTCCTCACTAAAATACTCAAAGTTCCTTCCGCTCATAGGTGCCCTAACGATATTCACACCAGGCGCAAGCAAAATGTGCACGCCACGTGCTTTTGAGTCTCTGCCCAACTCCTTGCCCAATCTGGTAATCAATCCCGTATCCCAAGTAGCTGCCGATAAAATGCTGGCTGGATAGGCCACAGATCTTCCGTCTTTATGCGTGCCTACTGGGCCATCGGTAAGTTTAATTTCGGGCAAACCCAATCGTTGGATAGGCCTAATGTAAAACCCTTTGTATCCACCAATATAATCTAGTTTTTCTTCCAGCGTCATTTGGGCCAAAATGGCTTTCACTCGATCTTCTACAGGCGCCTTAGCATTGGCATACACTTGTGCATAGGTATGCGTAGCACAGCAAATTGCGAAAAAGAACAGGGATATGCGCTTAAAAGAAATCGATCTAATCATTGATGAAGTAATTTATATTTCTAATAGTGATCTTACTATTGCTAACAGCACCATTTGGTTACACTGACAGCATTATCGCTTGATCATTATACTTGGTTATATCCAGTGGGGGCAACTGGTTTGGTTTGGTTTGGTTTAATTTGTTAAACAAAAGTATAAAATATTCTTAATTATCAAACATTTTATTTTTTTTGCTTTCAGTGCTAAAAATTTGCGGCAAAAACCTACTTGTAGGGGCATTATGATTAGTTTGGTATGGTATGGACTTTTTTTTCAGAAATATCCATTAGCTTTGCATTGAAAAACCTAAAACAGTGGACCAGACTAAAAAAACAGCAGAGGCTAACCCGAATGTTTCTACACACAGAATGAAGTATCTTCAGCTTGCTGAGCATATTAATCATCTGATTGAAACCAACAAATTGAAAATTAATGATCGTTTGCCTTCATTAAATCAATTGACCGAGCAACTGAAAATCAGCAAGGAAACGGCCTTAAAAGGTTTAAACTACCTATTGGAAAAAGGGATTATTGAAGCCGAATATCGAAAAGGATATTATGTAAAAAAGAAAAAGCAGTACCATCCTTATCGCATCTGTTTAATTCTTGATAAGATGAACGTTTTGAGGGATCGGATCTATCATTCCTTTTTAGAAACCATTAAGGATAAAGCCGATGTTGATGTTTATTTCCATCACCATAACTTCAAGGTTTTTGAGAAATTAATTGACGAAAATCTTCCCAATTATACCCACTTCGTTATCACTACTTTTTTGCATGGCAACACCAAGGAAGTTTTAAATCGTATTCCACCTCAAAAAAGAATCATCATTGATTACCAGGAAAAAAAATTGGACGGCGACTACACCTGCATTTACCAAGACTATAAAACCGACATTCAAGAATCACTTACCGAATTGCTTCCACAGTTAGAAAAATATTCAAGGTTGGTGCTGGTTGCTCCCCTAGAAGCTTTCCATGCCAAGGAAGTGATTGATGGCTTTGAATTGTTCTCGAAGCTTAATTCGAAAAAACACACCATCGTTAACACCATAGATGATTCGTTTGCCAAAAAAGGTGATGCCTACATTACTTTTAGCAGATACGACCAAGATGACGTGACCTTGATTAAAATAGCTCGTAAAAAAGGTTGGAAACTAGGTAAAGACATTGGTCTGCTTTCGTACAACGACACTGCGGTTAAAGAAGTTTTAGAAGATGGCATTACCGTAATTAGTACCGATTTTAATAAAATGGGCGAAGAAGCGGCCAAAGCGATATTGAAAAAGGAAGTGGTAAAAATGCGTGACCCTGCTAAAGTTATTTTAAGAAATTCGCTTTAGGGTTGATTGGACTGCAAAAATTAGTCCTACCTATTTGCCATAGTTGTAAAACAACACCTATGTGTCTATGTGGTTATATTTTCTAGCAAATTAAATGAACCACATAGGCACATAGCTAACTCAACAGTATTATAACAAACCGTCTTTTAACAGGACACGTATGAGTCGTAAGCGGCAAATCTATATTATTTATTCTCCATCAATTATTGGAGATTATCGGCTGCTCAAGCGTTTTCTTTTTTAAAAGTCGTTCAGCAATTAATTGTTCCAGATCGTTAAAATTATACTTCAAAGTACTTGAAGTAATAGATAAAGGCGTTCCGTACATGTTATAATTACCCTTTATCAATAATTTTTTAAATCCTGTTGTCTTGTTCAGGTATTCTTCAGGGTTGGATAGATGGATAAGCAGAATTTTGGTCGACTTCACTTGTACTCTTTCTAGGCCCGTAATATCGGCCCATTTGATAAGCCCAACACCCGCAGCATTGGTATTGTCGGTGATACCCTCTTCATCTATTACCAAACCAATGGGATTGCCAAGCAACTTTTTAATCGCATAAATAGTTAGGGCACCAAAGAATACAACACTCGCTATCCCCAACAGCCTCAACAATTCGGGGTTGCTCATTCTTGCAGAAACAAATTTTTCGGGGTTAACGATAAAAATTACGCCTATAATTACAAAGGCAAGTCCGCCAAATAATATCAACAGTAATTTACCTTTACTTAATGGGATTTCTATTTTGTCCATGGGTGCTTCGCTAGCTATAAATTGATTTTTATACCGTTTTTAATTATCTAACTACTAATTTACAATTCCAATGTTTTTAGTACAATTAAATTATAGATCCCTTGCTGCAATAGCAAGGGATCTAATTTCAAACTTAAATTTTATACCGAGATTTTATTTACCAATAAGGTTATTTCTTGATGAACTTAAGGCTGTAGTTTTGTGCGCCTTCTTTAATGGTTAGGATATAGTTCCCTGTGCCAATATTGCCCACATTAATAGGAATACGATTGGATCCATCCAACACATTGAACGTGTTTGCCATTTTTTTGGCTCCGCTCATATCATAAATTGCAATCTCTAGTTTCTGAATATCCTTGATATTTGTTTGAAGATAGAGTTCATTTCCCGTTACGGGGTTAGGGCTAATCACATAACGCTCGGCAACGGATGACAGTTTATTTAAAACCGTTGCCACTTCGGAGTAGGAAATTTTTCCATCTTTATCATTCACTTTTAAACGATAGTATAATTTTTCTGTATTGGGCAACTTAGCATCTGTTAGATGATATGTTTTGGTCTGTTTGCCCCCATTGGTTGCAACCACATTTGCAATGCTCACAAATTTGCCAGCGGCATCAAGGCGTTCTACTTCAAAACCTGTTAGGCCTTCCTCTTCGGCAGTCTTCCAATTAATATTAACCAATCGGCCATTTAGTTCCGTATCAAAAGAAAGCAACTTTAGTGGCAATACTTCGCAGGCATCTGGCACTCCATTCCCATTGGTATCTATGGCATCATTTTGGTTTCCACAGGCCTCCAGTAAATCTGGAATACCATCATTATCGTCATCCCTTCTTACAAAGGCATAATAAATATTATAGGTACCGCCTAAACTAGCCGAAATTAGACCTGAATCAAATACAATTTGAATTTCGTCAAATTCTACGGTAGATGTGAAACCAATGCTCGCACTACCGCTAAGGGGGTTA
>NZ_JAELTX010000189.1 GCF_016429065.1 Pedobacter sp. ASV17
ATAAAGGCAAGGGTAAGTACACTTATACCAATGAAAAGGGCAAGAAGGTAGATATTGATGTTATTGGTGACGTTCAGAACAACTTTCAGGAGATTGTTAATAACAGCGATGTAAAGAACATCATCGACAACATTGTGAAGAACGCAAGTGGCAACGTTAGCTATAACGGCACCACAAATACTTTTACCTATGTTGACGGTAGTGGAAATGCCCAGACGATCGATATCAAGAATATCGTTACGGCCAACGAGACGCTCACCAAGCTTGTCTATGATAATGCCACCAAGATCCTGACGTATACCGACGAGAAGGGTACAGGCAATATAATTGACATTTCCCAATTGGTGAAGGGCAACGAGACGCTGACAGTACTGAACTACGATGCGGGGACCAAGAAATTAACCTACGTTGACGAGGGCAACCATACCACCACAATAGATCTCGCAAATATTATTACGGCCAATCAAAAAAACACTACGGTAACTAATGGTACCTATACCACCATAACCACTACTACGCCTGGTACCAGCACAACCAATTATCAGTTAGATGTAAGTCCAACAGCCTTAGCGGGTGCGGGTTTGAAACTGAATACAACCACGGGAAAAATAGATGTAGATGTCACCACTATTCCCAATGCAGTTGATAAAACTGCAACTGTGGCCGCTGGTACAAATACTTCGGTAGGTACAAATGCTACAGATCCTAATAGTCCTATTTATACTGTAAATGTTGCCACTGCCAATGGCACTACCCTTGGTGTGGTAAAGGAGGCGGGAACAAATCCCACGATAAAGATTAACTCCAATGGTGAGCTTTCCGTAAACCTTAACGGTACGGGTACTCCTACGGATCCAGGTGCAGGCAAGAACATCAGCTCTACAGACCTGACCATAACCGGTGGCACTGGTGCTACCTTGACCACGGTAACAGCAGACATCAAACCTAGTGCTGTAACGACTTCAAAGATAGCTGATGCTAACGTAACGGCAACAAAACTAACTGGGGGCGTTGGTACTGCCGGCCGTGTGGCCATTGCTGACGCAGCTGGAGTGGTAACCTACGGTACTTTGCCGGCCACTTCTGTAAGCGGATCGGATATTACCTCAAACGACCTAACCATAACCGGTGGTACAGGTGCTACCTTGACCACGGTAACCGCCGACATCAAACCTAATGCTGTAACCACGGCGAAAATAGCTGATGCCAACGTAACGGCAACAAAACTAACTGGAGGTGCTGGTACTGCTGGCCGTGTGGCCATTGCTGATGCAACTGGAGCGGTGACCTATGGTACCTTGCCGGCCACCTCTGTAATCGGATCGAACATTACTTCAAGCGACCTTGACATCGTTGGAGGCAATGGTGCTACCTTGACCACGGTAACCGCCGACATCAAGGCCAATGCTGTAACCACGGCGAAAATAGCTGATGCCAACGTAACGGCAACAAAACTAACTGGGGGCGTTGGTACCAATGGTCGCGTGGCCATTGCTGATGCAGCTGGAGCGGTAACCTACGGCACCTTGCCGGCCACCTCTGTAATCGGATCGAACATTACTTCAAGCGACCTTGACATCGTTGGAGGCACAGGTGCTACCTTGACCACGGTAACAGCAGACATCAAGGCCAGTGCTGTAACGACTTCAAAGATAGCTGATGCCAACGTAACGGCAACAAAACTAACTGGAGGTGCTGGTACTGCTGGTCGTGTGGCCATTGCTGATGCAGCTGGAGCGGTAACCTATGGCACTTTACCAGCCACCTCTGTAAGCGGATCAGATATTACCTCAAACGACCTGACCATAACCGGTGGAACTGGTGCTACCTTGACCACGGTAACAGCAGATATCAAACCTAATGCTGTAACGACTTTAAAGATAGCTGATGCCAACGTAACGGCAACAAAATTAACTGGGGGCGTTGGTACTGCCGGCCGTGTTGCCATTGCTGACGCAGCTGGAGCGGTGACCTATGGCACTTTACCAGCCACCTCTGTAAGCGGATCGAACATCAGCTCTACAGATCTTACAATTACTGGTGGCACTGGCGCTACGCTGACCACGGTAACCGCCGACATCAAACCTAATGCTGTAACGACTTCAAAGATAGCTGATGCGAACGTAACGGCAACAAAACTGACTGGGGGCGTTGGTACTGCAGGTCGTGTCGCTATTGCTGATGCAGCTGGAGCGGTGACCTATGGTACCTTGCCGGCCACCTCTGTGAGTGGATCGGATATTACCTCAAACGACCTAACCATAACCGGTGGCACTGGTGCTACCTTGACCACGGTAACCGCCGACATCAAACCTAATGCTGTAACGACTTCAAAGATAGCTGATGCCAACGTAACAGCAACAAAATTAACTGGAGGCGTTGGTGCCAATGGTCGTGTTGCCATTGCTGATGCAGCTGGAACGGTGACCTACGGTACCTTGCCGGCCACCTCTGTAAGCGGATCGAACATTACTTCAAACGACCTTGACATCGTTGGAGGCACTGGTGCTACCTTGACCACGGTAACAGCAGATATCAAACCTAATGCTGTAACGACTTCAAAGATAGCTGACGCCAACGTAACGGCAACAAAACTAACTGGGGGCGTTGGTACCAATGGTCGTGTTGCCATTGCTGACGCAGCTGGAGCGGTGACCTATGGCACCTTACCGGCCACCTCCGTAAGCGGATCGGATATTACTTCAAACGACCTTGACATCGTTGGAGGCAATGGCGCTACCCTGACCACGGTAACCGCGGATATCAAACCTAATGCCGTAACCACGGTGAAAATAGCTGATGCCAATGTAACTGCGGGAAAGCTGACCGCGGGTGCTGGTACCAATGGTCGTGTTGCTATTGCTGACGCAGCTGGAGCGGTGACCTACGGTACCTTGCCAGCCACCTCTGTAATCGGATCGAACATCAGCTCTACAGACCTTACAATTACTGGTGGAACTGGTGCTACCTTGACCACGGTAACGGCTGACATCAAGGCCGATGCGGTGACCACGGTAAAAATAGCTCCCAATGCGGTAACGACCTCGAAAATAGCTGATGCCAACGTAACGGCAACAAAACTGACTGCAGGTGCTGGTACCAATGGCCGTGTTGCCATTGCTGACGCAACTGGAGCGGTGACCTATGGCACCTTGCCGGCCACTTCTGTAAGCGGATCGAACATCAGCTCTACAGACCTTACAATTACTGGTGGAACTGGTGCTACCTTGACCACGGTAACAGCAGATATCAAACCTAATGCTGTAACGACTTTAAAGATAGCTGATGCCAATGTAACTGCGGGAAAGCTGACTGCAGGTGCTGGTACCAATGGCCGTGTTGCTATTGCTGATGCAGCTGGAGCGGTAACCTATGGCACCTTGCCGGCCACCTCTGTGAGTGGATCGAACATTACTTCAAACGACCTTGACATCGTTGGAGGCAATGGTGCTACCCTGACCACGGTAACCGCGGATATCAAACCTAATGCCGTAACGACTTCAAAGATAGCTGATGCGAACGTAACGGCAACAAAACTAACTGGGGGCGTTGGTGCTGCCGGCCGTGTTGCCATTGCTGACGCAACTGGAGCGGTAACCTATGGCACTTTACCAGCCACCTCTGTGAGCGGATCGGATATCAGTTCTACAGACCTGACCATAACCGGTGGCACTGGTGCTACCCTGACCACGGTAACAGCAGACATCAAACCTAATGCTGTGACGACTTCAAAGATAGCTGACGCGAACGTAACGGCAACAAAATTAACTGCGGGTGCTGGTACCAATGGTCGTGTTGCCATTGCTGATGCAGCTGGAGCGGTAACCTATGGCACCTTGCCGGCCACTTCTGTAAGCGGATCGAACATCAGCTCTACAGACCTTACAATTACCGGTGGCACTGGTGCTACCTTGACCACGGTAACAGCGGATATCAAACCTAATGCGGTAACCACGGCGAAAATAGCTGATGCGAACGTAACGGCAACAAAACTAACTGGGGGCGTTGGTACCAATGGCCGCGTGGCTATTGCTGATGCAGCTGGAGCGGTAACCTATGGCACTTTACCGGCCACCTCTGTAAGCGGATCGGATATTACCTCAAACGACCTGACCATAACCGGTGGCACTGGTGCTACCCTGACCACGGTAACAGCAGACATCAAACCTAATGCCGTAACCACGGTGAAAATAGCTGATGCCAATGTAACTGCGGGAAAGCTGACCGCGGGTGTTGGTACCAATGGCCGTGTTGCCATTGCTGATGCAGCTGGAGCGGTGACCTACGGTACCTTGCCGGCCACCTCTGTAAGCGGATCGAACATCACTTCAAGCGACCTTGACATCGTTGGAGGCAATGGCGCTACCTTGACCACGGTAACAGCGGATATCAAGGCCAGTGCTGTGACGACTTCAAAGATAGCTGATGCGAACGTGACGGCAACAAAACTAACTGGGGGCGTTGGTACTGCAGGTCGTGTTGCCATTGCTGATGCAGCTGGAGCGGTGACCTACGGTACCTTGCCGGCCACTTCTGTAAGCGGATCGAACATCAGCTCTACAGACCTTACAATTACCGGTGGCACTGGTGCTACCTTGACCACGGTAACAGCGGATATCAAACCTAATGCGGTAACCACGGCGAAAATAGCTGATGCGAACGTAACGGCAACAAAGTTAACTGGGGGCGTTGGTACTGCCGGCCGTGTTGCCATTGCTGATGCAGCTGGAGCGGTAACCTACGGTACCTTGCTGGCCACCTCTGTAATCGGATCGGATATCAGTTCTACAGACCTGACCATAACCGGTGGCACTGGTGCTACCTTGACTACGGTAACAGCGGATATCAAGGCCAGTGCTGTAACGACTTCAAAGATAGCTGATGCGAACGTAACGGCAACAAAGTTAACTGGGGGCGTTGGTACTGCCGGCCGTGTTGCCATTGCTGATGCAGCTGGAGCGGTGACCTACGGTACCTTGCCGGCCACCTCTGTAAGCGGATCGAACATCACTTCAAGCGACCTTGACATCGTTGGAGGCAATGGCGCTACCTTGA
>NZ_JAELTX010000018.1 GCF_016429065.1 Pedobacter sp. ASV17
GTGGTTATTTTCCTCGATATCGCTTTCATCGTACTCATCGAAAAAGAACATTTGGGCGATCCTTCTACCGAAGACATTAAAAACCTGATGCAGTGGGGTGTAGTAAGTACCATGATTTCCTTTACGCTGATTGCCATTAACACTGGAAGCTATTTAGTGGCCAACTGGAAAAACTCCGAAATGAGTTTGGCCCAACATAAACTAAGAGAATCGGAATTAAAGCAGGCTTCTGTAGAAGCGCAGTTAAATGCCTTGAAACTACAGTTAGACCCTCATTTTATCTTCAACAGTTTAAGTATCCTTTCAGAGCTGATTTTAGAGGACCAACAGTTGGGTTACGAATATTCCGAACGGTTTTCGAGAGTGTACCGCTTCCTTTTGGTCAACTCCAAAAAGAACACGATTTCCTTAGAAGAGGAACTCAAGTTTCTAGATTCGTACATCTTCCTGATCAAACACCGCATAGGTTCGGGCATTACCTTTGATATAGACGTGGCTCCACAAAGCAAATTATTGTATTTGCCGCCATTAACCCTACAGCTACTCATCGAAAACGCACTTAAGCACAATGCTACCAGTAAAAATAGCCCCCTAAGTATCAAAATATACAGCAAAGAAACGGCTGTTTTGGTGGTCGAAAATTCCTTATCTTTAATAGAAAACCAAAATTTGCGGTCTTTTGGTATCGGGCTACCCAATATCATGAATAGGTTCCAACTTTTGCAAGGCAAGTTGCCTGAAATCGTAAAGGACGCCTCTACCTATAAAGTAATTATTCACCTCATGGATTATGAACAATAACATCCTTATTATTGAAGATGAAAAGCTAAACGCTGATCGTTTAAAGCGCCTCATAGGGATGATTAGGCCACAGGCTACCATCCTTGCCGTTTTAGAAAGTGTACAGGAAACGGTCGACTGGTTGGCAAATTCGCCCATGCCCGATTTGGTGATGATGGATGTGCGATTATCCGATGGTCTAAGCTTCGAGATTTTCGAAAAAGCAAACATCACCTGTCCCATTATTTTCACCACAGCTTATGACGAGTATGCCGTTAAGGCTTTTAAATACAACAGTGTTGATTACCTGCTGAAACCAGTAGAACATGAAGAATTGGCCCTGGCTTTAGAAAAGGTAGAACAAAACCATTCTTTCAGCAACCAGCAATCTATTGAAGATTTGGTAAGGTACCTGAAGCCTAAGGAGCATCGGAGCCGATTTTTGATTCCTTTTAAAGACGGTTATAAAGCGGTATCGGTAAGCGATGTACATTATTTCTTTTTAGAATTTAAAGTGACCAAGGCTAGGTTGCAGGACGGCACCGAAGTGACTTTGCCACATACCATGGAGGAACTGGACCAACAGCTAGATCCGCATTTGTTTTTTAGGGCCAACAGACAATGCATTATTCATGTAAATGCCATTGCCCAGTTGCACAACCACTTTAATGGAAAAATAAAGGTTGCTTTAAAAAATAGTGATATGGAGGTGATTGTGAGTAGGGAAAAGGCTGCGGCGCTAAAACAGTGGATGGATTGTTAACTAGTGACTAGGTGTTAGTGGCTAGGAGCTAGGAGTTAGTCCCGATACTTCGGGGTTCATTAGCTCATTAACTCATTAGGAAAGCAATAAATAACGTTGCTACTTCGTCATTTCGATCCCGAGTTTTTCGGGAGAGAAATCTAGCATCAAGCAAAAAAATATAAAAGAAAGACTTGATATTGTTACTCTGGTAAACAGGAAAAAATAATAAAGAACGAAGTAAAATCTAGCATAAAGCTATTCAGTGCTAGATTTTACTTCTTCGTTGAAATGATGGCGTACTCCTACCAATAAAATGGCAACTCCTTATTACAAAGGAAGTGATAACAACGGTACGCTATTGCCCGAAGCCATTACCCTGGTTTTGCTCTTTCGCAGTAAACTATCCCAAAAACCATGTCGGTAAGGAACCATTACCAGTAAATCCGTTTGCGATGCTATAATTTCATCCTCAATGGCTTTAATGATTTTTGAAGATTGCACCTGCTTGTAAAAATGGTCAACCTGTGCCAATGAATGATCTACCAGACTTAGTTCTTCGCTATTTGAAAGATCTTCCGCTTTTTGACGTACATGGAAAACCTCTACCGTAGCACTAAAATCTTTAGCCAATATCTTTACATCGTTCAATATTTTGGCATGTATGCCTCGGGCAATATCGCAAGCAAAAAGAATGTGTTTGATCCCTTTGTATTGTGCTTGTAGTGGAACCGATAAAGTAGGGAACTTTAACCTGTCGATCACTTGCGTAGTGGTATTGCCCAACAAGTCTTGCTCCAATGATTTTTCTGGCATGCCCATCACCAACAAGTCTGCTCGATGCAAATGGATGCAGCCTACCAGTTCTTCATAGAAATCGCCAGAAGCAAAATGAATATCGGTTTTAATATGGTAAATACCGCTAATCAACTCGGCAATCTCTTTCAGTTTATCATGTCTCCATGTCAATATCTTATCTATTTCACTACCCGATACACGGGCATTCATGGCATGGATAGACGTATTGTAAAGGTTGTAAAGCACCAGCTTATAGCCTCTTTCGGCAGCTGCAGCAGCAGCATAGGTCATGGCGTGATCTGCTTCCGCCGAAAAATCAGTAGCAACAATAATCGTTTTCATTTTTTTAGCATTGAGAAGATAAAAACAGGAAAAACCGCCAGCATAAATGTCTGGCAGTTCCCATCTGTGTGTAAATGGATAAGTTTAAAACAGAAACCTGAATGCCCATGGCTTCGATTTCTCTGTTGTTGGGCAATATAATTTAAGGCGAAGGCCTCTCTACGATTAAATTTTTCATCATGATCTCCTTAATAAAATACCTGATGACGTAAAAATAAAACGACTAGGCTTCGCTAGCTATTTTAAATTCCCGAAACGGAAAAATTAACTGCTCAAATGAAGACGTTTAGCTACTGAAATGTATGGGCTTCAATTATCGATGATGGACAGGTATCGGCTTCCTTGGCTACTACAGGGCCGTTAAAACGTTTGGGTCGAACCCGTTTTCACTTCGGGTGCCAATTTATCCGTTTCGGTCATTTTTACCCCTTTAAGCTCTTAAAATCTGCTTTCTTTTGCACCGAAAATTTAATTGAAAATAAAATGTTACAAAAGAATACTACAAAGAGAGAAGCTTATTGGCTGGTATTGCTAGTCTCTATCTTGCTGTCTGCCTGTGGGCAACCTCAGCAGGGGTTTGAGATGCCGCCAGTAAATACAGATTTCATGACGCTTGGTTTAGCCGATGCTTCTATAGAGAAACGTTACCCAGGGATGATTGAAGGAACAGTGAACGTAGAGGTAAAAGCGCAGGTAAGCGGTTATCTGGAAACCATCTACGTGAAAGAAGGTGACTATGTAAACAAAGGACAATCCTTGTTTAAAATAAAGGGAGACGTTTTTAATGAGCAAGTGAACAATAGCCAAGCTAATTTGAAAGCGGCATTGGCGGCACAGGCAAATGCTAAAATAGAGGTAGAGAAAATCAAGCCTTTGGTGGCTGAAAAAGTAGTTTCGGATATCCAGTTAAAAACTGCGCAAGCCAATTACGATGCCGCAGCTGCACAAGTGGCACAAGCTAAAGCAGCCTTAGGTTCTTCGCAAATCAATGCTGATTTTGCCATCATTAAAGCCCCTGTAAGTGGTTACATTGGCAGGATTCCTAACCGTATTGGTAATTTGGTTACGCCAGCAGATGCCGCTCCGTTAACTACCTTGTCTGAAATCAATCAGGTATTGGTGTATTTCTCCATGAGCGAAGCTGATTTTATTGCCTTTAACCAAGATCGTAAAACGGATGTGGGCATGAACACCGTGAGCCTAATTATGGCTGATGGCAAGCCTTATGCACACCAAGGTAAATTGGAATTGGCCAGCGGTAACATCGAGAGGAGCACTGGAAGTATTGCCCTAAAAGCGGTTTTCCCTAATCCAGACAAATTATTACGTTCTGGCGGTGCAGGTCGTGTGATCATTACCAAGAAATTAAAAGATGCTTTGGCATTGCCGATGGCTAGTGTGAAAGATGTACAAGACAAGTTCTTTGTGTTTACCCTTGCAGATAGCAATAAGGTAGCCATGAAAGCGATTGAAGTTCTTGGAAGATCAGGTGACAACTACATAGTAAAATCGGGTGTGGCCAAAGGCGAAAAAATTGCGATCAACAGTATAGATGCCTTGTCTGAAGGCGTAAAAGTAGTGCCTACGGTTGCTAAGTAACGCATCAAAAATTACATTGTTTTAAAAAGCATTTTATGTTAAAGAGAATTATAGATAGGCCAGTATTGGCCACGGTAATCTCTGTAGTGCTGGTGATCTTGGGGATCATTGGGCTAACGAGATTGCCAGTAACAAGGTTCCCCGATATTTCGCCGCCAACGGTTACCGTTTCGGGAAGTTATCCAGGGGGAAATAGTGAGTCGGTAATCCGATCGGTGGTAACGCCATTAGAGGAGCAGATCAACGGGGTAGAGCAAATGGAATACATCAAATCAACCGCCAGTAACGACGGTTCATTTTCCATTTCGGTTATTTTTAAGCAAGGTGTTAACCCCGATCAGGCTGCGGTAAACGTACAGAACAGGGTACAACAAGCTACGCCTATTCTTCCGCAAGAGGTAATTCAAATGGGTTTAACCACCTCTAAACAGCAAAATAGTATGATCATGATCTTCGATGTTTACACCGAGGATAACAATAAGTATGATGAAACTTTCCTGCAAAACTACATCAATATTAACATGGTGCCTCAAATTAAGAGGGTACCAGGCGTAGGGCAGGTACAATTGTTTGGGTCCAAAGATTACTCGATGCGTGTTTGGTTGAATCCGCAAAAGATGGCCAACTACGGCTTGATTCCTTCGGATATCAATACGGCTATTTCACGTCAAAGTGTGGAGTCGGCCCCAGGTAAATTAGGTGCCGAATCTGATGCACCATTGGAATACGTAATGCGTTACAAGGGCAAGAAGAACCAAACGACGGAATACGAAAATATCATCGTGAAACGAAATGGTGGAGAGTTGGTACGCCTAAAAGATGTAGCCAGAATCGAGTTTGGTTCTATTTACTATGGTGGTAACAGTACCTCCAACGGGAAAAATGCCGTAACAGCGGCAATCTTGCAAACTACAGGTTCCAATGCAAATGCCATTGAAATTGGGGTAAATGCCGAGCTGGAAAAAGCTGCCAAGTCATTTCCTCCAGGGATTAAGTATGGTAAGTTAATGAGTACCAAAGAACGTTTGGACGAAGCGACCAGTCAGGTGAAATCTACCTTGATTGAAGCCTTTATCTTGGTGTTTATTGTCGTGTTCCTATTCTTACAGGATTTCCGATCGACCATTATCCCAGCTATTGCGGTGCCAGTAGCCATTATTGGTACATTCTTTTTCTTGTTGGTATTTGGCTTTACCATTAATATCCTTACGCTATTTGCCTTGGTATTGGCCATTGGTATTGTGGTGGATGATGCCATTGTGGTAGTGGAAGCGGTGCACAGTAAAATGGAAGGCTCTAACATGTCGGGGAAAGAAGCTACCCATACGGCCATGGGCGAAATTACTGGAGCGGTAATCTCTATCACTTTGGTAATGTCGGCGGTGTTTATCCCCATTGGTTTCATGACAGGTTCATCAGGTATTTTCTATAAGCAGTTTGCTTATACCTTGGCCATTGCCATTATCATTTCGGCGGTAAACGCTTTAACACTTACCCCAGCCCTTTGTGCTTTGTTGTTGAAAAACAATCACGCAGGTGAACATGCGAATAAGCCAGCGGAACGCGGTTTCAAAAAACGTTTCTTTACAGCTTTTAATGCTGGTTTCGATAATTTGACCAGTCGCTATATCAAAGCACTTCGTTTCTTGATCAAAAAGAAATGGTTGGGTGCAGGTTTAACCGTGGGCATTAGTGCCATTGCGATTTTCCTGATGGTAAGCACTCCTAAAAGTTTTGTGCCAATGGAAGATGACGGCTTTATGGTATTTAGTTTAAGCATGCCTCCAGGTACTGCATTAGACCGTACCACAGAAGTTGCCAAAAAAATTGATAACATCTTTAAAGGAAATGAAGCCGTAGAAAGTGTAGCGAATATTACAGGTTTCAACATCTTATCAAACAGTGCCAGTCCAGCTTACGGATTAGGTTTCGTGAAGTTAAAGCCTAAGAAAGATCGTGGAGCGGTACAAGATATTGATCAGATTACGGCCGCAGTTTCTGCACAATTAGCAGGTATCAAAGAAGGTTCGGTAATGGTATTTAGGATGCCTCCTGTAGAGGGTTATGGCGTAACCAACGGTGCCGAAATTGTATTGCAGGATAAAACAGGAAAAGATGCGGCTGCTTTAAAAGCCATGGCTGATAAGCTGATGGGACAAATTATGCAGCAACCTGGTGTACAATATGCCTACACTACTTTCCGTGCAGATTTTCCACAGTTTGAGATTGAGGTAGATGAAGATAAAGCCAGCCAAATGGGCTTGAACGTCAGTGATATTATGCAAACCATACAGGTTTATTTTTCTGGAGACCAGAGCTTGAACTTTACCAGATTTGGTAAGTTTTACAGGGTGAGCGTAAAAGCTGATGGGGTTTTCAGGGCTGATGAAGATGCTTTCAACGAAATTTTTGTGAGGAACGACCTCAATCAAATGGTGCCTGTAAAAGGATTGGTGAGCTTGCATAAAGTTTACGGACCAGAGTCGATGAGCAGATACAATTTGTACAATGCTTTAACCATTAACGTAATGCCTATTCCAGGTACAAGTAGTGGCGATATCATGGACAATTTGGAGAAAAACGTATTGAGCAAATTGCCTTCTGATTATGGTTACGAGTGGACAGGATTAAGCTTGGAAGAGAAATCTTCGGGTGCACAAACCTTGGTGATTTTATCTCTCTGTTTACTGTTCGTGTACTTCTTGCTGGCAGCGCAATACGAGAGTTACCTATTGCCATTAGCGGTACTTTTGTCTATTCCAACAGGGGTGTTGGGTGCTTTCGGTGGGATCAAAGCCATCGGTTTAGATAATAACATTTATGTACAGGTAGGTTTGATCATGTTGGTAGGTTTGCTGGCCAAAAATGCCATCCTGATTGTGGAGTTTGCCGTGCAACGTAGAGCTTCAGGATCGTCGATCAAAGAAGCGGCAATTGATGGTGCAAAATCGAGGTTAAGACCAATCATCATGACTTCCCTTGCCTTTATTGTGGGGATGATTCCTTTGATGATTGCTACTGGAGGTTCGGCCATGGGAAATAGATCCATCAGTACTGGCGCAGCTATCGGGATGTTAACTGGAGTAGTCTTTGGGGTATTCGTTATTCCATTGTTGTACATGCTGTTCCAATTTTTACAGGAAAAGGTGTCGAGTAAAAAACCATTACCTCAACCTGAATTAAATCATTAATTATGAAACGAGTTTTAAATTATATCATCGTTTGTGCGGTAGTGTCTGTGGTCTTGTCATCTTGTGCGGTGGGTAAAAAATACCAACGCCCAGATTTGGCTACGCCTGATGCTTACCGTACTACAATGGCCCTTACTGGCGACACGGTGCTGTTGCCATGGAGAGCTTTTTTTAAGGACCAGCAATTGGTAACCTTAATCAACCAGGCGCTGGAAAAAAATAAAGACGTAGCCGTAGCCATGTTGAACATGGAGCAATTGGAGCGTTCTTTTAAGCAAGCTAAACTTGGTTTATTGCCAACTTTAGACCTTAGCGTAGGGGCTTCAAGAATCTACCAGTCTAAAAATTCATTGAACGGTTCACTTAGCCAACAATTTGTGGGCAGTAGTTACCTAGATGATTATAGTGCGACCCTATCTCTATCGTGGGAAGCTGATATTTGGGGCAAAGCAAAAATGCAGAAAGATGTCGCTAGAGCGAATTACTTTATGCAGAAGGAAAACCTTTCGGCCCTAAAAACCAGGATCATTGCTCAAGTGGCGCAAGCATATTACAATTTGCTTGCCCTTGATGAGCAATTGAAAGTAGCAGAGCGAAATATTGTGCTTAGTGATAGTACTTTAAGGATGATCCAATTGCAGTTCCAAGCAGCACAAGTAAATTCTCTAGGGGTGGAGCAAGCCGTAGCACAGAAAAAAACGGCCGAGCTTTTGGTTCCCTTGGCCAAGCAGAATATTGCGATACAGGAAAATGCCTTAAGTATTTTATGTGGCGATTATCCTAAAAATATAGCCAGAAACTTTGCTTTTAAAACGACAGATATTGGTGAGGTTTTCCCTGATGGTGTACCTGCAAAATTGTTGAGCAGAAGACCAGATTTGAAAGCGGCAGAATATGCGGTAGTATCGGCCAATGCCAATACTGGCTTAGCTAAAGCGGCCATGTATCCAAGTATTAGCATTACACCGTCAATTGGTGCTAACTCGTATCAATTTAACAACTGGTTTGATTTGCCAGGCTCATTGGTCAAAAACATTGGTGGTAACCTTGCCCAACCCATCTTTAGAAAAAAGGAGTTGAAGACCAACTACGAGATTGCGAAACTGGAGCAGCAAAAATCGGCAGAGCAGTTCCGTCAATCGATGATGTTAGCAGTGAGCGAAGTCTCTGATGCCATGATTAAATCTAGTCATGCTACAGAGCGAATGGTTTTAATTGGTGAGAAGAAGGTTGCTTTGGATAAGGCAGTGAAAAATGCATTGCTATTATATCGTAGCGGGATGGCCACTTACTTAGAAGTGATTGTTGCGCAAAACAGTGCTTTGCAAAATGAATTAGATGTTATATCCCTTCAAAAAGAAAAAGCAGATGCAAAAATTGATTTGTATCGTGCGCTTGGAGGAGGAGTAGAGTAGTTTGTTGAATAGTTGTTAGTTGATGGCCCGAGCTATGGATGTAGTTCGGGCCATTCTTTGTGAAAAGTTTAAAAGTCTTCTATCGTTCCTATACCGTCATCTCGAATGTGTCAGTCCCAATTCTTCGGGAGAGAGGTCTAAGGACTTTGTCTTTCCGCCATATATTTCAAGACCTCATAGAGGTCAAATATCTATAACATGGTCGATTATCATTGATGCGACTCTGTAGGAGTCGTATGTTTTTTGTACGCTTGTGCTATAACCATCAAAATCCTTCGGATTTAGTTCAGATCTTCTATCGTTCCTATATCGTCATCTCGAGTGTGTCAGTCCCAATTCTTCGGGAGAGAGACCTTTGGACTTTATAAGACTTACGAAGTTTTCTAAACTTCGTAAGTCTAAAACTAGAATACCACTTTAAAAGATTTAACGTCTAGCAAATTTGCCCTTTGAGCAAATATTTTCAACCTAATTATCCAGCACCAATTCCATTTGTATGTTGGCACGGGCATAAGGAGTTGCCCTGCTTACTACCTTTTTAAAACCCAATTTATGATACAAATTAATAGCAGGTTTAAGCAAAGTATTACTTTCCAAATAAAGCTTTTTACCGCCTAGTTCTTTAGTAGCCTCCACAATGGCATTGCCCAGCAACCAACCAATGTTTTTACCTTGAGCCTTTGGCGAAACCGCCATTTTGGCCATTTCAAAATCGTAATCAGGATCGTCCATTTTAATCAAGGCACAAACCCCAACAGGCTCATCCTTGTAAAGGGCCACCAATATTTTACCCCCTCTATCTAAAATGTAAGTTTTTGGATTGTCCAATGCCTTATAGTCGGCCTCCTCCATAGTGAAATAAGTAGAAATCCATTCTTCATTCAATGCTTTAAAGGCCGATTGGTATTTGTCTTCATACTCCACAATGCGTACATCCTTGCTTTCTCTTAATTTTTTCTCCTCGTTCACCCTGCGTAAAAGAGATTTGTGGTCTAACAAAAATTCCCATTCAGCAATGGCCTCCCAAAGATTGTGTCTCGCTTCTGAAGTGAGTGTTTCCACAGCTGCTTCCACATCTACCAATTGTACTTTTAACTTTTCCGAAAGCTGTTGACCCTTTTCACTCAACTTCACCACATTGGTTCGCTTGTCTGCCGATTTTAAATTCGAAGCCACCAATCCCGCTGCGGCCATTTCTTTGATGATCTTCGTTACCGAGGGTTGAGAGTGGCCAATCTCTTCCGCAATTTCGGTGATGGTTTTCTCGGTGTCTTCAATCAGAATAAAAAGCACTGGAAACCATTTAGGCGATAGCGGTAAATCGTATAGTTTATAAATTTCAGTAGCGTCATCTGTAAATCTTGCGGTTAGCATTCTAAGTCTGCTACCCAAGGCCATTTTGCCTGTTTTATCAAAAAAACTCTTCATTGTATATCTAATTACATAACTGGTTATGCAAAATTGAAAATTAATATTCTGAAATGCAAATTTTGGAGAAAGATTGTGGAATGATGCTCAACAATTGGGAATGTTGTTGGAATTTAGGGGAGGTAGAGAACTTTATTGTACAATGTTGTTCCTCCGATTGTATAGGATGTTATCCTGTTTGAGGTTCAAATTGTCTTACTATCATAAACTTTCTAAGTTCAACTTAGAAAAACTAAAAATATAAACTACTGTTTTATAAGTGTTAAGGCGTGTTTTGTGGGTTTTAAGAAAAAAAGTTAAAAGCTAATTAATCCTTTATAAAACTCACCATGTCTTAAAGAGGAACTAGACCAAAAGATATGAAAAGTAATATTCGCAATTTTTACTTATGCGTAATTTTATTCTGTAGTGCCATTGTATTCTCCTCATTTGTACGGATAATGGGGGCTGCCGACAAAATTGCTATGCCTTACAAAAAGGCAGGACTGACCACCGAGCAAGCTGCCGCCCACCTGTTAAGTCGTTTTACCTACGGTGCTGAACCTGGGCAAGTAGAAGAGGTGACCAAAATGGGCCTGGATAAATGGCTTAAAAAACAATTGGAAGGCAATGCAGACGATAAGGAATTGGATCAAATGCTTTCTAAATATGATGCCATTAACTTTACCAATAGCGAAGTAGAAGACATTTTCCCTCAGGGAGCCAGAATTAATCGTTGGGCCATACGAGATGGCTATGTCCATAAAGATTCATTGAATAACGGAAATAATAAAGCACAACGTGAAGCGATCCAAGCATTCATGAAAGACAAAGGCTATCGTCCGTTGCAAGAGTTGTACAGACAGTTCATCAGTCAGAAAATATTAAGAGCTGCCTACGGACAAAATCAATTGAGAGAATTGATGACCGATTTTTGGTTCAACCACTTCAATGTAGCCCTGAATAAAAACCAATGTGCCAGTTTTGTGCCAGCTTACGAACGTGATGTCATCAGGCCAAACGTATTCGGAAGCTTTGAAGATATTTTGTTGAAAACAGCCAAATCTCCAGCAATGCTCATGTATTTGGATAATTTCTCAAGCTCAGGTGTAAATGTGCCTATGGAAGACCAAGAAATGATGTCAATGGCAAATGGCAACAAGATGAACGCCGAGCAGAAGACAAAGAATAAAGAGAGGATTAATAAAATCAAACAACAAATCCAGCAAAAGAAAAAGCAAGGTGGTTTAAATGAAAACTACGCTCGTGAGGTCATGGAACTTCATACCCTTGGTGTTGATGGTGGCTACACACAGAATGATGTAACGCAAGCAGCTAGAGTGCTTACTGGTTGGACGGTTGCACCATTAGGCAAAGAAGGTTATGGGGCTGGTAATAGAAATATCATTGATCGTTTGGGAAATAGTGGCCTAAGAGATAAAGGATTTGTGTTGGATGGCGATTTCTTCTTTAATGCCAATAGACATGATAATGGAGAAAAAGTAGTTTTGGGCAAGAAATTTCCAGCGGGCGGTGGCTACGATGAGGGTGTGGAATTGTTAAAAATGCTAGCTCATCATCAATCTACAGCAAAATTTATTTCTAAAAAACTTGCTGTACGTTTTGTAAGTGATGAGCCACCAGCATCGTTAATTGATAAGATGGCCAAAACTTTTACCAGTTCGAAAGGCGATATCAAAAGTGTGCTCATCACCATGGTCAACGCTCCTGAATTTTGGTCGGAAGACTCACTCCGTGAAAAAACAAAGTCGCCATTTGAATTGGCCATGAGTGCCGTGCGTAGTTTGAATGCAGAAATTACCCAACCTTATGAACTGTATACTTGGATCAATAGAATGGGCCAACAAATGTATTATTATCAAGCACCTACAGGCTTTCCAGACAACGGACAATATTGGATCAATACAGGTTCTCTATTGAACAGGATGAATTTTGGATTGGCATTGGCCTCACAAAGAATTCCAGGGGTTACTTTAAACTTAGCTGCACTAAATAATCATAAAGAACCTGAAAGTGTAGAAGCAGCTTTGCTGACCTACAGTAAATTGATTATGCCGGAGAGGGAGCTGGGACAAACCGTAGCAAGATTAAAACCGATGCTTAACGACCCTAACTTACAGCAAAAAGTAGCTCAAGCAGCAGAACAAAATAGTGCAAACAAGCAGAATAACGAAATGACGGATCAGCAAATGGGTATGAAGCCAGAAAAAGGAGAGAAGATGAAGTTGGGAAATGGCAAGAAGGCTTTAGAAAATCCTACCATTAAACAACAAGCAGGTAATAATACCATGCTGGCACAAGTAGTAGGCGTAATTATCGGTTCACCTGAGTTTCAACGTAAATAGTTAAAGATATGGTTTCTAGAAGAGGATTTTTAAAAGCAGGTGGACTAGCCTTATTTGGAATAGGGCTGGGAGGTATTCCTGGATTTTTAGCCGATGCAGTAGCAAGCACCGTAACCCCATCATTGTTTAAGAAAAAGAAAATTTTAGTCTGTATTTTCCAAAGGGGAGCAATGGATGGTTTAATGGCAGTAACGCCATTTACCGACGATTTTCTAAAAGCGGCGAGACCATCATTGTTTATGACGGCTGCCAAAGGAAATGGTAACGACAAGCCTTTGATTGATTTAGATGGTCGATTTGGACTACATCCTTCAATGGCAGCTTTTGAACCTATGTTCAGAGAAAAAAGATTAAGCATTGTACACGGAATAGGATCACCTAATAACACTCGTTCACATTTTGATGCACAAGATTTCATGGAATCGGGTACACCATTTAAAAAAGGTACTACCAGTGGTTGGTTAAATAGAGCAGTGGGCTTATTAGGACATGATGCCGCTACACCTTTTCAAGGCGTAAGTATTACTTCTTCTTTGCCTCGTTCATTTTATGGAGAAAATCCAGCAGTAGCCATCAGAAACTTAGCAGATTTCAATATTCAAATGCGGGGCAATGTGGCTGGTGCAAAAATGGCTTCTAAAAGCTTTGAGGATCTTTATGACCAAACCTCTTCCAACTTGTTAAAAAATACGGGTAAGGAAAGTTTTGACGCTATTAAGATGCTTCAAAAAACAGATGTAAGAAATTATAAGCCAGAAAATAACGCGGTTTATCCAGCTTCTGCCCTTGGAAATTCTTTAAAACAAATTGCACAACTGATCAAGATGGATGTGGGAATGGAAGTGGCTTTTGCAGAATCGGGAGGTTGGGATACTCACTTTAACCAAGGCAGGGATACAGGTGTTTTTGCTCGTAACGTAAATGATTTGAGCAATTGCATGATGGCATTTTGGAACGACTTAGCGAAGTATCAGGATGAAGTTACAGTAATGACTATGACAGAATTTGGTCGTACGGTGGCACAAAATGGTACTGGTGGAACCGATCACGGCCGCGGCTCTTGTAACTTTATTTTAGGGAATGGGGTAAATGGTGGTCTGGTTCATGGCTTAGTTAATCCTTTATCTAAAGATAATTTGGAAGATGGTCGTGACCTAGCGGTAACTACCGATTTTAGAAGTGTATTTAGTGAGGTGGCCGATACTCATTTGGGAATTGCTAATGATAAAGTGCTATTTCCTGATTTTGATGGCAAGAAAATTGGGGTAATGAGAGCCTGATAAAAATCTAAGAAGGTATAAACATCGCAGAATAAAACGAGGCCCAAGAGTATATTTCTTTTGGGCTTTTTTGTACAACAAATAATTTGCAAGGCTTGTAATAATTTGAGCTATTTTTGTCAAATAAAATCAGAGATGAGAAAGCCTATATTATCCCTTCTTTTGTTGATTTGTTGCCTGCAAAATTTGTTGGCACAAGATCTTTCACAACAAATACAACCAAACCGACAAAATAGCGACCTGCAGATAAAAAAGCCATATGTGATTTTTATTTCGGCGGATGGTTTCAGATACGATTATGCAGAAAAATATCAGGCAAAAAATTTACTGGCATTAAGAGAAAAAGGAGTGAAAGCAGTTTCGATGAAGCCCTCCTTTCCTTCAGTTACATTTTCTAACCATTATACCTTGGCCACCGGGATGTATCCTTCTAGGCATGGAATTGTAAACAATTCATTTTACGATCCCCACAAAAAAGAACTCTACATTAAAACGGATCCTAGCGCCATTAAAGATAGTACTTGGTATGGCGGTGTGCCTATTTGGGTACTGGCAGAGCAACAAAAAATGCTTTCGGCAGCGTTTTATTGGTTAGGTTCGGAAACGGCTGTTTTGGGCGTTAGGCCAACTTATTGGTATAATTTCAATACTAAAATACCGATGGATGTCCGCATGGAAGCCGTGAAAAACTGGTTGTCGTTACCAGAAGAAAAGCGCCCTCATCTCATTAATTTCTATTTACCAGAAGTTGATGTTGCAGGCCATCATTTTGGAACCGATTCAAAGGAAACAGCCGATGCGGTTAAGTTAGTAGACGATTGCGTAGGAGAGATGGTTAGGCTTACCAAAGAGGTTGGATTGGACGTAAATTTTGTTTTTGTTTCAGATCATGGCATGACCAATGCCGACAATATCAATACCATGCCTCTGCCATCAATTATTGATCAAGAAAAGTTTATTGTGCCCAATGGCGATGCACTTTTGCAGATCTATGCCAAGGACAAAAAAGATATCAAGCCACTCTATCAGCGTTTGAAAAAAGAAGCGGTTGATTATGACGTATATCTCACCAATAAAATGCCGAAACGTTGGCATTACCGTGCAAAAGATAATAAAGATGGGAGGATAGGAGATATCATTCTTATTCCACGATTGCCGAAAATTTTCAACCTAACAGGAAAACCTACTAATGTTGGAAAGCATGGTTTTGATAATGATATGCCAGAGATGCAGGCGGTTTTTTATGCTTGGGGACCTGCTTTCAAACAAGGATTGACCATTAATTCGTTTGAGAATGTAAATGTCTATCCGTTATTAGCAAAGATTTTGGGGTTATCTTTTGATCACAAAATAGATGGGGATATTAAGGTGTTGGCGCCTATTTTGAAATAACGTGTTTGAAATATCACCCCTTCGGGGTTTCTAACAATATTTCACTAGTCGTTCATTGATTGATTTGACAGCAGCCTGTACCAACTTCGATAACGTAGTCCTGAACCTTCTAGAGAGAGTTTTCAGCATGCTAATTTCTCGATATGTTTTATAATGCCACCCTTTCAGGGTTTATTTGGCATTCGCTTGTGTTAAATTATAACTATTTCACCCCTTCGGGGTTTTCGTCCGTCTATCGCTAACCTTTCATCGTTCGTCATCTCGATCTAGGGCGTAGTCCCGAATCTTCAGGAGAGAGATCTTTCGATATGCTTCGGAATGTCACCCTTTCAGGGTTGGTTTGGTATTCGCTATATGTTAAATTATAAATATTTTACCCCTTCGGGGTTTCATCCATCTGCTACTAGCCCTTCATCTTTCGTTATCTCAACCATAATTTTTATCTATTCATCAACTATATGCTAATGATCTCACCCTTTCGGAACTTTCTCATAACGTTCAGATATAATTTAATGATATCCCAATAAAACCCAAAGAGTTGCCATTCTTACAGCCCTTCAGATATAATTTAGCAACATTCAGAACAAAACCCGAAGGGTTGACATTCTTATAGCCCGCGGCAATTTTCCCCACAACCCCGAAGGGGTGAAATAAAAAATCGATTATTCAATCCAATCGAACAAATATTTTTGATCATGAGCAATTTCATATTTCTTTAAGAAATCGAAATATTCCTCTTTGAAGCTCTTTTTCCGATGATGCTCTTCCTGGTTTAGGATGTAATTATACACGCGACCAATTTGTGAATGGCCACAGGAAAAAGCACCGTAACCCCCTTGCCATTGAAATTTACCCCTAACCCATCCTTTCTCATTGATAAACTTGGAGGAGTTGTTTTTAATGTCTCTAACTAAATCAGCAATAGCCATCGTAGGTTTTAATCCAACAAAACAATGGATATGGTCAGTGTAGCCATTAATGATAATTGCTTTTTGATCTTTCGAATTGATGACGCCAGCGATATAGCTATACAATTCATTTTTCCATGCGGGATGGATTAGATTTGCCCTTCCTTTCACGGCAAACACAATGTGGATATACAATTGAGAGTAAGTTCCAGCCATAGTATGTAGATATATCCCTAATTTAATGAAAAACAAGAATATTTTAGGCTCAATGAGAATGTCACCCCTTTCGTTAATCGTTCATCTTCCGTCATCTCGACTTTGCATTCCGAACCTTCGGGAGAGAGACCTAATGAGAAGCTAGCCATCGGTGTAGATTAATACAAATGGAATTTCTTTCAATGAGTTGGACCTAGCTTTAATACTCAGATGATATGCCGAATCCCTATCTACATGAGTAACATTTTAGTGCCGATTAGGTGTTTAGCTTCACATTGCTGATATTTATAGGTAACAACCTTAAACCTTATAAGAATGAAGAAAACCATTACCATCGCTAGCTTAGCATTGGTGCTCTCAAATGCAGTATTTGCCCAACGCCCGCAATCGGCACAAGGAGGTGGCTCCCAAGGAGGTGCTACACCCACTGCAGCAAGTGCACAAGCACCAAAAGAAGAGCTTACCCCAAGAATAAACAATAACATTGCTTCCCGTAATATTGTCCCAGAAAGTGCTGTGGTGACCAACCATACCGTAACCATCAATGGTAAAACAGTACCTTATAAAGCTACCGCAGGCACTTTACCTGTTTGGGACGAGGAAGGCAAAACACTTGCAGGATTATTCTATACCTATTACGAAAGAACTGATGTTTCAAACAAAGACAGCAGACCTTTGGTCATTTCATTTAATGGTGGGCCAGGCTCAGCATCCGTTTGGATGCATATTGCCTACACAGGTCCTGTAGTGCTAAAAATTGATGATGAGGGCTACCCAGTGCAGCCTTATGGTTACAAAGACAATAGCACTTCAATATTAGATGTGGCCGACATCGTTTACATCGACCCTGTAAATACGGGCTACTCGAGAGCCGTAAGTAAAGATGTACCGACCAATAAATTTTTCGGCGTAAGAGCAGATATCAAATACCTGGCCGAGTGGATCAACACCTTCGTTACCCGTACCAACAGATGGGCATCGCCAAAATATCTAATAGGCGAAAGTTATGGCACTACGCGTGTTTCTGGCTTGGCACTGGAGCTACAAAGCAACCACTGGATGTATTTAAACGGTGTAGTTTTGGTATCACCAACAGAGTTGGGTATCGAAAGAGGTGGCGTAATGGACGCTGCCCTACACTTGCCTTATTTTGCCGCAACCGCTTGGTACCACAAAGCTTTACCTTCAGATCTGCAATCTAAAAAACTTACCGACATGCTGCCCGAAGTAGAAGCGTTTACCATTAACGAGCTAATGCCGGCCATGGCTAGGGGAGGATTTATTTCTGCCGACGAAAAAAAGAAAATGGCCGCTAAAATGGCTCGTTTCTCGGGGCTTCCTGAAAAAGTAATCCTACAGAATAACCTTAATATTTCCACTAATTTATTTTGGAAAGAATTATTGAGAGATAAAGGATTTACCGTAGGGCGTTTGGATTCGAGATACAAAGGTATCGACAAATCTGATGCTGGAGATCGTCCCGATTATAATGCGGAATTGACCTCATGGTTGCATTCTTTTACACCAGCCATCAACATGTATCTACGCAATGAACTAAACTACAAAACCGATTTAAAATACAATATGTTCGGTCCAGTACATCCTTGGGACAGGACAGGCGACAATACAGGCGAAAATTTAAGAGCTGCCATGGCGCAAAACCCATACTTGCATGTTTTGGTACAATCGGGCTATTACGATGGCGCTTGCGACTATTTCAATGCCAAATATAATATGTGGCAAATGGATCCGAGCGGTAAATTGAAAGATAGAATGAGTTGGGAAGGCTATGAAAGTGGTCATATGATGTATTTGCGTAAGGTGGATTTAGCGCTTGGAAATGATCATATCCGAGAGTTCATCAAAAAATCAACGCCAAAGCAAGGACAGTCTGCGAAGTTTTAATTTCGAAGCGCAATACCACTACTGTTATAAATGGTAGTCCCGCTTTTCGTTACAATCTTTTTGTGATCGTTATTGCCTAAACCTCGTAGGTTTTTAAAGCCTACGAGGTTTTTTTATGAGTGATGACAAAAAGTATTTCCACTTCAATCGGGGCTATTTTACTAGACCTTTGCAACAACAAATGGTTTGCTTAGAAAGTAATAAAGTAAAATCCAACTTTGAAAATCAGGCTATTTTTCTTACCTTTTGGAATAAAAGAAATAAAATACTAACGATTGTCTCCTGATGAAAATATTTAGGACATTTATCAGTTTAGTTGTGGCTATTTACGCTGCGGTTAGAGGAGTTGAATTTGTACAGCGAGAATCCAACGCCATGGTCTTATTTGGCATATGCTGTTTGCTTTTAGCAGTGGGATTATCCTACATTTCGGTAAGATCATTGTTCCAAAAAATTGAGCATTAAATTTTTATTGCTAATTGTTTGCAGATAAATGCTTAATTTTACCGCCCCATATGCAACAACTGAAAACATCTTTTGATTTCGAAAAACCTTTGTCAGATTTGTACCAACAAATTGACAAGGTGAAGCAAATAGCCGATAAAACCAAGGTTGATATGTCGGCAACGCTGGCAGAGCTTGAAGAAAAGGCCGAGCAAACTAGCAACGATCTTTATTCAAATCTTACTGGTTGGCAAAAAGTTCAAATGTCTCGCCACGCTGAGCGTCCGCAAACATTGGATTATATCAATGCCATCTGCGACGATTTTATTGAACTTCACGGCGATAGAACTGTAAAGGACGATAAGGCCATCATTGGTGGTTTTGCGACCATTGGAGGAGAAACCGTAATGATCATCGGTCACCAAAAAGGTAAAAATACCAAAGAGCGTCAATATCGCAATTTTGGTATGGCCAATCCGGAAGGTTATAGAAAGGCGCTACGTTTAATGCGTTTGGCCGAAAAATTCAATAAACCAGTGATTTCGTTTATTGATACCATGGGTGCTTATCCTGGTTTGGAAGCCGAAGAACGTGGACAAGGTGAAGCCATTGCTCGTAACCTACTGGAAATGTCTGTGCTAAAGGTGCCAATCATTTGCTTCATTGTAGGTGAAGGTGCTTCTGGTGGTGCTTTAGGTATCGGTATCGGCGATAAGGTATACATGCTTGAGCACACTTGGTATTCCGTAATTTCACCAGAATCTTGTTCTTCTATTTTATGGAGAAGCTGGGATTTCAAAGAGAAAGCGGCAGAATGTTTGAAGCTTACGTCAGAGGACATGTTCAAAAACAAGTTGATTGATGGAATAGTGAAAGAGCCACTTGGTGGAGCACATCAAAATCCAGAAGAAATGGCAGAAACTTTAAAGGCCCAAATTTTGGACGATTTAAAAGGCCTTAAAAAGATGGATTCTGAAAAACTGATTGCTAAAAGAATTGATAAATTCTGTGCAATGGGTGTTGTAAACGAAGGATAAAAAAATCATATATTTTAAAAAGCACAATCAGAAATGGTTGTGCTTTTTTTTATGAATGTAATTTGAATTGTAGCAATGTGGTTAATTGCCCATGACCGCTCCTCTCCGTCATCTCGACCTCTTGGAGAGATCTTTGAACTATGCCATAAGCTGTATTGTTAAAGCGCTTTGTCATGCTGAGCATAGCGAAGGATCTTCGTGTAATTGCTGTCATGTCGAGAACACGAGACATCTACTTAATGTATTACCGATAGGATTCTTCTCGTGCCGCTAATTAAAGCATTAACCGTTCCTATCCCGTCATCTAGGGTGTAGCTTGCACCACACTTCGGTAGAGAGATCTTTGGATTGTGCTAGTTAAAAGCTAGAGATTAAATATGTAGTTAGATTTCTCCTCATGCTTCGTCGAAATGACGGCTGGGGCCTCCCGCATGGCACATGTACTGGGGGCCTGCAAGTGCAATCAATTTATGCGGTAGAAAAGAAATATCATAACGTAATGCAGTAAGTTGGCATTAGCCATTCCTTTCCGTCATCTAGACTGTAGCTTGCACCGCACTTCGGTAGAGAGATCTTTGGACTGTGCTAGTTAAAAGCTAGAGATTAAATATGTCGTTAGATTTCTCCTCATGCTTCGTCGAAATGACGGCTGGTGCCTCCCGTATGGCACATGTACTGGGGGCCTGCAAGTGCAATCAATTTATGCGGTAGAAAAGAAATATCATAACGTAATGCAGTAAGTTGGCATTAGCCATTCCTGTCCATCATCTCGACCTAAGTGTAATCCCGAGCATTCGGGAGAGCGATCTTTGAACTATGCCATAAGCTGTATTGTTAAAGCACTTTGTCATGCTGAGCGTAACTTGTACCGATACTTCGGTAGCGAAGAATCTTTACATAATTATAAGGAGATGTCTCGTGTTCTCGACACGACAAGCATCATGATATATAATCAAAATAACTCTTTTGTTTGTTTCAAGAGAAAAATACTTGAAATCCCAACCAAATAAAAAGCCGCTTGAATAACTCCAAGCGGCTTTCTGTATTAAAAGATATTCGTTTTATAGTTTCATGAAATCTGGAGGTAGCTCACCAAAGTACTGATCAAAACCACCATGACTAAATAGGGATCTAATTTGATTTTCTAAGTCCTTAGCTAGTTTAGGCTGATTGTACTGCATAGCAACCTTGGCCATTGGCATTAAACCGTAGAATAAGCCAATTTGTACAGGCTCCTGACCTACCATTCTCTTTTTACTTTTGGTCACATCACCTAAGTAGGTAATCTCTTTACCAATATAATCTGCATACTTTTTGATTAGCTGATTTGCTTTTTCAGTCTCACCCAAAGTATAAAGGTTTTGTGCCATTGTTGCAGCGCCCATTGATGCACGCATACTGTAAATCTTATTTGGGATCACTTCGTCATATCTCTTCATCACCTTTTTAGCATCTTCTAATCTGCCAGCTTTAATTAACTCTGTCGTTAAGCTGTTGAAGATGTTATTGAAGATCGAAATGTCATCAGCAGATTGAATATCTAAATACTTCGCATTTTTAATGTTGCCCCATTTGAACTTGTTCATCACGTGGTCATACATTGGATCCAAGTTTACCGGTTGCTCAGCGTCATCTCTTTTGGCTGGGTCTAAAGGCAATAACCTCAAAGCCAAACCTTCGCTATATAAGTATTTATCTAAGCCGTTAAATTGGTTTGAAGGTACCGTGCTGGCAAAATAGATTGGACGTTTCCAGTTGTTGTGGGCCAAAATATCAAACATCGCCAAAGTTCCTTTGGTTACATAGTCTTTATTGAAAGTCCAATCCAAGGCAGGAACAATATCTCCCGCACGGTTAGCTGGTAAAGTTTTGGTGTTAATTACATCCTGTGGATTTACTGTTAACTTAAATTTCTTGGTTGGAATAAAGTTAGTGGTGCTACCGTCTTGTAACGGAAGTTTATCCTCAGCATCATCAGATAATAATAAATCTACAATCTGTTTTAGCTCAACAGGTTGTGCAATGCCCATGTCTTTAGAGTACATGACATCTCTCACGCCAGAAACATATTGTTTTTCGGTCATTGAAATTGGTAAAGCCTCTGATTCGTGTACCTTACGTTTCATTCCGTTGATATACCAATCTGTATCAAACAAACTCAAGTTCACCAATCTAATATCAGGCCTAATGCCTTCCACCTCTTGGGCGTACCAAAGAGGGTAGGTGTCATTATCACCATAAGTGAATAAGATGGCGTTTGGAGCGCAAGATTCCATATAGCTAATGGCAATATCTCTAGCTACGGTTTTAGTTGAACGATCGTGGTCGTTCCAGCCTTCTTTGGCCATCAATACCGGCGCAATGAGCAATCCGATTACACTGGCCACAATAGCGCCAGTTTTTGGATCTATTTTCTTAAGTAGCCATTCTCTGATGGCAATCACCCCCAAACCAATCCATATGGCAAAGGCATAGAAGGATCCTACATAAGCATAATCCCTTTCCCTTGGTTCCAATGGTTTTTGGTTAAGGTAAAGTACAATGGCCAATCCTGTAAAGAAAAAGAGGAGACCAATGATCCCTGCATCTTTAGGATGACGACCGAAATGCCAAACAGCACCAATCACACCTAATATCAATGGAAGGAAATAGAAACGATTGTACGAGTTACTTTCTTTAATTGACGGCGGTAAATTAGTCTGATCGCCATACAAAAAGGCATCAATAGGTTTTATACCACTAATCCACTGGCCTTCATAAATACTACCTTGTCCTTGCTCTTCATTCTGACGGCCAGCAAAATTCCATAAAAAGTAACGCATGTACATAAAGCCAACTTGGTGACGCATGAAAAAGCCGAGGTTATCAATGAAATTAGGGAAGTGCTCATTGTCAAAACCCATCATGTCTTTGTAGTACTCAATGTGTCTTTGCTCATCGCTATACATACGAGGGAATAAAACTTCGTGCTGAAGCCTACGGATACTATCTGGGAAAGTTTCATTCTCGCCATAGATACGTTTACTTTTAATGCCCGAAACCTCATATTTGGTATCGCCTTTGCGATAAGATTTACCTGTTTCTACATAAATAGGAGCAGAGCCATCATCCTTATATTTAGGAATAGAATTATAGTTAGGACCAAAAAGCAAAGGTCTATCTCCATATTGCTCGCGGTTCAAATAGCTTAAGAAAGAGAAAGCATTGTCTGGGTCACTGTTATTCAAATTTGGTTTTGCCTGCGCCCTAATCAGAATCATGGCAAATGAGGAGTAACCAAAAATGATTAATACTGTAGATAGTAGAGCTAGGTTTAAAACTCTTTTTTGATGTTTAATAGAATATCTGATACCCCAAACCAAACCTCCAATAAGTAGGATGGCAAAAAATAATACGCCAGTTCCAAAACCTAAACCTAAAGTGTTTACGAAGAATAAATCGAAATAAGCGCCAAAAGAAACTAGATATTGGATAATACCATATTGTACCACCGCTAAAATAAGAATGCCTACAGCCAGCGTCTTGAAAATTCCTGAGGTTGTTGGATTTTTTGTTTTCTTGAAATAATATACAAAGGCAATGGCTGGAATAGTTAAAAGGTTAAGCAAGTGTATACCGATAGATAAACCCATGATATAAGCGATGAACAATAACCAACGATCTGATTTAGGTTCGTCTGCAACGGCTTCCCATTTTAGGATGCCCCAAAACACAATGGCGGTAAATAAAGATGAAAGCGCATAAACCTCAGCCTCTACTGCCGAAAACCAAAAGCTGTCCGAATAGGCGTAAGCTAAAGCGCCAACTACACCAGCGCCCATAACGGTAATCAAAGTTGCGTTTGAGATTTCTTCACCCTTTTTAACCAGCACTTTTTTAGCTAATGCCGTAATGGTCCAAAACAGGAACAAAATGGTTGCGCCACTAGCTACCGCAGAACCAAAATTCATAAAGTAAGCGATTTTAGAAGTATCGCCCATGGCTAATAGAGAGAAAAAGCGTTCGATCATTAAAAATAAAGGAGCGCCTGGCTGATGTACCACCTGCATTTTATAGGCAGAGGCGATAAACTCACCGCAGTCCCAAAAACTTACGGATGGTTCTAGTGTTAAAACATAAGTAATAGTGGCAATAAGGAAACAGGCCCAGCCAATAATATTGTTTGTTTTTGAATAGTTCATATTCTGATATGATTTCTTAACCCTTGGTTTTGATGCATTAAAATGCTGCCGAAAATAAAGAAATAGATTGATAAAGAAGTTAGCGATTAATCTTATTTAACACAAAATAACTAAATCTGGCTGAGTATCAGTGGGAGTAAGAAATATTTTAAAATTTTTTGTGCGAGTTATTTGCAAGTTTCAAAAAAGTGCGTACATTTGCATTCCCTTTCAGCAAAACGCTCGAGAGAACGTTTGAAAGAGGAGATTGTCCGATAGTATAAGGGTAGTACGACAGTTTTTGGTACTGTTTGTCTTGGTTCGAATCCAGGTCGGACAACAAATCACTTCGGGTTGTGAATAAAACCGCAACCCGATTTTTTATTAACAAGCATTGATACCCGCAAATCATGCCATTGCAATTTAACCCTGTTAAAATTTTTGCTGGAAGTGGAACCAAAGACCTTGCTAGCAAAATAGCTGAAGAGTACGGTAAACCGCTCGGTAGTGTTACCTTAAGTAAATTTAGCGATGGCGAATTCCAGCCTTCATTTGATGAATCGGTTAGAGGTAGCGATGTTTTCCTTGTTCAATCAACTCACCAGCCTAGTGATAATTTAGTGGAACTTTTGTTAATGGTTGATGCCGCTCGTAGAGCATCTGCGCATTACATTACAGCAGTAGTTCCTTATTATGGTTTGGCCCGTCAGGATAGAAAGGATAAACCTCGTGTAGCTATCGGCGCTAAGTTGGTGGCTAATTTATTGAAAGCGGCAGGTATCCATCGTATTATGACCATGGATTTGCATGCGGCGCAAATTCAAGGATTTTTTGATATTCCAGTAGATCACTTGGATGGAGCAGTAATTTTTGTTCCTTATATCAAAAGCTTAGGTTTAGAAAACTTAACCATCGCTTCTCCAGACATGGGCGGTTCGTATAGAGCCAGAACTTTTGCTAAGTTCTTTAATGCCGAAGTGGTGATTTGTGATAAACGTCGTAAACGTGCCAATGAAATTGAATCGATGTCGATTATTGGTGATGTTACCGGACAGGATATTGTGTTGATTGATGATATTTGTGATACCGCGGGAACGTTAGCTAAAGCAGCGCAGCTGATCATGGATAATGGTGCCAAAAGTGTAAGAGCGGTATGTACGCATCCTGTGCTTTCAGGCAAGGCATACGAAACCATCGAAAACTCGGTGCTTGAGGAACTGATTGTAACGGATACCATTCCTTTGAGACAATCGAGCCCGAAAATTAGACAGTTAAGTACTGCTAAGTTGTTTGCAAAGGCCATTTCCAGCGTAAACGAATACGGTTCAATTAGTGAGCTTTTTAGAGTATAAAACGTTTAGCGTTTTGCGATAGGCGTTGTTTCAAAGACGCTAAACGCTACTCGCCAAACACCAACTTGAATAATAAATAAATAAATATATATAACATGAAAACTATCGCTATTAGCGGTTCTCTTAGAGAGAACGTAGGGAAACGCGATGCTAAAGAGCTTCGCTACGAAGGTAAAGTTCCTGCGGTATTGTATGGTGGTAAAGAGCAAGTTCACTTTGCTGTTACCAGAACTGAGTTGAACGATGCTATCTATTCGCCAGAAGCTAACTTTATTGAAATCACACTTGATGGTAAAGCTGTAAAAGCAATCATTAAAGACACTCAATTTCACCCACTAACTGATTTATTGTTACACGTTGATTTTCTTCAATTGTTTGATGATAAAGAAATCACTATGGAAATCCCTGTTAAATTAGCTGGAACTTCTCCAGGTGTTAAAATGGGTGGTAAGTTGGTACAAAAATTACGTAAACTACGTGTGAAGTCATTGCCTAAAAACATGCCTCAAGTAGTTGAAGTAAGTATCGCTAAATTAGAAGTAGGTAACTTATTCCGTGTTCGTGACCTAGAAAAAGGTGAGTACTTTGTAACTAACACTCCAGAAGATACTATCGTATCAGTAGGAATGTCTAGAGCATTGAAACAAGCAGAAAATGCTGCTAAAGGCGGTAAATAATCTGAAGATTTAAATCTTTTTGATTTACAAAATAAGATGGCATTCCATAACGGGATGCCATTTTTTGTGGGCTAACCTTTTGCTCGCAACTTTTAACCCATAACTTTTCAACTTTTAACGCTTAACTCCTTACCTTTGCCCGCATGAAATTCTTGATCGTAGGTTTGGGCAACATTGGTGCCGAATATGTAGGAACACGTCATAACATAGGTTTTGATATTGCTGATGAGCTGGTTGCTGGTTTAGAAGGTAGTTTTGAACATGGCAGATTGGCCTATCATGCGGAGGTGTCTCATAAAGGGAAGAAACTGCATGTGATTAAGCCCACTACCTATATGAACCTTAGCGGTAAAGCCGTGAACTATTGGATGAAAGAATTGAAGATCGTGCCTGAAAATGTATTGGTTTTGGTAGATGATTTGGCTTTGCCTCTGGGTAAATTAAGAATGAAATTACAAGGCAGTAGCGCTGGCCATAATGGACTAAAAAGCATTGAAGAGGTTTGTGGTGGACAAAACTATGCCCGCTTGCGCTTTGGAATTGGGGATGATTTTCCCAAAGGAAGACAAGCGGAGTTTGTATTGGGCCAATTTGATAAAAATGAGAAAAAAGAACTGCCCGTGTTAATCAACAGGGCAGTGAGTATGATTAAAAGTTTTGCAACTATAGGTGCGGCTCAAACCATGACCTTGTTCAACAAATAATTTCTCTTATCTTTTTGTTAATGCACTGATTTTCTCATGCAAGACATCAATTTTAAATGGCTTGCCAATAATATCATCAGCACCTACTTCTTTGGCGGTTTCTTTATCGTGGTCAAGCACACCGGCAGAGAAGGAAATGATAGGTGTTTGCTCCTTGCCCGGAATGTGGCCGTTTCTGATTTTCTTGATGGCTTCTAATCCATTCATCACGGGCATATAGGTGTCCATTAGCACTAGGTCGAAATTCTCTTTCTCTAAAGCTTCTAATGCGGCTGCTCCGTTGGTCACTACGGTGGTTTGCACCTTCCAGTCGTTCAATATTTTTACGATAAGGAATACGTTGATCGAATTATCTTCGGCCACTAGAATTTTTATGCCATTAAGTGGTGCTAATTGCTCTGATGCTTTGTTCACTTTTATTTTCTCTTCTTTTTCTATCACATTATACCATTTGGAGAACGAGAAGGTGCTTCCTTTTCCAAGTTCACTTTTCACATCAAGCTCACCACCTTTTAATTCTGCTAGTTTTTTAACGATCGACAAGCCTAATCCAGTACCGCCGTAAACTCTGGTGTGTACATTTTCTACTTGCTCAAAAGAATGGAAAATGGTTTCGATGTTTTCTTGAGAAATTCCGATACCTGTATCAATGATCGAAAACTTAAGGAAGGCATTGTTAGGCTTTTCTTCCAAAATCTCCACTTTAAAAATCACCTCGCCTTCGTTGGTAAATTTAACCGCATTACTGAGCAAGTTCATGAAAATTTGGTTCAAACGTAGCGAATCGGCCATGATAAACTGAGGGACTCTTTCATCAATCAACAGCTTTAGGCCAATGTTTTTTTCAATAGCTTTAATGTTTAGTAAGTTGGCTGCTTTTGTCACCAAATCTTTAATGTCGGTTTCCGCAAAATTAATGCTGTATTTGCCCGCTTCTATTTTAGAAAGATCTAAGATGTCGTTAATTACCCCTAGTAATGAGTTTGAAGAGACATCCAGTAAATTGACAATTTCGTTTTGCTCGTCGGTCAATGTTTCTCTTTTGAGTAAATGAACCAAACCAATAATTCCGTTAATAGGCGTACGTATTTCATGGCTCATGTTGGCCATAAAGTTCTCTTTTGCTCTTTTACCTTGTTCGGCTTCTTCTTTGGCCTTAATTAAATCAGCTTGTATTTTTTCTAGTTGTAGATTCTTGGTTTTAATCTCAATTTGCGTTTTTACCAATTGTATAAACGAATCAACCTTGGCTGAAGTGATATACGGATCTAGTGGTTTGTATAGATAATCGACAGCACCTGCCGTTAATCCTTTGATGGCATATTTAGGCTCGGTAGAAATAGCGGTAACAAAAATGACTAGAATATCTTGGGTACGAGCATTATTTTTAAGGATCTCTACCAATTCAAAGCCATTCATTTCTGGCATTTGTACGTCAACAAGAGCGATGGCAATCTCCTTTTCCCAGCAAATGCGAAGGGCATCGTTTGGAGAGGTAGTAGTAATGATGTTGATGTCATTCCTGTTTAAAAGGGCTTCTAAAGCAATGATGTTCTCTTGCTTATCGTCTACAATTAAAAGGTTTATCTTACTCATTTTGATTTGGTTAATTAATTTTTTGATAAATGTTGTTCTTTTTGTCCACCGCCTTAAATTTTTTGGCCAGTTGTGGGTCTCGGATAGTTTCTTTGCCGCCTAAGCAGAGAAACCCAAAATTGGCGAGGCTTTTATAGAAAAGGTTGATGACACTTCTCTGCAGCTCTGGATTAAAATAAATCAGCACATTCCTGCAGGAAATGACCTGAAATTCATTGAAAGGTCCATCAGATACCAGATTGTGCATCGAGAACAGTACATTTTTTTTCAATTGTCGAGAAATAGAGGCAGCATCATATTGCGCAACATAATAGTTGGCCAAAGATTTGCCACCCCCTAATGCAAGGTAGTTTTCGGAATATTGCTTCATTTTTTGCAGGTCATAAATGCCCTCTTTTGCTGTTTCCAACACCTTGTGGTTAATATCTGTTCCGTAAAAAAAACTACGGTTATATAATCCCTGTTCTTCAAACAATATGGCAAAAGAATACAATTCTTCTCCTGTAGAGCAACCCGCATTCCAAACTTTAATGTGTTGGTAGGTGCTTAGGTAGGGGATAACGTGTTCCTTAACTGATTTGAAGAACTTTGGGTCACGGAACATCTCCGTTACATTTACGGTAACCTCATTCAAAAAATCATGGAAAAAATCCTTATTGTTAGTTAGGGTACTTCTCAAATCAAAAAAATCTAATCTTTTGAGTACCATAATTCTACTGATCCTTCTTTTTAGAGATGCCCTAGAGTATCCATCGAAATCAAAACCATAGATATTTCTGGTAACAAAAATGATGTCTTCTAATTGTTCGTCTGTGATCGCGTCTTTAGTCATGTTCTTTAGCTTAACCAAACCCTTAACATTGATAATAATTTATCAATATCTACGGGTTTAGAGATATAGTCGCTCGCTCCAGCCTCGATGCACTTTTCACGGTCACTTTTCATGGCTTTGGCAGTGAGGGCAATGACAGGTAGGTTGGCTAAATGTCTTTGTGCCCTGATTTTTCTCATGGCTTCATAACCGTCCATTTCTGGCATCATGATATCCATCAGCACTAAATCTATTTCTGTATGTTCTTCAAGTTTTTCTAAGGCTTCAACGCCATTATTGGCAATCACCACTTTTATTTTATAATCCTGCAATGCTGATGATAGGGCGAAAATATTTCGCATGTCATCGTCGGTAATCAGAATGGTTTTATTTTCTAATGCCGTTTCAATAGTAGGCGCATAGTTTTTTGGTGCTTTAGTTGTTCTAGGTGATTCTTCGCGAGCAGGCGTATCCGTTTGTAATTTGTTCATGAACAGGCTTACTTCATCCAGTAATCTGTCATTAGATTTGTTGCTCTTTAACACCATGGCCTGCGAATAGCGCATGATACTGGCCATCTTATCCTTGTCCAGTTCCATTGCGGTATTGATAATCACAGGAACATCTTTAGTGTCGGGATTAGATTTGATCTCGTCAAGCAGGTCAAAACCAGAAATGTCAGGTAATTTCAAATCTAAAATAATGCAGTCGAAAACACTTTCATCTAACATTTGCCTCGCTTCTGATCCAGTATAGGCTTGTGATACCTTGGCGCCTTTTTTAATCAATTGCTCCGTAAGCTCATTGCTTTGCAACACTTGGTCTTCAATTACCAATACATTATGGAAATCGTATTTATATTGGTTAGAAAGCAATTCAAAGGCATTGTCTAATTTTTCTTTTTCTACAGGTTTTTTGAGGAAACCAATAGCGCCTTCTTTTTTAGCCTTTGCAGGTTTCTCGTCTCCTGCCGACATCATATGGATAGGGATATGTTGGGTAGCTGGGTTGGCTTTCAATTTTTTCAAAATGGTCCAACCATCCATTACCGGCAGCATCACATCTAATACAATGGCATCAGGGAGTTCGGTAGTTGCCAGTTCAAGTCCTTTATCACCACTGTGCGCCAATATAGGCTCGAAACCTTTTTCAATGGCATAAGCCTTTAAAATTTCTGCAAAGTTTTCATCATCCTCCACAATCAACAATTTGTTGCCATTGCTGATTTTCAATGGGATGGTTTCTATATGTTCAGTTACAGATGAAATCTCTTTTACGGGAAAATCTACAGGGATATCTTTTTCTGAAAGTGTTTTTAGGGCACCTTCTATGGCTAAGTCTTGTGGGATAAATAAAGTGAAAGTACTGCCCACACCAACCTCGCTTTGTAGTTGAATTTCTCCGCCTAGTAAATTGGCCAACTCTCTGCTGATCGAAAGCCCCAGGCCTGTGCCCCCATATTTTCTGCTGGTTGAGCCGTCTTCCTGCTGAAAAGCTTCAAAAATGATTTGTTGCTTGTCTTTTGGAATTCCTATACCGCTATCGGTAACGGCAAAATAAATAGGGTTTTTGTCCAGTTCAATCAGTGATTTATTGTATTTGATCTGCTCTTTTTGGGCTACGCCAACTTCCACGCTTACGCGACCACCTTTTCTGGTGAATTTAAAGGCGTTAGACAATAAGTTTTTAATTACCTGTTCTAGCCTTGTTTGATCAGTTGCAATGGCACTAGGAAGATTGTCGTTAAGTTTAAAATCAAATTGGATTTCCCTTTGTTTGGCAAGTTCATTAAATAGGGAGTCTATTTGGCTCTTGATCGACTTAGGTTTAACCTGTTCAATGATCAAATCTACCTTACCCGATTCAATCTTCGAAAGATCAAGAATATCATTGATCAAGGCTAACAAATCTGATCCCGCATTATGGATCACGCCAGCATACTTGATTTGTTCTTCGGAAAGATTGTTAAGCTTGTTTTCTTTTAAAATCCTCGCTAAAATTAAAATACTATTTAAAGGCGTACGTAGCTCATGGCTCATGTTCGCTAAAAACTCCGATTTGTATTTGCTGCTCAACTCAAGTTCTGCCGCTTTCAAGCCAATGGCTTCTTTTGCTTGATTAATAGAGGCATTTTTTTCTTCCAGCAATTGCGCTTTTTCTTCCAGTTCGGAGTTAGCTTGTTGTAGTTCTTCTTGTTGTACCCTTAACTCCTCTTCAGAGGCTTGCAATTCTTCTGTTTTGTGGATAAGGTCTTCATTGGTTACACGCAGTTCCTCTTGTTGGCTAATCAGTTCTTCCGCTTGTTGCTGCGTTTTTTCAAAAAGTTCTTGTAGTTTCACCTTGGCCACCATGCTATTTACAGCAATACCAATATCATGAGTAACTTTTTCTAAAAAGGTAAGGTGCGCTTCATCAGGTGCTGCCATAAGGCCAATTTCCAAAACGGCAATGGTTTCATCTTCAAACAGTACAGGCAAGCATAAAATATGGCTTGGGTTGGCATTACCCAAAACAGAACTGATTTTTAAATATCCATCGGGAACTGGGGTAAATATGCGTGTTTTCTTTTCCAGCGCGGCTTGTCCGGCCAAACCCTCTCCAAAATGATATTTCCTTTCGGCAAGGTTTTCATGAATGGCAAAAGCACCTCTAACGGTTAATGTTTTTTGTGAGCGATTAACTAAGTAAAATACACCAATAGGATATTTCAGTACATTACAGATAGATGAAATAATGTTTTCGGCCAGTTGATTCATGTCGAATTCGCCTCTCATCACATCGTTTACCTTTGCTTCACTGCTCAATATCCAATTGTGCTGTTCATTTTTTGCCGAAAGTTCCTTTAACTCGCCATTCGTTAATAATATTTGTTTTTCTGTTTCCTTTTGCTGGTCAAAAGTTTTTCTGATGTATCTTAATAGAAATAAGATTAACCCGAAAATAATGAGTGAACTTAAGGTCACAACGATAATAGTTCTGCTGCTTCTTGCGTCCATTACCGCTCTTCTTTCATCTAATAATCGGTATTCTTCGGCCGTCATGGCATCCGTAAATTCCAATAATTTATTCTTGTAAAGGCGGCCTTTGTCTGTTAAAATATGTTGTTTGGCAGCAGCGAAACCTAGTGTATTTGCTTTGGTCATGATTTGCTTCATGTCTGCAGTTTTAAGTCCTGCATATACGGTCATGCTGTCAATCCTTGTTTCTTGAGCTTTATTGTCGCTTACCAAATTTTGTAGTTTGTCAACTAAAGGCATTATTTTATCAATGCTCTTTACGTAGGGCTCACGATAATATTCTTTTTCGGTTAGCACATACCCTCTCAACCCAGTTTCAGCATTTAAGAGTTCAATTTCCAAACGTTCCGCAGTTTTGGTCACGTCTTGTGTATGATCAACCCAAGTATAACTCTCATTTAAAGATTTAATGCTTAGGTAAGAAACTACGGCAGAAATGAAAACGAATATAAGAGAGACGGCAAAGCCAGTAAGTATTTGCTGCTTAAAGGAAAATTTGAGCATATGCTATTTCTTTTAAAAAAATATGGGCTAAGATAGTTATAAAAGGAGTATTGCGATAATGTAAAATGATTTACAATGCATATAAGTAGCGTTCAAAGCCACTGTTTTTGTTAACTTAGCCAGCTAATGCAAATAAAAATGACAAAACTATACGGCATCCCCAATTGTAATACAGTTAAGAAAGCACAAGATTGGTTAAAAGATCATGGTATTGAGTATGAGTTTCATGATTTTAAGAAGAAAGGCATTACACCAGCTAAACTTACAGCATGGTTTAACACTTTTGGTTGGGAAAAGGTCATTAATAAAGCGGGGCTTACTTTTAAGAAATTAAGTAAAGAGGAGCAGACTGAAATCAATTCACCTGATCATACCATTGCTTATTTAACCGCTAATACTAGCGCCATTAAACGACCAATTGTTGAGGTGGATGAAAAGGCGGTTTTGCTCGGTTTTAAGGAAGATGACTATCAAGGCTTCTTTAAAAAGTAATCCACGTGTTAAATTTTGTTAAAAGAACTTGTTAGTGATTAAAGCGCATTAAATTTGAATATGTTAAAGAAACTATCTCTATTGGCTTTGCTGTTGTTGCCGTTCATTGTACAGGCGCAAACTTTTATGACAGGAAACGTTTTCGACAACGAACAGCGCAGTACAGCTTTACAGGGGGTTGCCGTACGTAACCTCACTACAAAGGCCGTGGTAGTTACTGACAAAGACGGGCATTATGCCATTCCTGCTAAAACGGGCGATTTGTTGACTTATGCATTGGTAGGTTATCAAACAGATACCATTTATTTGGTGAATCTTTTTCCTAAAAACAATTACTTAAGGATGGCGATCAATACGCTGAATCCAGTGAATATTACAACGACCAAAGTTTCTCCTTTTTTAGATACAAAAGACCCAGATGCTACGCCAGCTCGCAGAGTAGATTATTCGAAAAATAGGGGCGGATTGCGCTTAGGCTTAGGTTATGGCAAATGGCGTAGGCAACAGGAAAAAGAGCAGAAACTAGAAGAAGCGGCAGATATTAACGAAGAGATTTCTAAGAACTTTAATAAAGAAGTGATACAGAAGCTAGTCAAATATAAAGAGAAGGATTTGGATGATTATATTGGCATGTATCGCCCAACGATAGACCAGGTAAAAGCCGAAAAGCCTTTTAATTATACCCTTTACATTGCCACTACCTTTAGCGAATGGCAAAAGTTACCTGCTGAGGCTCGTAAATTGCCGCCGTTGCCTAAGCTGAAAACCAATAACTAGAAAGATTGGTAATATTCGTGTGCCATTTTTGCATATTGTTTCTTTTCAGATAACTTAGCATTAAATATCGAACATAAACATGCGAAAAACGATTTCTAGAACTTTAGTGGTTTTGCTAACCCTTTTATGTGGGCAATTAAGCTTTGCTCAAGATAAACCAGCAACTAAATATGTGCCCGAAGAAGCTTTTGGGCCTCTTTTTTATACCCAAAATGGGAACGAATACCGTTCGGCCAGTGGTGCTCCAGGGCCTAGATATTGGCAAAACAGGGTGGATTATAACATTAGCGCAAGCCTTGATGAAGCCACTAGTCGCGTTAAAGCTACGGTGACCATCACTTACAAAAATAATAGCCCTGAAAAGCTTCCTTATTTATGGTTGCAGTTAGACCAAAATTCTTTTGATGAAAAATCAAGAGGATTGGCCATTACGCCAGCAAAAAGCAGATACGGATCTCAAGGTGAAAAATTTAAAGGTGGTTATGAAATCAGTAATGTTTCTGTTTCTCAAAAATTAAAGCCTGTAAAATTTACTTCAATAGTTGAAGATACCCGCATGCAAATCCGTTTGGACCAACCTATGGCGGCAAGTGGTGATGTGGTGGTGATCAAAATGGATTATTCTTACACCATTCCAGTGTTAGGTTCTGATAGAACAGGACACTTAACCACTAAAAATGGAGAAATTTTTGCCATTGCACAATGGTTCCCACGTATGTGTGTGTACGATGATGTGTTAGGTTGGAACACTTTGCCTTATTGGGGAGCTGGAGAGTTTTATTGCGAGTATGGGGATATTACTTTTGACGTAACAGTGCCTGCAAGTCATATTGTGATGGGTTCAGGTGAATTGTTAAACCCACAAGAAGTGTTTACTGCAGAGCAATTTAAACGTTGGAACGAAGCTAAAAACAGTGATAAAACAGTTCATATCAGATCTGAAGCAGAAGTAACAGATCCTAAATCTCGTCCAGCAAAAAACAAGTTGACTTGGAGATTTAAAATGACCAATACCCGTGATGCTGCTTGGGCTTCATCAAAAGCGTTTGTGTTGGATGCGGCAAGAATCAACTTGCCTAGCGGTAAAAAATCGTTAGCAGTTTCGGCTCACCCAGTAGAAAGCAACGGTGCAGATGGTTACGGCAGAGGTGTTGAATATGTAAAGGCATCTATTGAGCACTATTCAAAAATGTGGTACGAATATCCATATCCAATGGCAGTAAACGTGGCTGCTAATATTGGTGGGATGGAATATCCTGGCATTGTATTTTGCGGATGGACAGCTAAGAAGGCAGATGCTTGGGGAGTAATTGACCATGAGTTTGGCCACATTTGGTTCCCAATGATCGTAGGTTCTAACGAACGTAAATTTGGCTGGATGGATGAGGGCTTTAATACCTTTATCAATGATCTTTCGAGTACCGAGTTTAACAATGGTGAGTATAAACCACGTGTGATGAATATGAACGCCGTGGGTAAATCGATTATCGGAAATCCGAAATATGAAAACATGATGTTAATGCCTGATGGAATGTCGGAACCTAACATTGGAGTCAACCTATATTTTAAACCAAGCTGGGCACTACACATTCTTAGGGAGCAAATTTTAGGCAAAGACCGTTTTGATTTTGCTTTCAGACAATATATCCACAATTGGGCCTATAAGCATCCAACCCCTTATGACTTTTTCCGCACGATGGAAAATGCAGCGGGAGAAGACTTAAGCTGGTTCTGGAAAAGTTGGTTCCTTAACAATTGGAAAATGGATCAGGGCATAGCCGAAGTAAAACAAGTGAATAGCAGCAGTTTTACAGGTTACACCATTAAGGTAGATAACTTGGACAAAATGCCAATGCCAATTATTTTGGGCATTAAAACGAAAAGCGGAAAAACCGATATCGTAAAAGTTCCTGTAGATGTTTGGATGAAAAACACCAGCTGGATCGTAAGATATCCAACTACCGAAGAAGTGGTTGAGGTAGTATTAGATCCGCAACAAGTTTTACCAGATAGTAACGTTGAAAACAACAAATGGACTGCAGGTAACTAATACTACCAAACAATGATATTTAAATCCCGTGAGTTTACTTACGGGATTTTTTTTGTTAAAGATATAAGAGCCTATTTAATATGAGTTGGGGTTAATGCACTGATGCTTTTAGGTGTTTGTATTTTCTCGTTAGGATTTATATTAGCTGATTATTTTTTTGTCGGACAATAGTGATTTTGAATCTCAAAGTCAGATGATATGCTTATCAACCATTCTCTTGTTCCGAACTCGTATTCGGTTTAATATCAGTGGTGTATTAAGCTGGTTCGCTGTTTTTATATCTCGAAACTTTGTAGCATTTTGTGGTGCAATTTGCGCTATATGCGCAATAAAGACAACAGCAAATCCAATGTTATTTAATCAAAAAACACTTCTTAAGGCTTTTGGGTAAGGTTTTTTACGTTTTTTTGACATAGGCACAGATTTAGTGCAAAAAGATTGGCGTATAGAGTGTTTTTTTTGCGCTAATTTTTTATCTATCTACAACCTATGAAGAATTTTACAAAAAGTATCACGCTATGCGTGGTGTTGAGCGTATATGCATATTTAGCAAATGCTCAGGTCAAAATTGGCGACAACCCCACAACAATCAATAAAGCTGCTATACTGGAGTTAGAAAGTGGAAATAAAGGATTATTATTCCCACGTGTTAACCTAACCAGTACCACCGTTTGGGGTTTGGCACAAGGGAGCACTCCTGTTGCTGGTATGGTTGTTTATAACTTAAAAACAATTGCTTCTGGTTTTAGTGGTACTTCGGCGTATCCTGCACAGGCAGCGGATGGTACAGGTATTTATTATTGGGATGGTACAGGATGGGTGTCTCTAAGAGGTTTCAAAGGAGATGTTGGGACTGCAGGTGCCGATGGTAGAACATTGCTAAACGGAACGGTTGCGCCAACAAACGGAAGTGGAAATGATGGCGACTTCTATATCAATACCACCGCCAATATGGTTTACGGGCCTAAAGTTGCTGGTAGTTGGCCTGCGGGAGTAAGCTTGGTTGGCCCACAGGGGCCAGTTGGAGCAACTGGACCGCAAGGCCCTGCTGGTGTGGCAGGTGCTGCCGGAGTTCAAGGTCCACAAGGCCCCGCAGGTGCAAACGGAATTGATGGTGTTGGTGGCCAATCTAAAGCAGGTACTGGTATAAATATTACCGGTAGCGGAACAGCGGGCGATCCTTACATCATCAACAATACCATAGTAGATACAGATAACCAAACCATCACCAGCTTCGACTTTGACAATGCAACGAAAAAATTAACACTTGTTTTAGAACGGGGAAACACCAAAACGGTCGACATGAGCTCGCTAAAAGTGGCCGCTTCGAATGGATTGGGCGTTGATGCCGTTACAGGCGAAGTACAATTGGGTGGCGCCTTGTTAAAGCCGACAACTATTACCGTAGGTGCTAACTCTTTAGCTATCTCTGGCTTGCCCGCTACAGGAGCAAGTACCGATCAGGTTTTGGTGGCCAATGGTGCAGGGGGAGAACTAAGGACAATACCAGCCTCCAATTTCGTGCAGGATTTACGTTTGGTAGGAGCCAACAGTCACCTCACACAGGATGCCGGCGTGGGCTCGAATGGCACAAGTGTAGGAACAGGTGCCGATATCATTGCCATTGGCAACGGTGCCATCAGCAAAAATACAACGGGTTCAGATAATGTGGCTATAGGTTCGAATGCCTTGAATTTTAATAGCACTGGCGGGCACAACATTGGTATAGGTCGCAATGCATTGGGGAAAAATACAACCGGCTCAGATAATTTGGCTTTTGGCTATAACTCGTTAGTTAACCTAGATGGCGGCAGCGACAACGTTGCGGTGGGTGCGCAAGTGTTGGCCTTCCTTACTAATGGAAACAAAAACACAGCTATTGGCAGATTGGCTGGAGGTAATTTGCAAGGTTCTCGAAACGTGATATTAGGCTATAATGTGGGTTATAACTATAGTGGAGATGATCGTTTAATGATTGATAACTCCAACACAAATACCCCCCTGATTGATGGTGATTTTGTGGGTAGAAAACTAACCATTAACAGTACCTTAAAGATTGCCGATTTGGCTACCGGAGCTACAGTTACAGCGGGCAACAGACCAGTAGTGGCCGATGCCAACGGTCAGCTAATGATCGGTACCGCACCTGCAGCTACCACAGCAGACAACGGATTGACGAAAAGTGTAGATAACATACAATTGGGTGGTGCTTTGACTACGGCCACCACCATTACTACCGATGCTGCCAAAACCTTGGCCATTGAAGGCTTACAAACTGGGTTTGCAACTGACAAAATAGTAGTAGCCGATGGTAATGGCGTGTTAAAACAAATTGACCAAGCTACATTGGTACCTAATTCGTTTTGGAAACTGACCGGCAATGCTGGAACCAATGCCGGAGCCTCGGCTTTGGGTAGTGCTGCAGATGGCAATTTTATTGGAACTACCGATGCCCAGCCATTAATTATTGGTGTGGAGAATAAAAAAGTAGTCATGATAGATAACAAAGGAAACTTTGCGCTTGGGGTAAACCCAACACTGGGTGCCGCTACAGGCAATTTTCTGGTAGGTGCTAACAATTCGAGCACCACCAATGGGGTGGCCTTTGGAAACGATAATACCTTGGCCGGTAGCGGTGGGTCGCCAGCCACCTCTCATCCTTTTGCCTTCGGTAACTCAAATACAGTAACGGGTAACAGGGCTTTTGCAGCGGGAAACAGCAATGATATTACAGGTTCGTATGCTGCGGCCTTCGGTAATGGCAATAGCACCACTACTGGCGTAAACTCTAATTATATTTTTCTGCAAGGGCAGAACAATAAAATAACGTCGGCTACGTCGAGTGCCTTTGCTAAGGCTTTTGGCGAGAATAATACCATCAATGGTACCGATACCCGTCATGCGATGGCTATTGGGCAAGACAATAATATCAGCACTTTACATGGTTTTACATTAGGCGATGCCAATACCGTTAATGGGGTATATGGCAAGGCATTAGGTGCCAATTTAACGGCTGCTTCTTTTGGGGAAACCGTAATAGGACTTAAAAATGCCCTTACTACAGGTACCAGTACAAGTTTTGTGGCAACCGATCCGATCCTCCAAGTGGGTATTGGTCAACTTAATGGGGCAAATGCGCTTACCATCTTAAAAAATGGCAATATTGGTACCGATGTTGCTTTGGCACCAACAGAACGTCTGGATATTGGCTCGGGCAATGTACGTGTACGCGACATTAATAAGCTTACAGGACAAGCTAGCGATAAAATAGTAGTAGCCGATGGCAATGGTGTGTTAAAAACAGTAGACCAATCTGTTGTTTCACCAGAATCTTGGCGCATTGAAAACACTGCCAATCCCGCAACAACAAATACGCAGAATATTTATCAAAACGGCAATGTAGGTTTGGGCGATTTTACAAGCGAAAAGCCTATTGTCAGGTTAGATGTTAGAGGCGCCATACGTGGTGGTATACCTAGCCAATCAGAGCTGCAAGGAACATCTGTGATAGGAGAAAACTCTGCGGCTTTGGGTAGCCGCAATTATGCGAGGGGTGAAAACAGTATGGCTTTTGGTGTAAGCAACGATGTGTCAGGAGAATATGCTGTAGGCTTAGGAGGAGACAACGCAGTTAGTGCAGAAGGTGCCATGGCTGCTGGATTTCGTAATGATATTGCGGGTAAGTATGCTGCTGCTATTGGAAGGTTTAACGTGGTAAAAGGTGTACAAGCCTTTGCAGCTGGATTTAGCAATTATTCAACTAGCGATAATTCGATGATGCTGGGAGAAGGACTACAGTCGGCATCAATAAACGAACTGGTGGCAGGCCGTTATAATGCCATTACCACGGGTAGTGCCAATAGTTGGGTACCTACTGACCCCTTGTTCCAATTGGGCAATGGTGTTGACAAGGACACCCGAGATAATGCCCTTACCGTATATAAAAATGCTAATATTGACATTAATGGCCAAAATGTGCATGTACCCAACCTGCCCTCTGCCGTAGCTGCACAGCCTAATGATGCCTTTATAGTTTCTGACCCCAGTGGTAACCTCAAAAAAGTGTATTCCGTTACGGCTGCTCCGAAGTTCTTCTACTCACCATCGGTGGTGTTGCCAACAGCCAACGCCAACCTGCCAGCTGGTGTAACCTACGATGCAGGCACGCAAATCTTTACGGCTGATCTATATACCATCTACAACAATCAGTTTGGCATGACGGGCGATGTGGCCGGTGCTGGCCGTACGGCTATCAAAAGTACTTCGGCAACGAGCTTGCCCGTGTTGGCATCATCGGCTTTAGAGTACTTCGTAACCTATTTCGACAATACTGTATTCGATCCCAATTCCATCACTTTAAGCGATAGTGGCGTAATGACCTACAAAATATTGGCAGGGGCCACGGTAACCGAGAAAACCTACATGAACATTGTGTTTAAGGTGAAATAGTGTAACCGTATTTTGATTTTCTACTAAAAGATTTAAAAGTTATTGATAAGTAACCTCTTATGCCGTAAATGATGAAATCAAGCTCCATTAGCAAAAAACATATCTTTAAAATTAAACTAACCTTACTCTTTTTAGTTTTTGGCTATGCTGCTGCAGCACAAGAGCAAACCATGTATTGGATTGGCGGGCCGGGAAATTGGGATGATCTTACTCATTGGTCTTTTCAATCGGGTACACAAGGACCTACCACGCCCTCTTCTATCCCTACTTCCGAAACAAATGTGATCATCGACGCCTCTTCCGGTTTTTCAGGCTCGGCAATAAATAACGATGCTGGTACCATCATCGGTCTAAACGGCAGTGTGTATATCAAATCCCTAATTTTCGACGGTGGTTTAACAGCCAGTAATTCGCCCCGCATTATTGGCAATTATGGAGTTACAGTGAGCGGTAATGTCACTTTGCAACCGTTCGTGGTGCTGGCCTTTGGAAGCGGTCCCTCCGATGGACTTACCCTTGATCAGCCAATAGGCACTACGGCTACCTTTCAGCCTAATAGCGCCAATTTAGGTTTGGCTTTCACCAAATCCGGTGCTGGTACCTTAAATATCGATGGAAATTTTGTTAATAGTTATCTCTCTTACTTTAACAACGGTATTGCCAATTATAACGGTGCCGTATTTCAGAGCGGGGGCTTTGTCATGCAAAACAATGCCGTGTTAAACATGCCCAACTTGCTCACCTTAAATTTCACGGCATGGCAATCGCAAAGCATTAATGGTACCGCTTCGCTTAATGTGCCTCTGCTACAAACCATCAATACAAAAGGGTTTACGCTTAACAGCACCACCCCATTAAATTTGCCTAGTCTGCAAGTGTTTAATGTGGAGGGCGCAGTTGACAACGGAAACCCTGCAGCTACACTTACCTTAGCTAATAGTGCAGTGGTAACAGCAGGCAATTGGTCGTATATAGGTAACCTAAATGCAGGCACCGCCCAATTTCATATTACTGGGAATGAGTTTAGGACAAAAAGCGGTACCACTGTAAACAAGGTTTTTATAGATAATACTAATCAGAATGCTACGGTGGTAATTGCTGGGGCAGGTTCTATCATTAATGAGCTGTTTTTTATTATTAGCGGAGGGTATTTCCTCGAAAGCATGAATGTGGGCAAACTAAGCCTGGCTTCCTCGGCAAATTATCTCATACAGTTTAATACGGAGCTCACTGTAACCAGCCAGTTGATAGATAATACGGCCGATTGTAACGGTTTTTATCAAATTTATGCTTTCAATTACCCAGCGGTGCCGGGCATGACGGCAAAACTGAACAACCAAACCGGTGCGCCAATTAACCTAAAAAACACCCGTGTTACTGGCATCAATGCACTCACACAACAAGTAAATGTAATAGGGGTTGATAATGGGGATAATACAGGCTTGATCAGTTTTACACAACCCGCTTCAAAGAATATTTATTGGGTAGGTGCCGGTGGCGATAATCAATGGAATACCAAAATGAATTGGTCGGCAAGCTCTGGTGGCGCAGGTGGTTACTGTATTCCCACCCAATATGATAACGTATTTTTTGATGTCAATTCGGTAGTAACAGGGGCCACCGTAAACATTACCAGTACGCCCGCCTATTTCCGTAACATCTCCATTCAGGATAATTTCCCCCAGGCAACTTTTGCCTTGGGCTCTGCAAATAACGTGGGCATCAATTGCTATGGGTCTTGGTACATGAAGAGTGGCGTTTCTGTTAATGATGTGGTTTATTTCTATGCGCCAAGCTTAGGCGAAACCATTACTTCAAATAATTCTGTTTTTACAAAAAACATTCATTTTAGGGGGTTTGGCGGATGGGTGCTTCAAGACAAGCTTACAACGGGCCAAAACCTTTATTTCAATAGCGGTACCTTAAATACCAATAGCAAAGATGTGTATATTTCGGAGACATTTTCGCCAGATTATTGGGGTTATCCGATGTCGCCCGGCAACAGACACCTGATTTTTGGCAGTTCCGCAATTTCTGCACTTGCTTTTTGGGATTATCCTGGCGGGGGCACGCTTGATGCCGGCACCTCGCACATTACCATGAGGAATCCGAATGGTTCATTTAATGCCGGCGATAGCTATACCTATTATGATGTTACGGTTAGCCCTGCTGGAAGTGCCCAGCGCATTGGCTATGGTTTTAGTGGCTCTAATATAAACTACCATAATATCTATGTTTATTCAAGCTATGCTAGTTTTGTACAAGCTCCAAATAATACCGCAAACCTGCTAAAAGCGATGCCTGTTTTGGGCAGGGCCGAATTATACTTCCAAAACAACTTTACCACCAATGATATGGAAGTACAGTCCATGGCCATCATTTCGGCAAACAATGGTGTTACCTTAACCATTAACCAAAACTTTATTTCGCACACAGCCGATTGTATGGGGCTGATGGAAATGTACGTAAATAATAAAACCGCAGGACAAAGCTTCACCTTTAAAGCCCTAAATAATGTAAAAATACCCAATGTGTGGATGACAGGTGTTACTGCCGATCTTACTACCGGGAAAACATATACCGCCACAGGGATACAGGGACCTGATGTAGCCAATTGGACTTTCACGCCCACGGCTTCGAAAGAGTTATACTGGACAGGCGCAAGCGATAGCAATTGGAACAATGGCTTAAATTGGACTACTAACATTAATGGAACGCCAACGCCAGGTGGCTGTGTACCCACTAGATACGACAACGTTCATTTCAACAGCTTTTCTAACCGCAATCTGCCAATTAACATACTCAATATACCAGCATATTTCAATAACCTGATTGCGCATGCCGATGCTCCTGATGGAATTGCCATTGTTAACGATGTGAATACCATTGCCAATGCCTATGGCAACACCATACAGTTGGGAAGCAATATGTACATCAACAGGTTAACTTTGCAGGGCGATGCTAATAATGGCGTGTTAACCACTAGTCAGCTGGCTAAATTTGATTATCTAACCGTAAACAGCCCTACGGCAAACTGGATTTTTAACGGCAATATCAGGTTCAATAACAAGTATATACAAACAGGTGCTACGGTAACCGCAAATGCTACGTTATGGGATGGCAATGCAGAGTGCCAGCTAAATGGAGTAGCATTGAATTTAAATGTGCAGACCATTAATTTACAGGGTGTTTGGTTACAAAAAGGAGACTTCAAGGCATCGGGGCTTACTATGAATTTAACCCAGGACTTTGTTTCTAATGATGCCACTAATCCACGTTCTGTAGACATACGTAATTCCAACATTACCGTAAGAAGTTGGTTTCACTACAATTTGGCAACGGCAAGACTACAGGCTGGAGGTTCTACCATTAATGTGCTCGAAAATTTTAATGGTAAGGCCAATGATGTATACGGTAAAATTATAGTTCCGTTACAGGCATATCCAGGTAGTGGTTATTATATCCAGGGTGGTATCATAGCCGATGAGCTTATTTTGAACCAATCCAGAACAATAAACGACAACAATACCTTTGGAACTTTGTTTTTAAAGCCAATCGGGCTTACGCTCAACCTGCAGACGGGTTCTACGCAGGCGGTTGCCAATTACCTGTTGCTTAGTGGTTCACCTTGTTATTTAAACAGTATACGTGTTGGTGGCGAAACCGGCAGTAGCCAAACCACACAGGCTACCATTAATTACAGCAATCCCAACAATAGCAACAAATACGATTTTATTCGCATAGGCGGAATCATCGCTTCTAATGCCCATTTACTTTTATATGCCAACAGTACGCAGTTAGGCAATAACCAAAATGTTGAAGAGGCTGTTCCTGGGCAATTGCCAGGTTTAATTGGGTTGCCCGATAGTTTTTCTTGTACCACAATAAATGATGCCGATCCCGCTACCTATCAGCTTGTTGCAAATTTTTCTGGCGGGCCAACCAGTAGCTACACTTGGTATAAGAAAAACGCTGCTGGAACTTTTGTGGACTTAAATGTACCCACTACCACCACCGTTATTGATGTGAGAAACTTTGGCTACGATGGTGTTTATAAAGCCGAAATTATTTATGACCCTAGCTTGCCTATTGCGCAACAATGCAAGGTGCCAGATGAAATAACCGTAAGCTACAAACCCAAAAACGTAGTGCTCAGCGCCGGTGCAAATGCCTATAAATTTTGTGCAAACGATTCTAAAACAATAGCCAATTTGTCTGTAGATGTTTCTACAGCTAATGAAATGACCCTAAGAAATGCGTCCATTAAATGGTACACGGCAGCGGCGGGTGGTGTCCCTTTGAACCCTGCCGACTTATTGTTGAGCGGCAGTTATTATGCAGAGCTGGTGGTTGACGCAACAGGCTGTGTAAGCCCGACCAGAACCTTGGCACAGGTGGTTGTAGAACAGCCAATGGTTGCCAATGCCGGACCTGACCAACAGAAGGGGGGCAATTATCCAATAACATTTACCATGGTCGCAAATGATCCGCAAACCGCAACAGGTGAATGGATTGTGATTTCTGGAGACATATCCATTGCTGATAATACAAAATATAATACCACCATCTCACTTAATTCGGGGAACAGGACAGAATTACAATGGAAAATTACCAATAGCTGTGGCACCAGTACAGACAATGTTTTGCTAATAAAGATGGCTCCTGTAATGGCTAACCCCAGCTTAAGAACAAGAGTTAAATAATAATAGGATTCGATTAGTACTTTGGACAGATCTGCATGAATAGTTTTAAGTTTTTATATATTTTCTTCGTGCTGTCGCTACTGGTAGGGACTGCCAAGGCAGCCAATTACTATTGGGTAGGCGGTAGTGGCAACTGGGGCGATTTAAACCATTGGGCTACTACCAGTGGGGGCAGTACCTATTATGCCACAGTGCCAGGCAGTGCCGATAACGTGATATTTGATGCCAGTTCAGGTTTTGGGGCTACCAATGCACTTAAAACGGTTACCGTAAATGTGCCTGCCTTGGCTGGTAATTTTACCATTAACGGAGCGGTTAATGCTCCTATTATTGCAGGAGCAGGTTCAACTACCCTTAACGTTTACGGAAATATGCTTTTGCAATCGGGTGTGTTATTTAATGCACCAGTAAGCTTTAAGCCAGTTGGCGTCCAAACGGCAACACTAAACGGCGTGGCTTTTAACAATAATGTAAGCATAGATGGTGCAGGAACGCTACGCTTGCTGGATAATGCGAAAGTAAACAATGCTTATACGCTCACCTTGATCAGCGGAACTTTTGATACCGATGGAAAACAGCTTGATGCGGGAGCCTTGGCCGCTTCGGGCACTGCTTCAAAAACTCTAATGCTGGGCAGTTCGCAAGTTTATATAGCTACAGGTGCGTTATTTCACACAGGTACCAATTTAAACATACAGCCTGGTACTTCCCATTTGCATTTTACGGGTAACATGGACGTAAATTTATATAATGCAGTCAGTAAAGATGGGCTTAGCGGAGCTAATGCTTTATCCTTTTATGATGTTACTTTTGAAAATCCAAATTCTACGTGGGCAGGTATTAACCCCAATACAAACGTTAACGGAATTTTTACTTTTCTCCACAACCTCACTTTTAAGGGGGTAGCCACCCTACAAAAAAATGCGCATACCATTGCCAATTTATTTTTGGCAACGGGCAAAAGCTTAACCTTGCCCAGTGGTGCTACGCAAACCATTACCCAAAGCATTAACTTGGGAACTGTTGCCGATGGTTGTGCAGCCTATAGCAACCTTCGCGCTACCAGTGCAGGAGCTGTAGCTAATATGAAAATGATGGCTGGCGCAATGGCCAACGTTTACCATACCAGCATAAGTGATATTGCTATTGCTCGTGATGCAAACCCTGCCGAAACTTTTAATGCTCAGTTAAACAGTTATAATGCTGGCGGCAATACAGGCTGGAATTTTACGGCACCAATATCACAAACCTATTATTGGATTGGCGGTGCAGGTAATTGGAGCGACAACAACCACTGGTCGCTAACTAGTGGTGGAACACTGGGCACCTGCGTGCCAAGTTTAAACGATGATGTGGTTTTCGACAATGCATCTGGTTTTACGGCTGCTGCACAGGTAGTAAATGTTGATATGCCTGCGGCTTGCCGAAATATCAGTTTTATAGCAGGCTCCAATCCCCCAACGGTAAGCGCCGCCACAGGCAATAATATATCCGTAACTGGCTCAGCTATTTGGCAGAGCGGGATGCTGTTAAATACTACGGTAAGCTATGCCACTAGAGGCAATCAAACCATCACCTCAAACAATGTTAAACACGTAAATGTAAACATCGCAGGTCGTGTGGCTGCTACAGATAAAATCACCTTGGTTGATGATTTTGAAAGTACGGCATCAGTTACATTTGCGGGGGGGACCTTTAATACCAACAATAAAAAAGTAACCTTGTTAAATTTTTACGGCAATGCGGGTGGTGCATCTTCCAGTTTGGTCAGAGGTGTAGAACTAACTGCTTCACATATTTATGTAACAGGCAGTGTTTTTGATACGGGTGATACCCAGGTAAGCGTAGCAGGAGGGACCTCGGTAATCCACTTCACCAAGCAATTGACCGGTTCCAGCGAAGGATTAGGTGCCCTGTATACACAGCAATATTACGATGTAATTTTCGAAAACCCGGCTACTACCAATACTACAGCGGGTATGATTGGGAACTCTTTTAATACCAGCTTTCACAATGTCACTTTTAGGGGAAATGGCCGTTTGCAACAAGGCCGGTATAACAGCATCACCCTGTCCCCTGGTAAGGCTTATGATTTTACAGGCGGTCAAGCGCTGATCATTAGCGAAAGCTTTAATGCCCGAAGTACCGATTGTAGCCAACCCGTCACCATCGGCTCTACCAATGCCTTGCAGTTTATACTTTCTATGCCGGCTACGGCAAGTGTAAATGTGCAGAATGCAATTATTTCCAACTCCAAAGGCCAGGGAGGAGCCAATTTCGTGGCACTTAACTCTACAGACGTAGTAAGCAATACGGGCTGGACATTTCCTGCCAATAGTGTTAGAAGATTGTATTGGGTAGGTGGTGCGGGAACTTGGACAGACAATGTGCATTGGTCGCTTACATCGGGTGGTGCGGGCGGAGAATGTATGCCCGATTTAAACGATGATGTTTTTTTTGATGCTAATTCGGGTTTTACGGCCGCTTCAAAAACGGTCACAATTCCTACTATGGATACTTTTGTACACAACTTTACCATCAACGGTACTTCTGTACCACCAACTTTCAGCGGAGGAGCACTTTTAGCTGTTTATGGCTCTATGGTGTTGCAAAACGGTATTTCATGGAATATTTTAACAGAGTTTAGACCCGCAACCGGCATGGTAGAAACCTTGACCAGCAATGGAGGAAGTTTGACTTTTGCTGGAGGTGGCAAACGGGCCAGTATAAACGGCAATGGTACTTTAAAATTAGCTGATGATGCGATATTTGATGAAATCAATTTGCTAAGGGGAACCTTTGATACCGATGGCAAAACGCTCAGTGCCCTCAGAATTTTCGATTGGTACGCGCCTCAATCTACCACAACCACTTTGCGTACCTTAAAATTGAACAATTCGAGGGTGAATATTAGCATTGCAAATAATAATTGGGCTTTTATGATGGTATTGCCTGGTACTAAATTAGAAGCAGGTACCTCAAAGGTGTATTTCACCGGCTCGTTCACCGGTACTCCCGCCATTACTTTGGCTTCCAACATGGACATGTACGATGTTTATTTTACCAATCCCAATTCCACCATGGCGGGTTTATCCTGGGGCTATGGTAATAGCAATTATGCGAATACAGCTGGCAGCAATACAAAATTCAACAGCATTACTTTTATGGGGGGTGGTTACATCAATACCGTTGGTAATAGCATTGGTACCTTGGTGCTAACCGCAGGTAAAACCTATCAGTTTAGGGCAGGTGCCGAGCAATTTGTAACCAATAAACTTTATGCATCGGGTAATCCATGTAAAACCATTACCTTAAAGAGTACCACATCTGGCAGTCAGGCCAGTTTAAATGTTCAGGGAGGGCTTACACTCTTTGATTATGGTATTTTAACAGACATTAATGCTTCTGGAAATACTTTAACTTATGGTATCAATAGTAGTGATGGCGGTAATAATTCCAATATTGTATTTGATCATACAGGTACACAAGGTACCATTGTGGGCTTTGGCCCTGATTGGTTGTGCCACATTATTGATCCTGCGCTACCTGTTTCCTATACGCTAAATACTAATGGTTTCTATGCCGATCCAAATACCACTTTTTCATGGATAAAAGTGGGCAGCCCTACAGTTTTAGGAACAGGACCTACCTTAGATATCAGTGCATCAGGATATGGCACCTATAAGGTAACGGTAACTTATGCAACTGGTTGTACTGTTAGCGATGACGTACTGGTGCAACAAGGTACGGTAAAACCAACAGCGGCAGCTACCCAAAAATTTTGCGGCACAGTTTATACGTCTTTGGCTTCACTAGCGGTTACAGGTAACAACATTAAATGGTACACCGATGCTGTAAGCACTACGGTTTTGCCAGCAAGTACACTTTTGATAGACGGACACACCTATTATGTTACCCAAACAGTAAACAATGGTTGTGAGAGCGTAAGGTTACCCGTAACCGTAGTGCTGGAAAATTGTGCTATTGCCAATCCATCAATAAGAAATAGAGTAAGTAATTAGAGGTAGAGGTAAAAGAAAATAAAAATGAAAAAATTATTGTCATTATGTGTAATATGCTGTTTCTGGCTCGTAAGCTATGGACAATCCGCTACCTATATTAACGATAGCTTCGATATCAATGCGGGGACACCGGTAACCTGGTATGGCGATGTTACTTTTGGCCCCAATGCGGTGGTTTACATAGAAGATGGCGCAACAGCCATTTTTTATGGTAAAAACATGAACATTGATCCTGCTGCTCGTTTCGTTTCGCTACCAAGTAACGGCCAAACGGGTACTGGTGTAATTATCTTTAAGAACGATAACCCACTATATGCCGGCTATCCCTTGCAGCAAACCTTAAACGGAGGTTATACTTCGGGTATCAACCCTTCTTTACCTAACATAGAAATTGACAATGTTAATGGGGTTTCTTTAACAGGAAATACCCGTATTACCAATACCATTAAATTTACAACTGGTCATTTGTTTCTCAGCAATTTTGATGTCGTATTGGATGATGATGCCATTTTTAGTGGTTTCGATGTTTCAAAACATGTGGTTACCAATGGTACCGGAGTCATCGTTAAAGAAAATTTAGCCACTAATGCTTCTTTCCTATTTCCGGTAAGTATTGCTGGCTTTGATTATACGCCGGTAACCGTGAGCAACCAAGCAGTAGCTAGAAATATCAATGTACAAGTGAAAGATTATGCTACAAGTGCCTCTATAGAAACCACTTTTGCAACCAAGGGAATGGATAGGACCTGGCAAATCAGCAGTAATATAGCAGGTGCGGCCAATATTACCTTGCAGCATAATGCGGCAACCAACATTAATGGTATGGGTACTGATCAAAGTGCTTTTAACAATGCTTCGTGTTTTGTTTGTCAGCAGCTTAGTCCAGGAGTTTGGTCTAGTACATGTAGTGGGGCCGATGGTGGCGCGCCAATTTGCATCAACTTAGGTAATCATTTAATACTGCCAAATGTGGTTGATGCCACTGCATTTTTTACGAAAAAAACAGTCGATTGTGTTGACTTAAGTATTGAAAAAACGGTAACTAACGCAGCACCGTTGGTGGGCTCAAATATTGTTTTTACGATAACGGCTAAAAACTTGGGCATGGTGGATGCTACAGGCGTAAAAGTGGATGATTTGTTGCCAGACGGCTATGCTTTTGTGAGTTCTACCGTTACTGCTGGTGTTTATAATGCAGGTACTGGTATTTGGACTTTAGGCAATCTTGCTAATGGCGCAACAGCAACCTTAACCGTAACAGCAACCATAAAAGCTAGCGGTAGCTATGCTAACAAAGCGGTAATTGGTGGTAACGAAACAGATCCAGATATGAGTAACAACACCTCTACCGTTACGCCAATACCGGGGGCATTGCAGGCTAATTTGGGTATAACTAAAACGGTTGATAATGCTAGTCCAGTAATTGGTAGTAACGTAATATTTACCATCACGGTAAACAATACCGGTCCAAATAATGCCACTGGAGTGATGGTTAATGATCAGCTGCCAAACGGCTATACCTTTATCAATTCTTCGGTAACAACGGGAACAATTTCCAACACTACCGGTATATGGACCATTGGAAATTTAGCGGTAGGGCAAATTGCTACACTTAAAATTACGGCTAAAGTAAATGCAGCTGGTTTGTATGCAAACAAGGCTACCGTTAGTGGTAATGAGCCTGATCCTGTTTTGGGGAATAATAGTGCTACGGTAACACCTATTGTAAATGCGGCACTAGTTGATTTAAGTGTGATAAAATTAGCACCTATGGCTGCCACTAACATTGGCGACGAATTTGAATACACCATCCAAGTGAAAAATATTGGAGGTTATTTGGCCACTGGAGCCATCGTGACAGATATCTTGCCTCCGCAACTTTCTTATGTTTCAGCAAATACAAACTATGGCATAGCCAACTATAGTGCCGCTAACCGAACCTTAACTTGGAATATAGGTAATATTGCCGCAAGTGCAAGTGTAGATATTGTATTGAAAGTGAAGGCAAACCAAGAAGGAGCCGTAAGTAATACAGCCACTGTAGCAAGTACAGAAACCGACACCAACCTAGCTAATAATACTTCTACCCACGTGAAGCAGGTAATGGGATTACAAATTCCAAATATAATTACACCTGATGGAGATGGTAAAAATGATACTTTCCGCATACCTGGCTTGGCAAACTACCCAGAAAACAGCTTGGTTATCCATAACAGATGGGGTAACGAAGTATGGAAAAGCACAGGCAAAACCTATAAAAATGAATGGGATGGTTATGGCTTAAATGGCGGAACCTACTATTATATATTGAAGCTTAAAGATCCAACGGGCAAGTGGCAAATATTTTCAGGCTGGATAACTTTAATGAAAGACTAGTGACCCCATTTTAATCAAAACCTATGAAAAAAATAATATTATTCCTTTTGCTAAGCATTGCGCTAGCAGGTAAGGCACAGCAAGACGCACAATATAGCCAATACATGTTCAATGGCATTTATATTAATCCAGCCTATGCGGGATACAAAGAAGAACTAAACTTGCATAGTTTTTATCGCAGTCAATGGACTGGTATTAAGGGGGCGCCTAAAAGTGCATCGTTAGCGGTTGACGCCATTGCCAATAATGGTAATGTAGGTTTGGCTTTTCAAATAGCTTCAGATAAATTAGGACCACAAAACACCTTGTCTGGTTATTTAAGTTATGCTTACCGACTAAGAATTGGAGATGATGAAGATAGCAGGTTGGCGTTAGGTTTAGGCATTGGTGCGGTTCAAAATACCATTGATGGTAATTTGTTTAGTTATATTGATCCTAACGACCCTAGGGTTCCCATTGGGATAGAAAGGAGCATAGCTCCTGATGCAAGAACAGGTGTGTTTTATGCAAATAGCAGATGGTATGCTGGTTTTTCTGTAGATAATTTAATCGCCCAATATTTGGTCAAAAATCAATCTGCTTTTTTCCCAGTACAAAAGCCTCATTATTACTTAACTGCTGGTGTGCTACTTCCAATAAACGAAGATGTACAACTTAAGCCATCTTTTTTATTAAAAGATGATAGGGGAGGTCCCACAAGTTTAGATTTGAATGCTTTTTTGTTGCTGGCAGATAGGATTTGGCTAGGTGGAAGTTATCGTACGGCCGTAAAGCTGTACAATAAGTCGTACTTGAAAAAAGATTTGTCACGTTCAAACTCAATAGTGGCCATGACAGAGTTCTTTGCAACCCCGCAACTACGGATAGGTTATGCATTTGATTATTCCATAAACAGCCTATCGCAAGTGAGTGGAGGCACACACGAAATCTCAGTTGGATTTTATTTCAAGCCCCAACAAATAAGAATGAAATCACAAAGATATTTTTAACTGAGGTTTAATATTTAAAGCCTACTCATACCATGAAAAGAACTACCATTATCACCATTGTTTTATTGAGCACTTTGTTAATTGCCAATATCGAGGCCAAATCGCAATATATACTCAAAGAGGCCGATGCTCAATTTGAAATATTTAATTTCGAAAAGGCCTCACAACTTTATACTGAGGCCTATCAAAAGAAGAAAACTTTAAAAGCCACGGAACGTTTAGCGGAATGCTATCGTCTAATGCGAGATTTTAAGCAAGCTGCCAGCTGGTATGCAATTTTGGTGGAAACCGAA
>NZ_JAELTX010000190.1 GCF_016429065.1 Pedobacter sp. ASV17
GACCTATATCGACGGCAATAATGGGGATTTTATTGACTTGATTATTGAAAATAGGAATCAACAAAACTTAACACTGGGCGATGTAGCCGATCCAGGTTACGGTACCGTAAATCCTGTAGGTGCATTAGCGGCACAGCTTAATATTGGAGGTACGCTAAATTTGGCCATAAACAGCGCTAATATTTTCTTAAATGGAAATAATTTGGCCTTTAACGCCAAGGGCAAAATTACCAATGCCAATAGAAATAGCATGATCATTACAGGCAATAACATTCAAGGCCATGTCATCAAGGAATTTGAAGCTGGTGCTGTTTTCGAATTTCCTGTAGGGATCCTGGCCTATGATTATACACCTGCAACCGTTACTTCGGCAACCGCTGGAAAAGTGTACGTCAGTGTGCTTGACTATTTTGGGGCCAATAAGCCTGTCAAAAATCCCATGCAGGGAATGGACAGGGTATGGCATATTTATGGTAACACTGCCAATAAAGTTAAACTCTCATTACAGCACAATAGCAGTACCAACGGACCAAAATTTAACGATGCAGCAGCTTCTATCTCAAGGTATCAACAAAAAGATCAATGGCTTGGTCTAAAGTCAATCAATCCTTCTCTCGGCTTGCATACTGTTATAGATGTACCGCTTGATACTGATCCATTGGCAAATGGAAATTACTTTACCAAGTTATCTGCTGTCAGTACAACACTTTTTGTGCCTAATCTTTTCACACCAAACGGTGATGGCGTTAATGATACTTTCGAAATTAGAGGATTAGAGCTATTTGTAGAAAATGAGATCTCCATTTTTAACCGTTGGGAAAACGAAGTCTTCAGAACCAAAAACTATCAAAATAACTGGACTGGAGAGGGGCTTAATGAGGGCACATATTTCTATGTTCTAAGAGTGAAAGAAACTCAGGGCGGCGATTGGAAAGTCTTTAAAGGATACATTACGCTTATAAGGAGTTTCAATAAACAGTAAAGCTCAAAACATCTACTACATGAAAAAATACCTATTAATCATCGCTATACTACAACTTGCGACAACATTTGTTCATGCGCAACAAGATGCGCAGGTTAGTCAGTATATGTTTCATGGAATTTATATCAATCCGGCGTATGCAGGATATAAAGAACAGCTTAACGTACATGCTTTTTATCGAAACCAAATGACAGGTTTAGAAGGATCGCCAAAGACGTTATCATTGGCTGTAGATGCCATTGCAAATGACGGGAATGTAGGTTTGGCCCTGCAAATTTCTAATGATAAAATAGGTGCCCAAAAAAACTTGGCAGCTTACGCAAATTATGCCTATAGAATACGGACAGATAGCTATGGAGAAGGAAGGCTTGCCTTTGGTTTAGGTATAGGCGTGATGCAATTGGGGATTGATGGATTGTTGCTAAATCCTAATGATTTTGAAGGTCAACAGCCGCCAGGAATGCAAAGTAAAATAGTTCCTGATGCTAGGGCTGGAGTTTTTTTTTCTAATGAAAAGTTTTATGCAGGTTTTTCGGTAGACAATTTGATCCCGCAATTTATGAGCATGACCAATTATGCTTTTATCATTAAACCTAAACCCCATTATTATCTTACTGCGGGGATGTTAATTCCCCTGAACGAAGATATACAGCTTAAACCTTCTTTTTTGCTCAAAGATGATAGGGCTAGTATATCAAGTTTGGATGCCACGGCCTTTCTTATTTTAAAGGACAAAATTTGGCTGGGAGGTTCGTATCGTACGGGACTGAAATTATATAATAAAAGTTATCTCCAAAAAGATTTGAGCATCATGAGCTCTGCAATCGTTGCTGCGCAATTTTTTGCCAATGATAATTTACGTATAGGCTATGCTTATGATTTTTCTTTGGGTGGTTTGCGCAGCTACAGTGGTGGTACCCATGAAATTTCTGTAGGCTATACCATTGGCAGAAAATATTTGAAACTGAGTAATCCTAGATATTTCTAGCGAGTTAGATGATTAGCTTTTAATGACATGAAGAAAGATATTTGGATAGTGGCCATCATCCTACTGGGTTTACAACTAAGCGTTAAAGCCCAATATGTCATCAAAGAAGCTGATAAGCAATTTGAACTTTACAATTATCATAGGGCCATTGAACTTTATGAGCAGGCTTGGAAAAAAAAGGAAACTATGTATGTGGCGGCCAGGTTAGCTTTTTGCTATAAAATGCAGCAAGACTATAAACAAACGGAAAGCTGGGCTGCTTTAGCCGTAGCACAGCTGCATAGTAAGCCAGAAGACTTACTCATTTATGCAAAGGCACTACAGGAAAATGGTAAATACAGTGAAGCTAAAATTCAATACGATAAATATCAGAAAATAGATCAAAAAACAAGTTCAGAGCTGATTGACAGATGGATTCAGTCTTGCGATTCGGCCGTGCGGTGGATGAAAGATGCCGCTACTGTAGAAATTTTAAATGAAAAAGCCCTTAATAGTCCTCAATCAGAATGGGGAGCAGTTAAAAATGGTACTGATATCGTTTTTGCCTCCAATCGTCCATCGGTTACTTCAACTAAGCAAAAAGCGCCATTCTTTAAGTTTGATGACGTAAAACTACCCAATAGAGAGGTAGACGGTTTTACTGGAGCGTGTTATTTAAAACTCTTTGTCAAGAAAAAAGGAGATCGTATTACAGATTTTCCTGTGGTAAAAGATAAGAGCTATCACATTGGACCAGCAAGCTTTACTGCCGATGGTAAGCAAATGTTTTTTACGATGAGTACAGTGCCAGAAAAAATGATTTATCAAAAAGTAGCTGCGGTGAAAGGGAAATTGGCCATCGCTACCACCGGTATTTACTACACTTTAAAAGATGAAAATGGAAACTGGAAGGAGGCAGAGGCTTTTAAGTATAATAGTACTACATATTCTAACGGCGATCCTTTTATCAGTAACGACGGAAAGCATCTGTATTTTTGCTCAAATATGCCTGGAGGAATAGGCGGTACAGATATTTATGTAAGCATTAAAAATAAGGCAGGAGAATGGGACTTGCCAATAAACTTAAAGGAAGTAAATAGTGAAGGAAATGAAAGAACTCCTTTCTTTGATTTAGCTAACAGCTTCTATTTTAGTAGCGATGGTTATGTAGGCATGGGTGGACTTGACATTTATGTAGCCACTATAAAAAAGGGACAAATTAGTCAGCCTATTAATGTGGGCTATCCCATCAATTCACCTCAAGATGATTTTGCCCTAGCATTTGACACGGACAGCTCAGGCTACTTCGCTTCTAATCGTAAGGATGGAATGGGAGATGATGATATTTATCGTTTTACGAAGCAGAAATCGGCTGCTTATCAATTAAAAGGAATAGTATTTGAAAAAGGTACTGGCTTACCTTTAACTGCCGCACTGGTAACCTTGAAAAGAGAGGGAGGTAGCCAGCTTCAATTCCAAACGGATGCTACTGGTGGGTTTAAATTTAATCTCGATAGAGCGGCAGATTATGAACTTTCTGGTGAAAAAACAGGCTTTAGAAATGACTTAGCTTCCTTAAGCACAAAAGGACTTCCTATGATAGCTGTTAATTTAACCAAAGATCTTTATTTGGAACATATTACCATTAAAAAGGCCATAAGGATCGAAAATATTTATTATGATTTTGACAAAGCCGATATCAGGCCAGATGCTGCAAAGGAGTTGGATAAATTGGTGAAGATCATGAAGGACAATCCAACCCTATGGATAGAATTGGGCTCACATACTGATAGCCGTGGAGATGATAAATACAACCTAAAACTATCTCAAAGAAGAGCCGATGCTGCAGTTCAATACTTAATCAATAATGGGATTGAAAAGAATAGGCTGACAGCTATTGGCTATGGTGAAACCATGTTGTTGAATAAATGTGCAAACGGAGTTGAATGCACCGAAGAACAACATCAGCTAAACCGAAGAACAGAATTTAAGATTGTTAAGCAATAATTATCTGCATATGGATAGGATCAAAGAGCGACTATTATCAGTGATTTCTCATCGGGTGCGCAGGTATTTAGGGAATATCAAAGGTATTTTAAACATTATTGATGACAGTGAAATTAAGCAAAATACTTTTGAAGAAATGAAGGGTGCCTTAAAAGAATCAGTAGAATCTTTAGAAGAGGCGATAAGGAATATGGAGGACGAATTAAAAGATAAGATCGAGACTTAATCTCGCCTTTTCATCTCCCCAAAGGGAGAGATAAGGATCGATATATTGTTTTCGTTTGCTTTGATGATTGGTTTCGCAGCCTAGCTTTTTACTAGGCAATTGGAAATTAACTGCTGTAGTTCTTCTTCATTTTTAACCAATTGTATGAGTAATTTGAACTGGTTTTTGGTTCTATCCAGATTTTGCAAAGGATAATGAGTAGGATAATAAACACTGCCATTCAGAAAATCTGCTAAGAAGCGAAGTGCCTGCATATAGATGATGTATTTGCCACTAAATAGGATCGCCTTTTTTTCCGTCTCCGTTAGAATATCGCCCATTTCAGACAGATAGCCCTCTATCATGGCCGCAAAGTAATCCATCCGTACGGTGATTTTGGAAAGATCGGTTTCATTTTCCGAAAACTCACAAAGGTAGGTACGCATCATATCGCCAAGATCGGATATAAATTTACCGGGCATTAAAGTATCCAAGTCAATTACACACACACCTTCATAAGTATGTTGAGCCAACAATACATTGTTAATTTTGGTATCGTGATGCATTACCCTGTTGGGCAAGCTATCCTTTAACGATTGATATTCTGTTAAGATAGATTTAAAACCAAGTGCCGTTTCAATTTCTTTTGCAGCTTGCTCTCTTAGTGCGGGAGAACTTTGCCCCAAGGCAGTTTGAAAT
>NZ_JAELTX010000191.1 GCF_016429065.1 Pedobacter sp. ASV17
AGGTTAAACCTACGAGGTTTTTGCAAGAGAGAAGTTCTGTGCTTGTCCTGGATGCCTTTCTTTGTTGTATAGGCTGCTGTGCCATAAACCTGATGGAAGCGGATATCCTTTTTGTGGCACTGATGCCCAAACTTCGTAAGTTTTTGAACGGCGAAGCCCTCAACTTTACCATTGAAGAACAATAATAAATGAAAGTTAAACTTACGAAGTTTCACGCTGGCTTTCGCAAAAAGATAGCAGCGAACAGCAGGGCTATCGAATGCCATTAAATACTGTCAGCCATTTTCAACTCATTTTTACACTTCAAGCTTTTTACTTTTTACTCCTATTTCTGCCAAGCTGTCAGCATAAGTTGGGAGATTTGTTTACATTTTTTCCGCTTTTTTTGACAAAATTCTGCCAAAACCCTATTGGCACATCGCTTGTTAATAAGAAATAGAACGAAAAAATAATTAAGAAAATATATATTAAAATGGGAAAAATAATTGGTATAGACTTAGGAACTACGAACTCTTGTGTTGCGGTAATGGAGGGTAATGAACCTGTGGTTATTGCAAACAGCGAGGGTAAACGTACTACGCCATCTATTGTTGCTTTTACGGAAAACGGCGAGCGCAAAGTAGGCGAGCCTGCAAAACGTCAGGCAATCACAAACCCAACAAAAACGATCTATTCTATCAAACGCTTTATGGGCAGCAGCTTTAATGAAGTTGAAAGAGAAGTTGGAAGAGTGCCTTATAAAGTGATCAAAGGGGATAACAATACACCTCGTGTTGAAATTGACGATAGAAAATATACACCGCAAGAAATTTCGGCAATGGTTTTACAGAAAATGAAAAAAACCGCTGAAGATTTCTTAGGTCAGGAAGTAACTGAAGCTGTAATTACCGTACCTGCTTATTTTAATGACGCACAACGTCAGGCAACTAAAGAGGCTGGTGAAATTGCAGGTTTGCAGGTAAAACGTATCATTAACGAACCTACTGCAGCAGCTTTGGCTTACGGTTTAGATAAAGCTCACAAAGACATGAAAATTGTAGTGTTTGACTGCGGTGGCGGTACGCACGACGTTTCGGTGTTAGAGCTTGGTGATGGTGTATTTGAAGTAAAAGCTACTGATGGTGATACTCACTTAGGTGGTGATGACTTTGACCATGTTTTGATTGAGTGGTTGGCTGAAGAATTTAAAAACGAGAACGGTATGGACTTACATAGAGATCCAATGGCGTTGCAACGTTTAAAAGAAGCTGCTGAAAAAGCTAAAATTGAGCTTTCGAGCACTACTTCAACTGAAATTAACTTGCCTTACATCACTGCTGATGCTAGCGGCCCTAAACACTTGGTACGTACTTTAAGCCGTGCTAAATTTGAGCAGTTAGCTGGTGATTTGATCAAACGTACGATTGATCCTTGTAAATCTGCTTTGAAAAACGCTGGTTTATCAGTAGGTGATATTGACGAGATCATTTTGGTAGGTGGTTCAACCCGTATTCCTGCTATTCAGGATGCGGTAAAAGCTTTCTTTGGTAAAGAGCCTTCGAAAGGTGTAAACCCTGATGAGGTGGTAGCTATTGGTGCTGCTATTCAAGGTGGTGTATTAACTGGTGATGTGAAGGACGTATTGTTGTTAGACGTTACGCCATTATCATTAGGTATTGAAACCATGGGTGGTGTAATGACTAAATTAATTGAGGCTAACACAACCATTCCAACTAAGAAAACGGAAACTTTCTCTACTGCGGCTGATAACCAACCTTCTGTAGAGATCCACATTTTACAAGGTGAGCGCCCAATGGCTACTCAAAACCGTACGATTGGTCGTTTCATGTTAGATGGAATTCCACCAGCACCTCGTGGCGTACCTCAAATTGAAGTGGCTTTTGATATTGATGCTAATGGTATCTTACACGTAAGTGCAAAAGATAAAGCAACTGGTAAAGAGCAAAAAATCCGTATCGAAGCTTCTTCGGGCTTAACTGATGCTGAAATCCAAAAAATGAAACAAGAAGCTGAAGCTAACGCTGAGGCAGATAAACAAGCTAAAGAAGAGGCGGATAAAATCAACGCGGCTGATGCATTGATCTTCTCTACCGAGAAACAATTGAAAGAGTTTGGCGATAAATTATCTGCTGATAAAAAAGCTCCAATTGAGGACGGTTTGAAGAAACTGAAAGATGCACATGCTGCTCGTAACTTTGCAGACATTGATGCTGCACAAGCTGAGTTGCAAAATGCATGGAATGCTGCTTCGGAAGAAATGTACAAAGCAGGACAGGAAGGACAACCTCAAGAGGGTGCAGCTCAAGCTGAGCCTCAACAAGGTGGTGATACTGTAACTGATGTTGATTACGAAGAAGTAAAAGACGACGACAAGAAATAAGCATTGCTTTTAGTTGATATAGAAAGACCCGCATGAGCGGGTCTTTTTTTTTGTAAGGAAATCTCGTTCTTTTCTAAGTGTTAAATATAGCCTTAACCACCAGTCCGCTTTTTATATTTATTATCTTTGGTTAACTCGAAAAACAAACTTATACTATCTCTCTTCGCTTTGTATGGAAAAAACCTCTTCAAGACTTCAAAAGCTGATTCAACTGTACCTCCAACAAGCAATATCTCCTTTAGAGCTAAGCGAATTACTAGCCTATGCTAAAGACCCTTTGTTTGAACACGAAATAAAGGAAAAATTAATGGCGTTATTTGACGAGGCTGATCCGCAAGCCTTAGAAGACGAGAAACAGCGTGAAATCCTTAAAAATATTTTTGAAGGAAAGCGCCCATAACATTATTGATTTTTTTAGACTTTTGGTAGAGAGATTTGTGGATTTCCAATCGTCTGATGTTGGTATATTTTGTCCCTAAATTTTGTAGACATACTTGCACATAAATTGGGGTGAAGTAGAAAAAAATCGTCATGATAAATAGCTAATTTCTTTTTCTATCCATGTTTTTAGCGCTTTTTTAGCATTGTTTTGATATTGGCTTGTTTTTTGAGTCAGGTATGTCATACCCTTGAAAAACATACTACTTATGGCAATTGAACAATTGTTAAACGAGCGCGATTTGCTAAAAAAAATCGCTGGCGGGAATCAGGCTGCGTTCTCTATTTTATTTGAACATTATCATCAAAAGGTTTTTGCCTTCGGAAAAAAAATAACCTATAGCGATGAACTTTCAAAAGAACTTGTACAGGAAATTTTTTTAAAACTATGGTTGAAAAGAGAGATCTTTTTAACGATAGATAACTTTAATGCCTATCTAGGGAAAACGGTACGTAACCATTGTTTTAATACGCTCCGTAATCTTGCTCAACAGGAGAGGTGCATGCAAGCACTGATCTGTTCAACTGAGGTTTGTGAGGATAGCACGCTAGAGCATTTATATTATAAGGATGTTAAGGACCAACTTAGCAAAGCGCTTATTAAATTGTCTCCCAATCAAAGAAATGCTTATATCCTTTGTCACCAAGAAGGCCTAAGTTATAAGGAGGCAGCTGAAAAGATGAACATTTCTTCACATACCCTACATGAGTATATCAAAATAGCACTTCGGAAAATTCGATTCCAGCTAAGTTCATACCATCATTAAAATTTATTTTTTTGGACACCCCCCTTGTATATAGGGCTTAGTGTCTGTACTGTATAGAAGGTAGATGAACTTGTTTCTGGTTGAAGAGATGAGCGATAGTTTGGCTTCTGTTACATATACATAAAAAATAGGAATGGGCTATTGTCCATTATATTCTATTAAGGAAAACCCACCAAACAACAACGAAATGAAAAGACGACTGATCTTTCTTCTTGCATTAACATGTGGCGCATTGTCTGCTGCTGCTCAACAGAGAATAGGCGATGGGTCTTCTACTGGCAATAAGCTGCCTAATAAAGACGCGATTCTAGAGCTCGAAAGTAAAAATAGGGCTTTGTTAGTAAGTCGAATTGCGCTGAGTTCAACTAATGCTGCAACACCGTTGTCTGTACATACCGCGGGTATGGTGGCCTACAACACTGCTACCACAGGCGATGTGGTACCTGGTGTTTACTATAACGATGGTTCAAAATGGATATTGGTTGGAAAAGGAGAAACTACCAATATCAAGTATGATCCTATTACTTATGTGATATCCTATGTTGATACTTCGGGAAACCCAGTAACCATTAACATTAAAGGTATCGTAAAGGGAACAGAGACGGTCACAAAAGTTGTTGCCGAACTGAAAAACGGTAAAAACACTGGACTTTACACTTATTATAATGAAAGCGATATCGACATCAATGGGAATATCATCTCTGGTTCTGGTACGAAGATCAGCGTTATTGGCGACGTTCAAAACAACTTTCAGGAGATCGTTAATAACACCGATGTAAAGAACATCATCGATAATATTGTGAAGAACGCAAGTGGCAACGTAAGCTATAACAGTACCACAAATGCCTTTACCTATGTTGACGGCAATGGAAATAGCCAGACCATCGACATCAGGAATATTGTTACGGCTAACGAGACGGAGACAATTCTAGAGAATAAAGGCAAGGGTAAGTACACTTATACCAATGAAAAGGGCAAGAAGGTAGATATTGATGTTATTGGTGACGTTCAGAACAACTTTCAGGAGATTGTTAATAACAGCGATGTAAAGAACATCATCGATAATATTGTGAAGAACGCAAGTGGCAACGTTAGCTATAACGGCACCACAAATACTTTTACCTATGTTGACGGCAATGGAAATAGCCAGACCATCGACATCAGGAATATTGTTACGGCTAACGAGACGGAGACAATTCTAGAGAATAAAGGCAAGGGTAAGTACACTTATACCAATGAAAAGG
>NZ_JAELTX010000192.1 GCF_016429065.1 Pedobacter sp. ASV17
GTATTGGGCAATACTTTATGCGTTGGGTATTTAGGATTGTTGATTTTTCACTAACCGCTAATTTATTGGGTTTTATCAGTGTGGCTGTTTCTGACAAAAAACAACGTATTGGTGATATTGTTGCGGGCACAACGCTTATTAAAACTACTCCTGCAACTAAGATGCAACATATTGCATTTCACCCGGTAGAAGATGGCGAATATACCGCTACCTTTGAAAATGTTACCATCCTAAGCGATAGAGACATAGAGCTTATCCATGAAGTAGTTCAAACCTATTACACCACTAGAAACGCACAGCTAATTTATCAAATGGCAGCAAAAGTTTCTGGACACTTGGGGGTAACTATTCCAGAAGGAATGAATGAAATGCAATTTTTAAAGACCATTTCGGCCGACTATATTTACCTGACTTCTAGAGCAGTTTAAGTGAAAGGGCGAGCATAACAACTCACTAAATAAGTCATACCGAAAAAGGACTTCATTGTCTAATTCTTTTCCGAAAGATTTTCGGCAATTTGTTGCGCCCATTCCGCATACATTTTACCCGATGGATGTAAACCGTCGGAGGCTATTAGTGTTTGCTTTTTCAAGGCTTGCCTAGAGCCAGGCGTAATATCTACATAGGTGACCTGCTTGGCTTCAGTTTCTCGCCTATTGATTTCGTTAAAAGCATCTATTTCATTGCTAATGCTTTTTAAGTCTCGGCCACTTTGTTTAGCAAATTCGGTAACTGCCCAATCAGGGATAGAAACCACATATACATTAGCTTTATTCCCATCAGCAAAACCGATAGCCATTTCCAGCAGTTCGGCAAATTCCTTACGATAAGTGTCTTGTGAGTAACCTCTGTACTGATTATTGACGCCAATCAACAAAGTCACCAAATCAAAGCTATTGGCAATTTGCTCTTGCTGTATGGCATGACGTAATTCATCGGTAGTCCATCCTGTTTTTGCAATGATTTTAGGTGCTGCAAAATCAACATTCCCGGCTTTTAAAACTTCCACCAGTTGGTAGGGAAAAGATTCGTTTGCTTCTACCGCTTCGCCTATGGTATATGAATCGCCAAGTGCCAAATAAGAAAGTGTTGCCATGCTAATTGTTTAGTGAATATGCTGAAACAGCATCTTGTAAATATAATTGAAGAAGATGAAAAAGCCCGTAACAAAATACATCACCTTAAGCGCCAAAGCATTTTGATTAAGTTTCAACAACCACGTACAGGCTGTCGCAATGAAACAAATCAATAAAGGCACGGTTGGTGGATAAAGCTTAAAGCTCAGTGAAAAATCGCCTCGCAGCAATGCCAACACCGAACGTTGAAAGCCACAGCCTGGACAATCAATCCCAAAGAGGTATTTAAAAGGACAGGGCAATAAAAAAAAGTCCGCCTTGCCTAAAAGTAGCAACGCGGACTGATATAAATTTAAAAAAAACAAGTTTCTTAAGGTTGGTTAAATGGCGGATTGTTCGGATTACCAAATTGATCGTTGCCAAAGCCTCCTTGTTGTGCTTCTGCCGCTGATGGGCCAAGATATCTAGCACTACCAAATCCTAAAATTGGCCAAAAGATGAAACCTAGCAAAACCAAGCCAACGGTAAATCCTTCTTCTTTACCAAAGCTTTTACTCATCAGGTTAATCAACCAAATAGAAAAAACGATATTCACACAAGGAAGAATACACCATAATAACCAAATGCTTGGTTTACCTACAATCTCAATCATAATGTAGATATTGTAGATTGGGATGATCGCAGCCCAACCTGGTTTGCCAGCCTTTTCAAAGGTTTTCCACATACCAGCTATTGCTACAATGAGAATGGCCAAATAAATAAAAAAGAAAGTTGCACCAATACCTGCTAAGATACCAATGCCTCCAGAAGAGTAATCAGATGAGTAATCCATGTTTTATAGCTTTTAATTTTAGTTAAGATAAAGATAATACTTATGCCTAAAAATCAAAATCTTAGCTAACATTTTTTTGAATACTATTTTAATTGCATCCCAAAAAGCTTGGCAATATGGTTTTTCAATTTTCCTTTTACCTCCTCCATATCCAGCGCCCTATCTAGCTCACGCTGCATAGAAGTAACGTCCTTGTCATCAATTCCGCAAGGAACAATGTTTTTAAAATAATCCAAATCGGTATTTACGTTAAAAGCAAAACCATGCATGGTTACCCAACGGCTACAGCGCACCCCCATGGCACATATTTTACGAGCTTTTTCGTTATCTGCATCCAACCAAACACCTGTATAGCCTTCGTACCTACCAGCAGCAATGCCATAATCGGCCAAAGTCAAAATAATTGCTTCTTCCAAAGTGCGCAGGTAAAGATGAATATCTGTAAAGAAATTATCTAAATCTAATATCGGATAACCTACAATCTGCCCTGGACCATGATAAGTAATATCGCCACCACGGTTAATTTTATAGTAGGTTGCTTCCTTTTCTTTTAGGCCTTGGTCATCAAGCAATAAATTTTCTGGATGACCGCTTTTTCCCAAGGTATATACATGTGGGTGCTCACAAAAAACGAGATAGTTTGGCGTTGGCTCTGGGGTATTTTCCGTACGGTTTTTCACTTTTAAGGCAACCGTTTCCTCAAAAATTTGCTCTTGTTTATCCCAAGCTTCCTGATAATCTGTTAAACCCCAATCAATAAATTTTACTTCCTTGTTCATATCATCCTTACGCAATCACATAGCCTAGCATGTAGCCATCCTCTGTCTTAAAATAATTTACATTGAGCTCTTTTGTTCCTTGAGGCAGGTCAACCACCGCGGTAAGTTCTCCATCATCCCTTAATTTAAAAGGCTTGATATGGATATCTCTTTTAAACTCCAACTCCTTACGACCGTGCCATTTGTAGATAGCTTCTTTGGCACACCAGCAAACGTACAGGCCATGAATATTGTCGCCAATTTGCTTTTGAGCCAGTTCAACATCCGATAAGAATTTATGCCTGATCAGTTTGATTTTGTGCTTGATCATTTCCATATCCAACCCTACCTTTTTTTGCGGATCTCTGCTGATCATTACCGCAGCATAGTCGTAAGAATGGCTTAACGAGATATGATAATCGTAGTTGACCAAGTAAGGTTTCCCTTGGTCATCCATTTGGCAATCGATATATTCTTCGGTATCCAGCATGGTTCTAAGTAGCAAACGCGTACTTAGCCACTGTAGCGCTCTCTTGTCGCTCTTAAACGAATCGATAATTTCAAGTTCGTGCTGTTTAAGTTGTAGACCTGCCATCAATTGATCATGGCTTTCTTCAATTTTCCATACGGCTAGTTCGGTATGGGCATCAATTTTTAAATCAAAAACTACGGGCATCCTCTATTTAGAAAATCAATACAAAAGTATCTTAAATTAATCATAATTTAGACCAAAAAACTTTAAAAATGATATTATCAGACAAACGGATACTTGAGGAGATAGACAAAGGCACCATTATTATAGAACCCTTTAAGCCAGAATGTTTGGGCACCAATTCATACGACGTGCATTTGGGAAAGTATTTGGCCACTTACAAGGACCGTGTATTAGATGCAAAAGCTCACAATAAAATAGAACATTTTGAAATTCCAAAGGAAGGCTTTGTGCTTCAACCAGGAACTTTATACCTGGGTGTAACCGTAGAATACACAGAAACTCATGGCCATGTGCCTTTTTTAGAAGGAAAAAGCAGCACTGGTCGTCTCGGCATCGACATACATGCCACCGCTGGCAAGGGAGATGTTGGCTTTTGCAATACTTGGACATTAGAGATTTCGTGTGTACAACCTGTAAGAATTTACGCAGGCATGCCTATTGGCCAACTTATTTACTTTGTAGTAGAAGGACAAATAGAAAAGATGTACAACACTAAAGACAATGCGAAATACAGCAATAAAACCACTCGCCCAGTGGAAAGCATGATGTGGAAAAATAATTTCTAACCATCTTTTGAACCTTGTAACTAAAATAATAGTCTATAGTTTGTTACAAGGTTAGCTTTTTTGTATCTTGAGTTATGATAAACCTCAACAAATCAACCCGAAAGGCAAAGCTTTAACACAAATGAACCACTATAGTGTAAGGAGGCTTTTCATAGGTTTCTTTGCCATTAAAATGAAAATACTCCAATGAAAATTAAACTCCTAACGCTGGGCGCAGCTCTTTTAAGTATCATTAGTACTTCTTCTCTACGGGCGCAAGATGCCAATTTGAGCAGTTTCCTTAAAAAATTAGATGATGTCACTAATAAGCAAGCGCAAGAAAAAGTATATCTACATTTAGACAAGCCTTACTACGCTGTGGGTGATGACATTTGGTTTAAGGCTTATACCATCAATGCAAAAACTGGACTGCCCTCGACCATTAGCGGACTGTTGTATGTTGAGCTGATCAACGAAAAAGATTCAGTAACCAAGCAACTGAAACTGCCCATGAAAAGCGGTATTACTTGGGGAGATTTTAAGTTAATCGATTCGTTGAGCGAGGGGAACTACCGTATCAGAGCATACACACAGTGGATGAGAAATGCTGGACCAGAGTTCTATTTCGACAAAACCATCAAGATTGGAAATTCGTGGGCAAACAAGGTATTCACCAAATCAAGCAATGTACTCAGCACAGAAAACAACCAACAAAAAATAAGTACCACAATACAGTTCTCAGATAAACAAAATTTACCCTATACCAACTGCCAAGTAAGCTACGAAGTAAAGCTTGGCCAAAAAACAATAGAGAGAGGCAAGGG
>NZ_JAELTX010000193.1 GCF_016429065.1 Pedobacter sp. ASV17
AAACCATTAAGGAATTAAGAAAAATTAAGCCATACTCTTAATGAAATTTAATGTCTTAATGTTTCAAAAATAAAACGGCTTTATCCTAGCTTGAATAGTAAACCATTAAGGAATTAAGAAAAATTAAGCCATACTCTTAATGAAATTTAATGTCTTAATGTTTCAAAAATAAAACGGCTTTATCCTAGCTTGAATAGCAAACCATTAAGGAATTAAGAAAGTTAAGCCTTGCTCTTAATGAATTTTAATGTCTTAATGTTTCAAAAATAAAACTGCTTTATCCTAGCTTGAATAGCAAACCATTAAGGAATTAATAAAATTAAGCCCTGCTCTTAATGAAATTTAATGTCTTAATGGTTCAAAAAAAAATGCTTCGTCGTGAGCTTGAATAAAAACCATTAAGGCGTTAAGAAAATTAAGCCCTGCCCTTAATGAAATTTAATGTCTTAATGGTTCAAAAATAAAAACTGCTTGATCGTAGCTTGAATAAAATCCATTAAGGAATTAAGAAAGTTAAGCCATACTCTTAATGAATTTTAATGTATTAATGTTTCAAAAATAAAAAACCTTGCATTATTAGAGCCAGTGAAACGAGACCGTTAGCTGGCTTTTTTTATTGCCTACGCCTTGCTGCCACATAAATCACCACGCCAGCAACCATCGCTATAGCACCCACATACGGAGGCCAATTTACCGTTTCTTGTTTATCTGCCGTAATTTGAATAGCTCCTGCATCAATAATTTTCTCTTTTTTGGTATAGGTAAAGCCGCTCCATACGAGCATGATCAATCCAACTACAATTAATAAAATGCCTAATGATTTTCCCATGATATTTGATTTTATTTAGGGAACAGCAATCGGCGGAAATTGTTTTAGAAGGAATAGCCAAGGCCAATATTTGCCGAAAGACGTGAAAAATCAACTTGACTGGTTAGGTTGAATTGCTTGAAAGAGAAAAAGTAAGTTAACTGGAAATTACCACGACCAACTTCCGAATCGTTCACGGCATAATTTGCCGTTTTAATCTTATTATCAAAGCTCTTACCTAGATTGGGGGAAAAGCCCAGAAATAGCTTAAATGCGTGTTTGATATCTTTGTCCCTTCGGTGATGAAAGATAATTTCAGAGGAGAACCCTGTAGTCCATAATAATTTGTTCCTAGAAACCATCAGTCTCTTATAGGTCAGGTCTCCATAAAGTTGGTTTCTGAAATCAAGATACTCACCAAATTCTCTGGTTACCGCATTTTCCCAGTTAATTATTCTGTAATCAGCGTTACCACGATCGGAAGTGATATGGTAACCAATGGAGGTATGGATACCCAAACCCGAAGTCGATTTGTTAAAAGGAGGGAGCTCTACAAAATCACTTCCTTTAGGGTCTTCGGGAACGTGAGTTTTGGCAGCCTTCCCAAAATAACCTAATAAACCGTAGGAGAAATTAAAATCCTTAAAAGTATGAGCGTTTGTCAAACTTAAATAGCCCAAACTCACATCGCCTTCATCATGAATACCATCTGAACTCGCAAAGCCGCCAGTAATATTAAACTTTGAGCCCACACTATCAGCAACCATTGGCTTAGGCTGATAAACGACATCGTTACCCACCATAGACGGGAATAGGTATCGAGTACAAGAACTAAGGGAAGAAATAGCTAAAAGGAGTATAAAATAGGAAAGGCGTTTCATGAATGGTAATTTATCTTTTTTGTCGAAGATACAAAACCTCCTTTAACAGGGTGTTAATTTTTTCTACAAGCAAATCTTCTTCTGGGTCTATCAATAAAATCTTCATCCGTGCCCGTTTTTCTACCAATAAGTCTTCATCATGAAGCAAATGTCCATCTACAAAACCAATATAGGGATGGAGGTGCTTTTTATGTATCCATAAATAACAAAGCATTTTACCTTGATGGTAAAAGAAAGGGAGTTTATATTTCCATTCGGGCGTAATATCCTTATCCACCGACAAAATAATGTCCCTTAAGGCCAAAAAGGTACTTTTAATGGGTTCTTCCTGCTTTAGATAAAAATGGTCGAGCTCACTTAACATTTTATCTTTTATGGGTTTTACAATCTACACTTCGATTTGAGTTCCGCTTCCGCCAACAACTTTAACCCCTTCGGCAAAGGCCTTCCAAAATCGGATATAGCGAAATTTAGCCCCAAACGGTGCCGTCTTGTAGCTTCCTTTTAATTGTATTGTTAAGGTAATCACTGCCAGATCATCGATAATGTTTAGATTTTCGACCTCAGGTGTAAGTTCATTTATATTTAGGTCACCATCACGATAAGTCTTTAAGTCTATTTCTTTGGTAACCACATCTCCATTTGGAGCAATAAAAAGCAAATCTTCATGCAACAATTCATCAAGCACCTGTACATCGCTTTCTTTAATCGCTTTGTAAAGTCTATTCTCTAAGCTTAAGATTTCGTCTTTGGTCATGTTTTTAGCTTCTTTTCTAAAGTACTCTAAGGCTTAGTAGTCTTCCAGCTCAAAGAAATCAGCCAAGCCTCCTAAGTAATATTCGCTAATGCCTGCTGTAAATTCTTCAAAATCTTCATCAGGAATATTGGTTTGTACAAATTCCAAAGAAGTACCTTTCTTGTCGGGATGCAATTTAATGGTTACAATAGAGGGTTCATTTTCCTCGCCGAAATACCATTGTTGTACTATTCTCTTTCCAGGTTCCAATTCAAGGTTTTTCCCTACAATATCACCATCCCAAAAAGAAAATTCCGTATCCACTTCCTCTGTAAACTCTACTTCGGCACCTGTCCATAACTGGATGCTTTGTGCTTTGGTTAAACCTAAATAAACTTCTTCGGGAGGAGCGGGTAGGAGTATATATTTTTTAAATGTCTTCATTGTTATGTCTATTGTTTAGCGTATGGTGTTTGGCTAATTCGTGTTATCAACGCCATCCGCTAAACGCTTTTCGCTTCACTAATTTTTACTTAAATGCATTAATTCCAGTCACGTCCATACCAGTAATCAGCAAGTGTACATCGTGTGTACCTTCATAAGTCACTACCGATTCGAGGTTCATCATATGGCGCATGATCGAATATTCGCCAGTAATGCCCATACCACCTAGCATTTGACGAGCGTTACGAGCTATATCCAACGCAATTTCTACACTGTTACGTTTAGCCATTGAGATCTGTTCTGCCGAGGCTCTGTTTTCGCTTTTCAGTTTACCCAAGCGCCAAACTAACAATTGACCTTTTGTGATTTCGGTAATCATTTCGGCAAGCTTTTTCTGTTGCAACTGAAAACCACCAATAGGTTTACCAAACTGAACACGTTCTTTCGAATAACGTAAAGCGGTATCATAACAATCCATAGCGGCACCCAAAGCACCCCAAGCAATACCATAACGAGCTTGGTTTAAGCATCCCAAAGGACCTTTTAAGCCCTTTATCTCTGGAAATACGTTTTCTTTGGGCACTTTTACATTATCAAACACTAGCTCACCAGTAGCCGAAGCCCTTAAGCTCCATTTGTTGTGCGTTTCAGGGGTCGTAAAACCTTCCATGCCACGCTCCAACACCATCCCTCTGATTTTACCTTCTTCGTCTTTTGCCCAAACTACCGCAATATCTGCGAAAGGAGCATTGGAAATCCACATTTTAGCGCCATTCAATAAGTAATGATCGCCCTTATCTTTGATATTACTTACCATGCCGCCTGGATTGGAGCCATGATCAGGTTCTGTTAGTCCAAAACAGCCCATCAACTCGCCAGTAGCCAATTTTGGTAAATATTTTTTACGTTGTTCTTCTGTGCCGTAAGCATAAATAGGGTACATCACCAAAGATCCTTGTACAGATGCCGTAGAACGAATGCCCGAGTCTCCACGTTCAATTTCCTGCATAATGATCCCATAAGCAGTATAATCTAATCCAGCACCACCATACTCCACAGGAATGGTAGGGCCAAAGGCACCAATTTCGCCCAAACCTTTAATCAACTGCCTTGGAAACTCGGCACGTTGCGCATAATCTTCAATAATTGGACTTACCTCTTTTTTTACCCAATCTCTCACTGTCGATCGAATCAACAAATGCTCTTCAGATAAAAGCTCGTCTAACAAATAATAATCAGGTGCTTCGTAAAGGTCTTTTTTCGCAGATTTACTCATTTTTTAAATAGGTTTAGCGGATTAACGGTTTATAAATGGTTATCCTCAAAGTTAGCAAAATACCTCAATCCCTAAATAAAAATTAGCTAATATTGCGCTACCAAACTTTAAGTTCAAATGTATATACAAACGGTTGCTTTAAGAGATGTTAGATGCCACGCTTTTCATGGTTTTTATCCCGAAGAACATTTGATTGGCTGTAATTTCATGGTGGATGCCGAGGTGACCTTTAAACCTAAGGGTGATACCGAGAACATAGAAAAAACGGTTAACTATGAAGTGCTTAACCACATCATTCTTAAAGAAATGAAGCATACCCAAAAAATGCTTGAAACGGTAGTGACTAATATCCTGGAACAGATAAAAACATTATATCCATTTATTCTTACCGCAAAAGTTGGCATCAGAAAAATGCACCCACCTATGCCTGGCGAAATAGGACATTCTTTTGTAGAATTGAGCTACAAAGCAGATTAAGAAATACGCGGCTTCACTTTAAACTCTCAACTTTCCACCCTAAACTTTTTACTTTAGACTTTTTCACTTTCTACTTTAAGCTTCCCTCTCTACAAC
>NZ_JAELTX010000194.1 GCF_016429065.1 Pedobacter sp. ASV17
TCCTGAGGGTAAAGCAGAATATGAGTTTGTAATACGTAGTACAGGAAATATTCAACCAGGAGCTACTTATTATTTTTCATTTGCTTTTGGTAATGCTTCCTCTGGTGTACCTGCACCATCATTAACAGTAGCGAATACCTTACCTGTTAAATTAGCCAGTTTTGAAGCTAAAAAAAGTAACTCAGGTGTGATACTGACATGGAAAACAGAAAGTGAAAAGGATAACGATAGATTTGAAATAGAACGAAGCATAGATGGAAAAAAATGGAGTGTGATAGGAAAGATTGTGGGAAAAGGTACTGCTGCCTCTTATCAATTCGAGGACCTGAAGCCTGAAATAGGAACAAACTATTATCGTTTAGCACAATATGATAGGGATGGCACGATAGAAAATTCAGGAGTAAGAACTGCTGAGTTTTCTCTAAATAATATCAAAGTGAGTATTTATCCTAATCCGGTAAGTGAAATGTTAACATTGGAACTTCCTGATTTCAATGCTAAAACTGTAAACATTGCTTTGAATGATCTTCAAGGTAAGGTTTTAGACGCTAAATCTTTAGTTGTTGAAGCTCAAAAAGCTCAGTATCTATTGCCGAAAAATATTTCAAAAGGTATTTATATTATACAGGTAAAAGGCACTCAGTTGAACTACAGCCAAAAAATTGAAGTGAGATAGTTGATCACTTTACACTATAAAAAGGCTTCTTTTCATTGAAAAGGGGCCTTTTTCGATTTAAGATAGATCGGTTTGTTTATTTATCAGCTATTCTCGATTAATCGGTTAAACAATCCCGAAGCATCGGAACTAACCCCTAACTACTTTGAACAAATGAACCAATGAACAAATAGCCCGTTTATACAGAGATCCTTCGCTATGCTCTGGACGACAATAGTACCTCCTAATGAACTAATGAACAAGTGAACTAATCCCTAGTGCCTAATAAAAAACATCCCGCCCGTTGGGCACCCCTCTGAAAGAGGGGAATTTGGGTAGCTATTTCTCTAAATACTAACTACTAATCCCTAAGAGTCGGGACTAATATCTAAATACTTCGTCCTAACTACTAATCCCGAAGTCTCGGGACTAATCACTAGCAACTAACCACTAGTAACTAGCTCCTAACCACTAGTTCCTAGTCCCTAATTTGTGACGAATATCACTTTTTCTGATAACTACGCTCAACTCTTAGGGCTTGGTGGCAAGCTAGTTTTGTATTTACATAATTAGAACGGATGAAAGCTATTGCCTATAATATTAAACCTGAGGAAAAAGAGTGCCTGGTGTTGGCTAACCACAAAAAGCATGATATCACCATTATTGCCAACAGCTTAAACGGCGAAACATTGCCTTTTGCACAGGGCAAGGAGGTATTGATTGTGTTTAACGAGGATCCGTTGGATGAAGCGCTGATTATGGGCCTAAGGGCCTTGGGTATTAAGTACATTGCTACTTCATCTTTTAAAACCAAGCATATCGACCTTATTGCTGCTGGACAAGCGGGGCTTAAAATTGCCAATGTACCTTTCAAAGAAGGTGAAGATTTCGCCATGCCCCGTATGCAGCAAGTGATCAGGAATTTAGATAATTGGGCGGCTGGCAAATGTGTAGGCAAAGCTTGTTGCTGTCCAAATGATTGTGGTGCATCATTTAAAGAAAAGGAGCACTAATGGAAACCACCGACCTTTTACGCAAGTACAATATTGCCGCTCCCAGATACACCAGTTACCCTACGGTGCCTTATTGGGACAACCAAAATTTTGAGGAAGCTCAATGGAAATCGAGGTTATTAACTGCTTACGAAGAATATAAAGAGGAAGGCATTAGTCTTTATATCCATTTACCCTTTTGCGAGAGCCTATGTACTTACTGCGGTTGCAATACCCGTATCACCAAAAACCATGGGGTAGAGTTGCCTTATATTGATGCATTGCTCAAAGAGTGGGAAATGTATGTAAGCTTGTTGGGCGAACGCCCTAAGATTAAGGAAATACATTTGGGTGGTGGTACACCAACGTTTTTTAGTGCGACTAACTTACAGCAATTGTTAGAAAATATTGCAGGTGCAAAGCAATTTGATACTACTGCAGCCTGTTCTTTTGAAGGACATCCAGATAACACCACGCCTGAACATCTGCAGACTTTATACAACTTGGGTTTTAAACGCCTGAGCTTGGGCATCCAAGATTTTGATCCCAAGGTGCAGTTTATGATTAACCGTTACCAAACTCCTGCACAGGTACAAAACATTACCGAATTGGCCAGAAATATGGGCTATCAATCTATTAACTACGATTTGATTTATGGTTTGCCTGGTCAAAACATGCAAGGGCTTACCCAAACCATTAGCGAGGTGATTAGCTTAAAGCCCGATCGTATTGCTTTTTATAGCTATGCGCATGTGCCTTGGATCAAAGCTGGACAACGCCATTTTACCGAAGCCGATATTCCGCAAGGTGATGAAAAGTTTGCGCTGTACCAAAAGGGAAGGGCAATGCTGATAGCGGCTGGTTATGAGGAAATTGGCATGGATCATTTTGCTTTAACAACAGATAATTTGTATATTGCATATAAGCAAAACAAACTACATCGTAACTTCATGGGCTATACTGATCAGCATACGCAGATCTTATTAGGCCTTGGGGTATCATCTATCAGCGATTGTGGAACTGCCTTTGCGCAGAATGCCAAAACGGTAGAAGAGTATAAGCAGCACATTAACGAAGGTTTTTTGGCAGTGCAAAAAGGTCACTTGCTGGATGCGGAGGATTTGAGCATTAGGAGGCATATTTTGAACCTAATGTGTCAAAACAGTACTTGTTTTGATACAGCAGTTCCAGCCGAGGTAATGCAACGTTTGCAGCCCATGATTGAGGACAGGTTGGTGGCCATAAGAAACAGGGAAGTAAAGATTTTGCCCTTGGGTAGATCTTTTTTGCGTAACACCTGTATGGCTTTGGATGATAGGTTATGGCAAAAACAGCCGCAAACGCAATTGTTTAGTGCAGCCATTTAAATTAAGGAGAAGTAATGAAAAGTACCACCCTTGAAACCTCTGTTTGCTACCATTGCGGCGATCAATTGCCTGCGGTTAAATTAAGTTACGACCAAAAAGATTTTTGCTGTATAGGCTGTCAAAGTGTTTATCAGATTTTATCTGAAAATAACATGTGTAATTACTATGCTTATAATGATACCCCTGGACAACGTGTAAAGGAGGAAGGGCATTATGAGTATTTGGACGAGCCCAGCATTATTACGCAGCTCATCAATTACAAAGATAAAGAAAACACCATTGTTACTTTCTATATCCCAGCTATTCACTGCAGTTCGTGCATTTGGCTATTGGAGCATTTGTATAAAATCAATCCTGCTATTTTCAGTTCACGCATTGATTTTTTAAAGAAAGAAGTAACCATTAGTTACAAGCATGAACAGGTTTCGTTGCGCAAGGTGGTAGAAATTCTGAATCAAATAGGCTATGAGCCCTTGATCAGTTTGCAGGATGTGGTGAAGGAGAAAAGCAATTCGGTGAACAAGCAGCTCATTTGGAAAATTGCCATAGCAGGCTTTTGTATGGGCAATGTGATGTTGTTCAGCTTTCCAGAGTATTTCGGTTTATCAGCTTTTGAAAAGGAATTCCAATACTTGTTTGCTTGGTTAAACTTGGCTTTCTGCGTGCCGGTAACCTTTTACTGTGCCAGAGATTACTTTACTTCGGCCATCGCGAGTTTAAAACAAAAATTTGTTAATCTAGATACGCCTCTAGCGCTCATTATAGCAGTACTTTTTATCCGTACTGCTATTTCAACCATATTTAATACGGGGCCTGGTTTTGGAGATACCCTTACTGGATTAGTTTTTCTGCTATTGATGGGAAAATGGGTAAAACAACGTACCTATCATCATATTTCGTTTGATAGGGATTATCGTTCTTATTTTCCTATTGCCATTACCACCCTCAAGGATAACCGGGAAAAACCGGTAGCCATTAGCGAGATAGTCGTTGGGGATCGACTATTGATACGCAATGGCGAATTAGTGCCAGCCGACGCCATCTTGATGAAGGGAGATGCTTGGCTGGACATGAGTTTTGTAACTGGCGAAGCCGAACCCCAGCAGAAGGTTTTGGGTGAAATTGTGTATGCTGGCGGAAGACAGATGGGCGAAGCGATAGAGCTTGAAGTCGTTAAACCGGCTTCGCAAAGTTACTTAACAGGCTTGTGGAACAAGGAGTTTTACAAGAGCGATGTAAAAAAACAGAATTTTAACGATAGCGTTGCCAAGTATTTCAGCATAGGCGTGTTTATAATTGCCTTTGCAGCTACTGGCTATTGGCTATGGCAAAATGATAGCACCAAAGCGTGGTCGGCCTTTACCGCAGTGGTCATTGTGGCTTGCCCTTGTGTGTTGGCCTTAAGTACGCCTTTTACCTTATCCGCCATTCTTTCGGTATTTGACAAAAAGGGCTTTTATGTGAAAAATACAGATGCTCTGGAACAATTAGCGACTATTGATACCGTCGTTTTTGATAAAACAGGGACGCTCACCAGTACACATCAATCAGAGATTTCGTTTGAGGGCAGTTTATCGGCTGGAGAGAAATTATTAGTGGCTTCGCTATTGTACAACTCTTCGCATCCATTGAGCCGACAGGTGCTTAAAGTGCTTAACCC
>NZ_JAELTX010000195.1 GCF_016429065.1 Pedobacter sp. ASV17
GCGTTAAATTGTCCATCAATAAAAACCCATTTCTTTAGGTCATTTAAATAAACTTCAGTAGCTACGTGCCCTGGAGAGCCCTTTCTGGTTTCGGCGTCTTTCGTTTTAAGATAAATGGTTCTGGACTTGTAACCATGCGCTGTAAGCTGGTCACGAAGGACGATAGCGTAGGCGAAACAAGGGAAACGGGCACCTCCTTTTACTTCATTAAGGATGGAGATGGCATCATTTTTTTTAGGTGAGTTGTTCCCGTCGTGTTTCCACTGATGATGTGTCCAATTTAAAATAGAAAGTATCCTTTGCATGTCGTTGCGATCATTTTTAATCACTTTTTCTAAAGGGTATTCTTTCTTCAAACTGTCTGAATAATTGGTTTTCGCATTTTCATAGTAAAACCTAAAGTCATCTCGCTTTTTGCTTTCGGCATAAGACACTTTATCCCATTGATAGCTGCTTGTAGAAATAATGGTATGGGCAGCCTCTGCATTTTGCATCTTTACATAAAATGATTTGCTTTCGCCAGCTTTCATTTCAAAGCTAATACTGTCACGGTCTGTACGAAAAGAAATTCGCTCACTTTTGCTGTACAGTTTTAATTTAAGGGTATCATTGGCAATTTGTGGAGAAATACGCCAAGCATTAACGAACCATTTTTTACCGACGGCAACATCGGCCTTTTCTGTGTTGGCTAAAATAAGTGGCTCACCTTTATAGGTTTGTTGAGCCGATAATTGACTATAGGACAGACCTAAAGCCAAGGTGATCATAGAAATGTGGATCTTCATAAAGAATAAAAATGGTTTAAATTTTATAGCTGTAGTGCTTTATTGTTTTAGGGTAGACGCGGAATATGAAAAATAGTTGCATGCAACCATCGTTAAAATTTAATTAATTGAACAATTGGTGGACCCTGTTTAGTAAGCCAGGTTTTCTGGATCGTCAAAATAGAGATCATGCAATAAGGCTAATCCATAAAGCCTAGCTCATCTGTTTTTGGACATATCTTCACTCATCGAATCTTCTTTCCAAATGCTATAAAACCACTCTGCCTGGTTCTGCTTAGTTCCTCGAAAAGACGCAAATCAGATCATCACTGCGAGGAACGAAGCAATATTAGAGCTAATTTTAGACACTTTCTTCATCTTTGAAAGATTTTCCTACTTTTGTAGGACAAAATATCACGAACCATGAAGTTTTTTGCAGTCCGTATCAGAATAGCTTAACTCAAGCAAGGACTCCTACATCAGAAAAACAAAATTAAGGGTGCTTTTCAGCATCTCATGGTAATCTTTTTATAACTTTATTATATGTCACAACCTGTCGAGGCAAAATCACGTTTGTCTAATTTTTTTAATGTATTAGTTCAGGCTTTTAAGGGCGCTGAAATCGATTATACCTCTATTAGTATCAGAAAGGCCATTGTGCTTTTGGCTGTTCCTATGATGTTGGAGATGATGATGGAATCAGTATTTGTACTGGTCGATCTTTATTTTGTAGGACACCTGCCTAACAGCGCCGAAGCCATACAGATTGTAGGGCTAACGGAATCTGTACTTACCATTATCTATTCCTTGGCCATGGGCTTGGGGATGGCTGCTACGGCAGTGGTAGCCCGTAGAATTGGTGAGAAGAACACGGAAGCGGCTTCTAGAGCGGGGATGCAAACCATAGCCTTGGCCATGACCATTTCCATCGTCATTAGTGTGCTAGGCGTATTTTTTGCCAAAGATATCTTGCTGTTAATGGGGGCTACAGAAAGTACCGCTGTGCAGGGAGTTCCTTTTATCCAAATCATGATGGGTACCAGTATGGTGATTATGCTATTGTTCCTCATCAATGGTATTTTTAGAGGCGCTGGGAATGCAGCTATTGCCATGCAAAGTTTATGGTTGGCCAATATCATTAACATTGTGTTGTGTCCAGTATTGATCCGTGGTTTTGGGCCGATACCTGCTATGGGATTAACTGGAGCGGCACTAGCAACGGCTATTGGTCGTGGTACTGGGGTACTTTTCCAAATTTATCATTTGGTGAAAGGAAGCGGCGCATTGAAAGTAAAACTGGCTTATTTGAAACCACAAATAGACCAAATTAAAGCTATTGTGAAAGTGGCGGCACCAGCGGTACTGCAATTTGTAATTGCTTCGTGTAGCTGGATTTTCTTGGCCGAATTGGTAGCTACTACTGGTGGCGATCATGGTTCTGCCGGCTATCAAACCGCATTAAGGCTGATGATGTTTTTTATATTGCCAGCGTGGGGCTTAAGTAATGCCGCGGCAACTTTGGTAGGCCAAAATATGGGCGCAGGCAGAATGGATAGAGCTGAAAAATCTGTTTTTGTGACCATTAAATATGCCATGATTTTTATGGGAGTTGTAATGGTGCTCTTTTTAACCTGCGGGCATTTATTTGCTTCTTTTTTCACCGAAGACCAACAGGTTAGAACAGTAGCCACAGAAGCGTTGAGAATATTGAGCTTTGGTTTTATTCTTTATGGGATTGGAATGGTATTGGTGAGTGCCTTTAATGGTGCTGGCGATACTTGGACACCTACTAAGATAAATATTGTAGCTTTTTGGTTGTTCCAAATCCCTTTTGCCTATTTCTTGGCTAAATATATGGGGATGGGACCAACAGGTGTTTTTATTGCCATTCCAGTGGCTGAAGTAGGCATTACCATTGCTTCCTACCTGATATTTAAAAGAGGTAAATGGCAAAAGACAACGGTTTAGTAAAACCGTTGTCTTTTCGACCTCCTGCCCCGTCATTTCGACGAGGAACGAGGAGAAATCTAACGAGTATGTTTATGCGCTAGATTTCTCCTTAAGGTCGAAATGACGAAAAAAACGAAAAGACGGTGTCCGGTGTTCGAAATGACGGGGAAATCGTTTACCTAACAGGAATACAAAATTCTACTTTTGCAATTTGATTGGGATCTTCCCTGAAATCATTATGGTAAATTTCAAAAGGATTGCCCTCGGCTTTTTGGTAGCCCTGCTCATTCATCCATACAAATAAGCTGCTCCATGATTTCGAAAAATCGGCCAAGCTAATTTCAAAATAAGCAACGATACACTTCCCTGGTTGAAGCGTGGTCAAGTGAACCTTACCGTGTGCCTTCTCCTCCTCGCCTACTGAAATGCAAGCACTCATTCTTACCTTTTCGGGTGCAGTTAGCTTAAAGCTGTCGTGGTATATGGTAATGATTTTTGTGCTTTCTTTCGCTAGTAAGTTTTTGGGGACAGCCCATTTTAAAAGCTCTTGATAAGCATTTGAAATTCCCTGCACGCCTATAGTAGTTACACATGCTAGCTTTAAAGGAGCAAATTCTTTAATCTCAATTTTTGCATTCATTTTAATCCAATTTTTAAGGTCATTAATGTTGCAAATGTATTCCTCAAAAACCTGATCAACTTGTCTATTCTTGCTTTTTACTTGGCTAATCTTGCTAAATCTGCTAGGCATTTGTCGCCTAAACTCGGTTGGACTAACGCCGTAGTATTTCTTAAAGGCACGGGTAAAAGAAGAGTTGCTATTAAAGCCGTATTGTAGGGAGAGTTCTGTAACGCTTATTTCGGATTGGTACATCAGCACGCTCGCCATTTTTTCTATTCTTTTTCGGAGAATGTAAGTGTTAACGCTTTCGTTAGCGATTTGTTTAAATATGCGATGGAAATGGAAAGCAGAATAGTTGGCTACTTGAGCAAGGGTTTCTAAACTTAAATCCGCATCCAGATTTTCATCAATGAACCTCAATACTTGATCAATACGAGCGATGTATTCGATTTGTAAGGTGTTTTTTTGGTTCATGTTTGAGTAATTATCCTCCCTCTTAGTTTTCTTCCGAAGTATCGGAACGGCCTCTCCAAAAGGAGATCTAAAATTGCTGGTATTAAACTTTGTACCTGTCTGTGGATTACTAAGCTGAAATTATATTTATGTACTTGCTAATGTCCTCCTCTTTGAGGGGGCAAGGGGGAGGTTGTTGAAGATGATAAAAAAGAAGAAATCTAACGACTAAGACTATTTGTGTAATTTCTAATCGTTAGATTTCTCCTCTTTCTTCTCCGAATCATCGGAGCAGGCTGTCGAAATGACGGTAAGGTTTATGGTATACCAGAAAAACTATATCGTTTCTTCCAATACTTGCGTATAAAAATCCTGTAGTTTTATGCCCATGGCTGCTACCTGTTGCGGAATGAAGCTGGTGGCTGTTTGTCCAGGAATGGTGTTAATTTCGATAAAATAGAAATGACCAGTGTTGTGTTCCAAGAAATAGTCGATACGCACAATGCCACGACAGTTTAGTCTTTGGTAAACATCGGCAACTACCTGCTCTACCCTAGCCTTTTCCTCTTCGGTCATATCTCCAGGAGTGATTTCTTCGGTAACTCCAGGGG
>NZ_JAELTX010000196.1 GCF_016429065.1 Pedobacter sp. ASV17
CCAAAAGCTTAAATTATTTTTACGACGTTCACAAAAACACCTGCACTGATTAATCTGACTGACGTTACCATCATATCGCTCAATCGTTCAACACCAAACACAGGCAAATCAGCACTGCACAAAACCTCGTAGGTTTCAGAAACCTACGAGGTTTAACGGTAGCGTTGGCAACAACATCAAACACAAGGTAGTCGGAAATAAAGCCCTCGATTTTTCACCAAATTCCTTTTATAATTTTTTCTTTACAGAGAGATTATTTAACAGAAATCATTAAACGATTAAAAATCTTCCATCAAAGGGCATAAACAAAACAAACAAACACCTGAACTACAATGGATTATAATTTTAAAAAATTATCTCTACCTCTCTATAGTTTAGAATAAATTCAAATTACCTAATTACCTGCTTTAATTGCTTTTAAAGGTTGTTTTTGCTATTTTTGTTTTGGTCAAAAATTCAAGTTTTTTATTGATCAACAAACACAAAATTTAATATACAAAACAGTGTTCTTTTTGTAGAAAGCAAGTGTATATTTTGTTGCACAAGCTTAAGGCAAGAAAACACCTTCCCTAAGATGAGTATTTACAACGATTATATCCAAGAGATTGAAGACAGAAAAGCCCAAGGTCTTCATCCAAAACCTATTGACAGCGCCGAATTATTGAGTGAAATCATTACTCAAATCAAAAGTGTAAACAATTTCAACAGAGAAGAATCTGTTAACTTTTTTATATACAACACCTTGCCCGGCACTACTGCCGCAGCTGGTGTAAAAGCTCAATTTTTAAAAGAAATCATTTTAGGTGAAACTGTTGTTGCAGAAATCACCTCTGATTTTGCTTTCGAATTGTTGTCGCACATGAAGGGTGGACCTTCTATCAAAGTTTTATTAGACATCGCTTTGGCTGACAATGGCGACAAAGCTAAAAAAGCAGCAGAGGTACTTAAAACGCAAGTTTTCCTTTATGATGCCGACACAGACCGTTTAAAAGAAGCTTACCACAATGGCAATGAAATTGCTAAACAGATCTTAGAAAGCTATGCTAAGGCCGAATTCTTCACAGAACTTCCTGAAGTAGCAGAAGAAATTAAAGTAGTGACTTTTATTGCTGGTATTGGTGATATTTCTACCGACTTATTGTCGCCAGGTAACCAAGCGCACTCTCGTTCAGATAGAGAATTGCATGGTAAATGCATGATTACCCCAGAGGCACAAGAGGAAATCAGAGCATTGCAAGCACAACATCCAGATAAAAGTGTGATGCTGGTAGCTGAAAAAGGTACCATGGGTGTAGGTTCTTCGCGTATGTCGGGTGTAAACAATGTGGCACTTTGGACAGGTAAAAGATCTAGTCCTTACGTTCCATTTGTAAACATTGCTCCAATTGTAGGTGGTACCAATGGTATTTCTCCAATTTTCTTGACCACTGTTGACGTAACAGGCGGTATTGGTATCGACCTTAAAAACTGGGTAAAGAAAACCGACGAGAATGGCAACGTTGTTCGTAATGAAAACGACGAACCTGTTTTGGAAGAAGTATTTACTGTAGCAACAGGAACTGTTCTTACCATCAATACAAAAACAAAAAAATTATACAATGGCGACCAAGAGCTGATCGATATTTCGAAAGCTTTAACGCCACAAAAAATGGAATTTATCAAGGCAGGTGGTTCGTATGCCATTGTATTTGGTAAAAAAATCCAAACTTTTGCTGCTAAAACTTTAGAAGTTGAAGCTCCTTCAGTATTTGCTCCAGCCAAAGAAGTATTTATCGAAGGCCAGGGTTTAACTGCTGTAGAAAAAATATTCAACAGAAATGCAGTAGGCTTAACGCAAGGCAAAGTCTTACATGCTGGTTCTGACGTTCGTGTGGAAGTAAACATCGTAGGTTCTCAAGACACTACAGGTTTAATGACCGCTCAAGAATTAGAGGCGATGGCAGCTACCGTTATTTCTCCAATTGTTGACGGCGCTTATCAATCAGGATGTCATACGGCATCTGTTTGGGATAAAAAAGCACAAGCAAACATTCCTAGATTGATGAAGTTTATGAATGAATTTGGGGTAATCACTGCTCGTGACCCTAAAGGCGTTTATCATTCGATGACCGACGTAATCCACAAAGTATTGAACGATATCACTATCGATGAATGGGCAATCATCATCGGTGGCGACTCGCATACTCGTATGTCTAAAGGTGTAGCTTTCGGTGCGGATTCTGGTACGGTGGCCTTAGCACTGGCAACTGGCGAAGCTTCTATGCCAATCCCTGAGTCGGTAAAAGTGACCTTTAAAGGTTTGATGAAAGAGCACATGGATTTCCGTGATGTGGTTCATGCGACACAATTGCAAATGTTACAGCAATTTGATGGCGAAAACGTATTCCAAGGCAGAATTATTGAGGTTCACATTGGTACTTTGTTGGCTGATCAAGCCTTTACCTTTACCGACTGGACCGCAGAGATGAAAGCAAAAGCTTCTATCTGTATTTCGCAAGACGATACTTTAATCCAATCGTTAGAAATTGCTAAAAACCGTATTCAAATCATGATAGACAAAGGTATGGACAACCATAACCAAGTACTGCAAGGTTTGATCAACAAAGCAAACAAACGTATCGAGGAAATTAAAACTGGTATCAAACCAGCCTTAACACCAGACGATAATGCCAAGTATTACGCGGAAGTAGTGATTGATCTTGATTTAATCAACGAGCCAATGATTGCCGATCCAGATGTGAACAATGTAGACGTTTCTAAACGTTATACGCACGATACCATTAGAGACTTGACCTTCTACGGTGGTGACAAAAAAGTAGACCTTGGTTTCGTAGGTTCTTGCATGGTACATAAGGATGACTTGAAAATTGTTTCTCAATTGTTAAAGAACGTGGAGACGCAGACTGGTAAAGTAGAGTTTAAAGCACCATTGGTAGTTGCAGCTCCTACTTACAATATCATTGATGAGTTGAAAGCAGAAGGCGACTGGGAGTACTTACAAAAATACTCTGGATTTGAGTTCAGCGATGCTTTACCTAAAAACAACGCCCGTACCGAGTACGAAAACATCATGTACCTAGAACGTCCAGGCTGTAACTTATGTATGGGTAACCAAGAAAAAGCGGCTAAAGGAGATACGGTAATGGCTACCTCTACCCGTTTGTTCCAAGGTCGTGTAGTAGAAGACAAAGACGGTAAAAAAGGAGAGTCGTTATTGGCTTCAACTCCAGTAGTGGTTCTTTCTGCTATCTTAGGTCGTATTCCAAGCATCGAAGAATATAAATTAGCGGTAGAAGGCATCAACTTAACAAAGTTTACCCCTATTTCTACGAAACAGTAAGAAACAAATCAACATATCATTTGTTAAAAATAAGAGGCTATCAGATTTATCAGATAGCCTCTTTGCTTATGCAAGCAATTGTATAGAATGGTTTTAAATAACATAATTTGACAAATCTCAAAAATAAGTCTGTCAAAAAATATCTAATTTAGATAATGTCATTATTGACAATAATTATTAAACAAAATAAAGTATGGCTTTTGATATAGAAATGATCAAAAAGGTATATGCAACCTTTGGCGAGCGTGTAGATGCGGCTCGTGAATTGGTTGGCAGACCTTTAACCCTTTCAGAAAAGATATTATATGCACACCTTTGGGACGGAAAATCGAATAAGGCATTTACCCGTGGTGTAGACTACGTAGACTTTGCTCCAGATAGAGTAGCAATGCAGGATGCGACGGCGCAAATGGCGCTATTGCAGTTTATGCAAGCTGGCCGACCGAAAGTAGCAGTGCCTTCTTCTGTACACTGCGATCACTTAATCACTGCCAAATTAGGTGCTGAAATTGACTTACCTCATGCTAAAACCGAGAGTGCAGAAGTTTTCGACTTCCTTTCATCGGTTTCTAATAAATATGGCATTGGTTTCTGGAAACCAGGCGCAGGAATCATCCACCAAGTAATTTTGGAGAACTATGCTTTTCCAGGTGGTATGATGATTGGTACCGATAGCCACACGGTAAATGCTGGCGGTTTAGGAATGCTAGCGATTGGTGTTGGTGGTGCTGATGCCTGCGATGTAATGGCTGGTTTACCTTGGGAGCTTAAATTCCCTAAATTAATTGGCGTGAAGTTAACTGGAAAGTTAAACGGTTGGACTTCTGCTAAAGACGTAATCTTAAAAGTTGCTGGTATTTTAACCGTAAAAGGTGGTACTGGTGCTATTGTAGAATATTTTGGCGATGGTGCAACTAACCTAAGCTGTACGGGTAAAGGTACCATCTGTAACATGGGTGCAGAAATTGGTGCTACTACCTCAACTTTTGGTTATGATGATAGTATGGAGCGTTACCTACGCGCCACTAACCGTGCCGACGTTG
>NZ_JAELTX010000197.1 GCF_016429065.1 Pedobacter sp. ASV17
GTCTGGCATTGGCCGCAAAAACACGGATGGCTTCTTCATCAGCTTTCTGTTTAATTGCCGCTCTTAATTCAGTTTCCATCGCGGGGCGAAGTAGTCGCTTATAACCATCGTACATAGCTAATTCTACCTGCTTGCTGGCACTGTTGTTCCCAGTGATGAACTGACGTTCCAATATTTCAATTGCTTCTTCATCTGGAGGAAGCACATCTAGTTTTAATAGCCCCTCATCTTCACCTCTTAGCATGGCCAGTACACGGTGCGATGGTGCGTTTTTAGCACTTTCTTCCCACTCAAAATAGTCTTTATATTTAATGGCTTCGGTTTCTTTGCCTTTGGCTACCGTACTTTTATAAGTTGATTTTTGTTCAAAATACTTGCGCATTTTTGTGCGGGCATCAGCATCTTCATTAATGATTTCTGCAATAATATCCCTGGCACCAGCCAAAGCCTCTTCGGCATTGCCAACCCCTTTTTCAGTATTTACGTAAATAGCAGCTTCTTCATCCACATCAATTCTGCTTTGTGCAAATAAGCGTAGGGCTAAGGGTTCTAGTCCTTTTTCTCTAGCGATAGACGCACGTGTTTTGCGTTTAGGTTTATAAGGCAAGTAAATGTCCTCTAAAATAGTCAGTGTTTGTGCAGCATTTAGCTGCTTTTCCAATTCTGGCGTTAATTTCCCTAATTCTGTTAACGATTTTAAAATAGCTTCCCTGCGCTTATCAAGCTCTTTTAATTGTTGGGCCAAATCTCTAATTGCTGCGATTTGAACTTCGTCTAAGCTGCCTGTAAGCTCCTTGCGATAGCGCGAGATGAACGGAACGGTAGCCCCTTCTTCTAAGAGCGTTAATGTTGCGTTAACTTGCTTGCTGTTGATGCTTAGTGCGTTAGAGATGTGTGATAAGTGCTGGTTCATCGTCATAAATTAAAGCGCTAAAATTATCATTATTAACTCAGATAAAAAGTCAAAACAGATGATAAGTGGAAAACTTTATATTCCCTTTTGTAAGGTGAATGTCATGGGAATGGCACAAAGTTTGATTTTAGGGTTGCTCTTATATGTGTAACCTTAATTATTTAATCATGGAAAAATTTAAAAAATTATTAGCTCTTTCGTTTTGTTTAGTTGTTTTAACAGCGCTTTTCTCTTGTTCAAAAGATGATGACAAGAATAATAACGGACCGCGTAACGTAGAATTTAAAGTAACGGCTTCTTCTAACGCAAGTATAAGTACAGTTGTACATTCAAATGTACAAGGTGAAGCAACTACATTGACTAGTTTGAGTGGCAATACTTGGAGTACCAAATTAACGGTTAACGCAGATGTACAGGCAATATCCTTAGGCGCTAATGCTACTGCTACAGATGCTACTGGAACTTTAAAAGTACAGATTTTAATTGATGGTGTAGTGGTAAAAGAAAATACATCTTCTGGCCAATATTTAAGTGCTACAACCGTATATATGGTTACTAAATAGCTAAACATTCAAAGAATAACAAGAAGCGCTGCCCATTTAGGGTGGCGTTTCTTGTTTAAACACTATCGCCTACACGTTGTTATCTTTAAATTAAACGGGAATAGATTTCGTATCTTTGTAATTATTCAATGGGAAAACAGAAATTTTATGACACAGCGCCCAAACAAGAACGGGCGGTTTTGGTAGGGGTGGCCTTACCAGGAGAAAAAGCAGAACAAACCAAAGAGTATTTGGATGAATTGGCTTTTTTGGTAAATACAGCAGGTGGAGTGGTAGAGAATGTATTTACGCAGCGTATGCAAAAGCCTGATAGGGCAACCTTTGTAGGTACAGGAAAGCTGGAAGAAATACAAGCCTATGTAAAGGCGGAAGAGATAGACTTGGTAGTATTTGACGATGAGCTTTCACCCTCGCAATTGCGTAATATTGAGCGTGAGTTGAAGGTGAAGATATTGGACAGAAGTAACCTTATCCTAGATATTTTTGCGGGAAGAGCACAAACTGCTCAAGCTAAAACCCAAGTGGAGTTGGCACAGTTACAATATTTGTTGCCTCGCTTAACACGTATGTGGACCCACTTGGAGCGCCAAAAAGGGGGTATTGGGATGCGTGGTCCAGGGGAGAGCCAAATTGAGAGCGATAGAAGGATGATTTTGGAAAAAATCACCTTGTTGAAGGAGCGTTTGAAGCTGATTGACCGACAAAACGAAACCCAACGCAAAAACCGTGGACAATTGATTCGTGTGGCTTTGGTGGGTTATACCAACGTAGGTAAGTCAACCATGATGAACATGCTTTCCAAATCGGAAGTGTTTGCAGAAAATAAGCTATTTGCTACGCTGGATACTACCGTAAGAAAAGTAGTGATCGACAACCTGCCTTTCTTACTATCAGATACCGTAGGGTTTATCAGAAAACTCCCACATCACTTGGTAGAATGTTTTAAATCTACTTTAGATGAAGTGCGGGAAGCTGATATTTTGGTGCATGTGGTAGATATATCGCATCCAAATTTTGAAGACCAAATTGATACGGTAAATGAGACGTTGAAGGATCTTGGAGCTAGAGATAAGGATACCATCATGGTTTTCAATAAAATTGATGCTTATGTACCTCCAGAGCAAGATCAATTGGTAGATGTTGATGAACAAAAGGAACCAGTATCACTTGCCGATCTTAAAAACACATGGATGGCACATCATAATGCCCCAGCAATTTTTATTTCTGCTACGCAAAAAGAAAACGTAGAAGAATTGAAAGCGTTGTTATATGAAAAAGTAAAAGATATTCACACTACGCGTTATCCTTACGATAAGTTATTATATTAGATAGTAAGCCGTCATTGCGAGGCACGAAGCAATCTCAAAACTATAGAGGTTTGTGCGAGATTGTCTAGTTCTAGTAAAGGCAATAAGAAAAGAATATGGAAAGTAACAGACAAAAGAAGTTTGCAGGATTATTACAAGAAGAATTGGCAGCAATTTTTCAAAGAGAAGGAGCTGCTTATTTACCCAATACATTGGTAACCATCACTAAGGTACGTGTATCGCCTGATTTGGCGGTAGCTAAGGTTTACCTTAGTTTTTTTAATACAAATAATACGAATTTATCTGTAGCCACCGTCAATTCACATGCTGGCGAAATCAGATATAAATTAGGTTCTCGTATTCGCCATCAGGCTAGGGTAATCCCTACGTTGTCTTTCTTTGTTGACGATACCAACGAATATGTAGAGAGAATGGATCAGATTTTTGATAAAATAGCAAAGGAACGTAAAGACAGCGATAACCAAGAAAGCGAAGATTAAGTTCCATTAAAAATGAACAAATATATCCGCGAACCTGGAAATTTCATCACTCATTTTTTACCTGCCCTACTGGCTTTGCCAGGCATGTATTTGTTGCTGGAGAAGTCTTCAACTAACTACGAAACCATTGCGGCATTGGTGTATGGTGGTGGTATATTTTTGTTGTTCAGCGTAAGTGCCACTTATCACAGTGTGCCTAAAACACCCTATGGCATTAGGTTTTGGCAAAAGTTTGATCATTGCTGTATCTACTTGATGATTGCAGGCTCTTTTACGCCTACAGCCCTAATTATTTTTGATGGCTGGGTACGATGGCTGCTCTTTGGGCTGGTATGGCTAATTGCAATATTGGGCTGTTTGCTTAAAATTTTCAATCGATTAAAAAACAAAGCGGTTTCCACGGGCTTGTACATTACCATGGGATGTTTAATCATTCCTTTTATTGCCAAAATGGTAGAAAAGGTGCCTGCCATGGGACTTTTTTGGCTTTTCTTGGGTGGTGTTTTTTATATCGGTGGAACTTATTACTATACCAAGGATAAACCGCTATATAAATATTTGCATAGCCATGAGCTTTGGCATCTGTTCGTAAATTTTGGAGCCCTATCACATTTTCTTTATAACTACGTTTATGTTTTCAAAGCCTAACGCAAGGTAAAATTAAAGTTGAATGCTGTGTTTTAAGGTTTTAATTTAGTAAATTTAGGAATGTGCCGATTGATTTTCATATTTATCTTAAGTGCTGTTTTTAGTGCTAAGGCCCAGCAACCTGCTATCAAGAATGGTTTGGAATCTTTTGTGAAATCCAACACCATTTACCCCATGTTTGCACTCGATAATTGTATCCAAGGAACGATTGAGATAGGTTTTAAACTTAACAAAGAAGGCAAAGTTACTTACGCTACGGTAACCAAAGGTATTGGTGCTGATTTGGATGCTGAAGCACTCCGTTTAATCAAACTCAGCAGTGGTAAATGGCAAATCCCGGCTGGCTATGATACCACCTTTTTAATCCGGTCACCCATGAAATTTTCTTTACAGGATTACGGCTGTGAAAACATTAACCCGGGGAGTGTTGGGC
>NZ_JAELTX010000198.1 GCF_016429065.1 Pedobacter sp. ASV17
CAATGGTGCATTTGAGGTACCATTTAGCAATCGTAGTACAGCTTTCGTTATCGCTTCTGATGGTGAAGGATGGGAACACGTGTCGGTTCATGTCGTTGTGGAAGGAAAACAAAGAACGCCTACGTGGTCTGAGATGTGCAAAATAAAAGAACTTTTTTGGTCGGAAGACGACGTTGTAATTCAGTACCATCCAAGAAAGACGGAATATGTCAACAACCATAAACATTGTTTGCATTTATGGAAGCCAATAGGCCTCGATATTCCAACACCTCCAACAAATTTAATAGGAACGGTATGAGAAATTTTAAAGACGTCCACCCGCTTGTAAAGGGTACTGCAATCGTAATCATACTGTGGGTTTTTCTGATGGCAGTTTCTTATCTATCGTGATATGCTGAGGTGCTTCAAATCAAAAGTAACAATTGTTCGAGATCGAATAAAAGAAATTGAAGATGTGCAATTAAAACTGATTGCAGCCAGCTTTGAGGTGTGTGATTTAAAACAAGCTCAAGATGTTGATCAGTTAATCGGGATCAATGAACGAGCTATAAAAAGACTTTACAGAATATTAAAAAACCATTTAAAATGAATCTTAACCACGTTATGATGGACATTGAGTCCTTAGACACCGAAGCTGGCGCAATAATTCTAAGTATAGCTGCAGTTCAATTCGATGAATTTACTGGAGAGACTGGTGATGTCTTTTATAGAAAAATTAGCCTTAAAGACTCAATAAAACTAGGTTTTACTATTAGCGCTGATACCCTAAAGTGGTGGTTAGACAAAGACAGAATTGTTATGAAAGAGGCACTTTCAGGAACAAAGTCATTATTGGAAGCTTTAACTGAATTCAGTGATTTCTACAACAAAATTAAACTACAGTATGATGAGGTTTATATCTGGGGGAACTCCGCTAGGTTTGACTGTGGAATTGTTGGTGAGGCATACAAAAAGATGGGACTTCCTTTACCGTGGGACACCTGGTTAGAAGTGTGCTTCCGAACATTTGTAAGAAATTTTAAGGAGTTAAGAAAATCAATCCCGTTTCTTGGAAACAAGCATTATCCAGTAGACGATTGTCATCATCAAATATTGGTGGTATCTAAGATTAATGAAATTATCAATCCAGTAAAAGCTTCATAGCTATAAACTACGAAAACTTACTTAAAAATAAAAAAAAATGGGATATCAAGAGGTAGGCAGATGTGATTTCTGTCATCAAGTGAAATCAATTGGAAGAGTTTATTTCTATCCAAGCCAGTATAAAAAAATACAAGTTAAAACTGAACAAGATGTCGCGGAAGTAAATAAACTTCATAACCAAGGAGACTACTTCTTATTCATAAGCTATTGTGCTGAATGTGGTGAGCCTACTACTAAAATGAAGCAGATTGGCACGCCATATTCAGCAACTTTTAAGCGAGGAAATTTTCAATGGAAGAACGGAGATCCACACGGTGAGGTTGAATTTGTTCCTGATCCAAATGGAAGATGGGTTTTAGAAGATTCACTAACAGAAAATAACAAACATAATAAAATGAATAATTTAACTTTTGGACAAGCTTTAGATGCTGTCAAACAAGGCAAACTAATTGCCAGACAAGGTTGGAATGGAAAAGGAATGTTCGTTTTCCAAAGACCTGAGGACGAACTGTCTGTAGACTTCATTGTCAACAAGGTAAAATCATTACCACAATCCCTTAAAGATAAATTAGCAGGTGATTTCTCTTGGACGCAACAAGAAGCTCTTGATGGCAATGGTCCAGATAAAAAAATGGTAAAATTCACTGCTTACCTATGCATGAAAGCTGCAGATGGTACAATCGTTAATGGATGGCTTGCTAGTCAAACTGACATGCTTGCAGAAGATTGGGTTGTATTAGAGTAATGAAATTCGAAATCGAACCTGTCTGTTGGCCTGATTATCCTCACTTAAATGATTTGGGCACCCTAACTGGCCTTGACCTTGATGAACTAATTGCTGCGAGCAAGGACTTAGGAATCAGATGGAATGGCCAAACCTACATTAAGTTACTAAACAATCTTGGGTTCAACACGGGAAGGGGATTTGTGAAGTTTGATGCTAATACCCAATACCCATGTTTACTAAGACTTTCGAGAAGTGACGATAAATACTGGTACACATATCCATATTACGACGGATTTATTTACCATGGCCTAGACAGGTTCGATTTAAAATCTCATTCAAAACTTATCAACGGCAAATACTTTTTGACCTTAAATAACAAACCCTATAAAATCACATCCATGCTCCAAGTGTGGATTTAGCAAACTAAAAATATGATTTCTTATTTCGAAGCAAACCTTGATAGCGTTTCCGTTCATCACGTAGGGAACAAAACAAACGAAGAGTACTTCAAGCTATCCGACAGACCATTAAACATTGAAGATGAAATGTTCAGAAGTATTCTAATGCAATACTTTCTTTCTCCATTTCAAAAATCAAAAGAGGTTTATCGCCTATTTCACCCCTCAGATGTCGGTATGAATGAGGTATTTGCAAACGTATCGGTATTTTTTGACAATGAGGATTTAACTTTCCATGAAGCGAGTCAGAATTTAGCTCGCCACTTATTTGATTGCACGAGCCATCCAAAAATTAAGTCAGGCGAACTTTATGTTGTCCATTTTAAAAATGTTCAGATCGAAGGAGATCTTCATGATGCCATTGGAATATTCAAATCTGAAAATAAAGAAACGTTCCTAAAAGTTAGGCCTGAAGGAGATGGTTTCGGAATGTCTTTCGAAACAGATGGTATCAGCATCAACAAGCTCGACAAGGGTTGCTTAATTTTCAATACCGACATTGAAGAAGGTTTTAAAGTTGTTGTATTAGATCAATCAAAATCATCTAGTGATGTAGCTGGATATTGGAAAGATGATTTCCTTCAATTGATGGTTAGGAATGATGAGCACAATCAGACGCTAAACATTCTTAATGTCTACAAAGAATTTGTTACTGGCAAGCTCGATGAGGAATTTGATGTTTCTAAAACCGATAAAATCGATTTGTTAAATCGATCAGTTAAGTATTTCAAAGAGAAAGAATCCTTCGACCTTGATGAATTTGCCAATGAAGTAATTGCCAATGAAGAAGGTATAGAGTTGTTCAGAAACTATAAACTTTCTTACGAAGAAGAATTCGAAGCTACCATCCCAGATAACTTCGGTATTTCAGAAGCAGCGGTTAAACAATCGATAAAAAGCTTCAAAAATCTACTGAAGCTAGATAAAAATTTTCAGGTAAGTATTCTCGGCAATAAAGACCTAATAGAGAAAGGCTACGATGAAGACAAGCAATTAAATTACTACAAACTTTATTTCAAGGAGGAAGCATAATGAAATACTTTTTAGATACCGAATTTTTAGAGGGTACTCAGTCACCGCGAAACTGGGGCCTAAAAACAGATATATGGCTTAGGATTTTCGCCATACTGTTACTTATTCCAGCGTTCATTTTTGCTGCAGCATTACCATTTACGGTTTTTAAGGTCGTTATGGTTTTAATTTTTCTTCTACCTGGTTGCTTACTTTTTAGTCTTTCAATACCTAATACTCCACCAACGATTGATTTGATAAGCATCGGAATCGTATCGGAACTTGGACACACATTCTATGCCATAAGCAAACAGTTTAATGTAGCTGAGGCTTGGTACCGATATGATATCGTAAAGGAAGAAGTTAGCGGTGATCAAAGAAACAATTTTCCTGAAGGGAAGACAAAAAAGGTGTATTGGATTAGGGAAAATGTTCTTAAACCAATTTGGCGCCAGATGTTTTTATGGCAGCATATTGAGGATGCAGAGCTGACAATGGAAGAAACACATAGATATGAACATGCTATCAATGCTGGAGAATATGATTTTCTTTTCTCTTTAAAATCTTTTCGTTCGCTCCTTAAAGTATATGGTAAAACTAATAGAACCATTTCAGAAGAGGTCTTTAATTTCATCAATCCAGATTTAGGATTTCATATTTCTGCTTACAACAATTCTGATTTAAAAGAAGGTGGTTGTTTTCATGAACATTTCAGATTGCATAATGTATCTGATTTCGATGAAATATTTGTAGCTCAGCCAGAGTTTTACGCTTATTATGCAGATTATGATTGGGTAGCATTTTGTTGGCTATTCGGTAAAATGATGAACCTTCCAAAAGGTTTCCCTATGTATTGTAGAGATTTAAAACAACTTCTTGATGAATACGTAAGGGACCAAATGGCAATGTATAGCGATCATGTATTGCAATCAAATTATGAACCTCCAATTTCTTTTGACAATTACTTGAAATACATTAAAGG
>NZ_JAELTX010000019.1 GCF_016429065.1 Pedobacter sp. ASV17
ATTTACGGGCTGATCCACAAATTACAACCATGGGCGCTTATAGGGAACAACCATCATTTAAGTCCATTTGCGGGCGAAGACTTCCAGATGTTTGAAAAAGATTTGCCTGGAGAAAATAAAGCTGGGCTGAGCTTCCAGGAGCCTTCTGATCAATTGCCGATAGAAACCTGCGAAACGATGAATGATTCATGGGGTTTTAACCTTACAGACAATAAATACAAATCTGAAAAACAAGTGGTTCACTACTTGGTGGGGGCTGCTGGCCGTAACGCTAATCTGTTGCTCAACGTAGGTCCGATGCCAAATGGTAAAATACAAGAAGAATTTGTAGATACTTTAGAAGCCACAGGTAAATGGATGGCCAAATACGGAGAAACTATTTACGGTACGAAGGGCAATGTCATCAAACCTCAAAAATGGGGCTTAGCTACTAGAAAAGGAAAAACCATTTATGTGCATCTGCTCAATGATAGTGGGGCCGACCATATTGTGCTTCCAGACTTTGATCAAAACCCAAAGAGTGTGGTGTTTTTTGATAGCGGGGCCAAAGTGCAGTTTAAGTTAGAGAATGACGGATTGCATTTAATGGTGAAAAAAGATCCCAACTCGATAGATACTATTATCAAATTAGAACTGCCATAAAGATAGATCCAATTTGAGCGATACAGACCTTGGACAGATTTTTCAAAGTATGTTATCGGATAAAACTGTTGTGGCTATTAAGCTTGTTAATAGCCACAACAGTAGCAAAGCCGTTATTAAATTGAAGGGAAAGAAATTCCTTTGATCTTGCTATAAAGATCAACTGCATATAAATCAGTCATGCCCGAAACGAAATCAAGTACACTTTGTACTCTCGAATAAAGGTCCTGCTTTTCGGTATGAAATTGCTTTGGAATGAGCTTAACTAGCTTTTTGTAGTAGTGGGTATCATTATGTACCAATGCCGGCACAAACTCTTCTAACAAACCAGCCATTACCTTGTATCCAGAAACTTCTTTTTGTATAACCGATTGGTAGTTATAAATTTTCTCAATGGAAACTCTCTCTATTTCTTTCCAAGCGTCTGAATATTGCTTGGGTAGGGAATCTGTTAAGCTTTTGTTGAAAGTGCCGCTAAGAATGGCTTCCTGCTCTTCGTAAAAAATGTGAGAACATTCGTAAATCAACGTACTAATGGCTTTAGCTCTCAGCAAGCTTACTTTGGCATCATCATCCTCTAGGTCATTCTCTAGTCTTTCTATTAAATTTTCACCTTTGCAAAGTGGCAACAACAGATTCTTTACCTCATCAAAGCTTAAAATTTGCAGGCGATGCGCATCTTCCAAGTCAATAATGCCATAGCAAATATCATCAGCCGCCTCTACTAAAAAGCTCAACGGATGACGGAAATAACCCAATGGATTTTCGCTGTCGGCAATCATGCCCAGTTCAGTAGCAAGCGTCCTGAAAATTTCCTTTTCCGATTGGAAGAAACCATATTTTTTGCGGTGCAATAAGGGCTTTTGATGGCCAAGGATCGACTCACATGGATATTTGCCAATGGCCGCTAAAGTCGCGTAAGTTAAGGCATAAGCACCATTGCCTTTTCCTTCAAAAGGATGTGTTAAAATACGAATGGCATTGGCGTTACCCTCAAAATGGGTGAAATCCTTTTTTTGTTCTTCGGTAAGTTGGTCTAGATAAACCTTACCTTCCCCATTAGTGAAATATCTTGAAATAGCTGCTTCGCCCGAGTGTCCAAAAGCGGGATTGCCCAAGTCGTGCGCCAATGCTGCGGCAGCAACGATGTTGCCCACTTCGCTCATTAAAGGTACTTCGGTATCAATGTTTGAATTGTCCTTCTTCGTTTGGTTGTAAAAAATACGCCCTAAAGAGCGGCCAACACTAGCCACCTCTAAACTGTGCGTTAAACGGTTGTGTACAAAAACACTTCCAGGTAAAGGAAATACTTGAGTTTTGTTTTGCAAGCGTCTAAAAGGGGATGAAAAAATCAGTCTGTCGTAGTCAATCTGAAATTGAGATCTGGCTTCGTCTGTGTCCCTAATCGGCTTTTGCTCATGTCCCCAACGTTTTGCAGACAATAATTTTTTCCATTCCATCCTCATTATCCAATTACATAAGTGGCCAGCACTTTTTGCACGTCGTAAACATTTACAGATTTGTTGAATTTCTTTTTGATGCTTGGAAGAATTTCGCTGGAAATCCAGATTTTTAATTCCGCATCCAAATCGAAGGTGCCAGCGGTTTCTACGCTAAATCTCGAAATACTTTTATAGGTGATAGAAAGATACTCGGTTTTGCTGCCGGTAAGCCCTTGTATGTCTACAATGATTAATCGCTTATTGGTAAACATGAAGGTATCTCTGAACAATTTAAAACCCAGTTCGATTTTTTCATTTTCGATCAGTAATTGTCCGTAATTCTTTAAAAGGTCTTCTTGGCTAACGGTAGAAGCGTTACCCATGATGTTTGAAAAAAGTCCCATGAATTTGATGAATATTTTTCTGCGATGTTAAGTAAAATTTCAAACAATTTGGACTTATTTGGTAAGAAACTTGTCGCCCACTAAATTAAGTTTGAGCCCATGTTCCAAGTAAGCTTTGCAAGCATCTAAAACAGTGGTAAATCCGCCAGTAGAATCTTTAATCATGGCAATTAAATCGTCACCAGTTTGATGAAAACCATAATTTTTAATGACTACATAGGTACGATGTTCATCAACCACAGTAAAATTAAAGTCGATGGTGGTAGCAGGCTCGCCCCATTCTGCAATGATTTTTTGATCGGGCACAATTTCTTTCACCAGCACTTCGGCCGATACGCCATACATTTCCCAATACCAGGTCACCGTTTTTCCTGCTTCAAGTTTTCCGCTTGCTTTAGTGAACCAAAAATTGGTGGTAACTGCAGGATCAATAAAAGCATTGAACACTTCGGAAGCAGGTTTTCTGATCAACATTTGGGTTTCTACACAAGGGCTGTTTTTAGGTTCCATTTTTATGAGGCTTTTTGTAAAGAATTTTGTTTGAGCTGTTTGGCTTTTTCGTAGGCCTTTTCTCCAAGTTCAATAAGTTGTGCAGACTTGTGGAAATCGAAAGTTCCGCAGGCATTTCTGGGAATTTCTACCACCAGGTCGGGCTGGTAATGCTGGATGGTTAATTGTACCAAACGATCTTGGGTAAAATCGTAGGAAGTGTTCATCAAATCGAAGAAAGATATTTTAGGGGTATTGTTTTTGTTGCTGTTATTCCAGTATCGTTGTAGCCAGTTCCTGCTTTTTTGCTTTGCTTCTTCCTGTGCTACCAAAGGCTCGTTTCGGCCATTGATGTTCACGGCAACCACCGCACAATCTTCTCTTCTTTTAACGACACTAATTGGAAGCGGGTTGAGTACCCCGCCATCTACCAATACGGTATCTTGGTCAATCACGGGAGTAAATACCCCTGGAATGGAAATGGTGGAGCGTAGCGCAGCAAACAAATCACCGGATTGGTAATGCACTTCCTGCATGTTAAGCATGTCGGTAGCCACGGCCGTAAACGGTATTTTGAGGTTCTCAATTTGTTGGTTTCCCGTAATCTTGGCAATGAGCGTCCAAATTTTTTCGCCGCGAACAAAACCTCTGGTATTAAAAGTAAAATCTACCAAACTAAATACGTTGCCTCTGGTTAAAGTAGCCAGCCAATCTTTGTATTGTCCTAAAAATCCAGCACAATACAAGCCACCCACTACGGCGCCCATGGAGCAGCCCACCACCTCGCAAATTTCGTATCCGTCACGCTCTAAGCTTTCAATTACCCCAATATGAGCCAAGCCTCTGGCCCCGCCACTGCCTAAAACTAATTGTATCTTTTTCTTGGTCATACTTATTGGCTAATGTACTTCGATGAAAAGTGTGTTATGGCTTTTTCTACCGCTGGAATGTCTTTTGAAGTAATAGATGAACCAATCACGTGATTTCCCGTGTTAGGCAAAGCTTGCTTTTCCTTTTTGGTACTTCCTAGTTCATCAAACATTTTGAGCATAGCAGGCACGCTCACCACAGGATCCTGTTCCTTTTCGTTCTTGTAATAATAAAGCAAAAGTGTAGGTTGTTTCACCCCCTCAAAAACAGATTTATTCATGCTGCTTTCCACTAGTTCTTGCAACTGTACTACAGACTCTAAACGGTAGTTCGTGTACCAATATTTTTTGTAGAGTGGACTTTTGCCATCTACCAAACGTTCTTTTCCGCCTGTTACCAGTCGGGCAATTTGTAATCCCCAAGGATGGGTTAAGATCCAAACTTTATCATCGTTAATGGCAATATTTGGCGACATTAACACCAAACTATGGATTTCTGGATAAACTGAGGCTAATTTTAAAGCCAATGTTCCACCGGTTGAAGTACCGACTAATATCACTTTTTTGCCCAAAGTTTTGCCAATGGCCAAAGCCTGTTTGGCACTTTCCCATAACCTGTCGGCGGTGAAATACTGCATAGGGGCAATGGTGTCAATGCCATGGTCGGCCAAGCGGCTTAAATAAAGGTTGGCGTGGATAGATTTCGCAAAATCACGATGCACGGGATTGCCTTCTTCTTTAGATGCTGAAAATCCATGCAGGTATACCACTGCATATTCAGTTTGTTGGTGGTTGCTGTCTGCCCAAATAATCTCTGCTTCGTTATCTGGTTTCAATCGATGCTGTTTTTCGAGCTGATTGACATAATCAGATACGGAATTAATCGCGACGGGTTTTGGTAATTCAGTATTGTAAACAGGTTCTTGCACTTTTGGACCTATTAGATAAACAAGGCCAAACGTAGCGATAACAATGAGGATGATTCTAAAAAAAGTCTTCATGCGAATAGTTTCATTAAAAATACGCTTTTAATAGAAATTCAACTAAGTTTGCAAACACATTTTTGCCAGATGCCCGGAATAGATCAAATTAAGCAGCCTATTGCAGCAGAAATTGATGCCTTTGAGGTAAAGTTCAAGGAATCAATGCATAGTAATGCACCTCTGCTCAATAGAATTACCCACTATATTGTTAAACGAAAAGGAAAGCAAATGCGTCCTATGTTCGTATTTTTTGCGGCCAAACTTTGTGGTGGTATCGTTGAATCTACGCATAGGGGAGCGGCTTTAGTGGAGCTGTTGCATACCGCAACGCTGGTACATGACGACGTGGTAGACAATGCCTATGAACGTCGTGGTTTTTTCTCTATTAATGCGCTCTGGAAAAATAAAATTGCCGTTTTAGTGGGCGATTACCTGCTTTCAAAAGGATTATTGCTCTCGGTAAACAACAACGATTTTCATTTGTTGAAGATTGTATCGGAAGCGGTGGAACAAATGAGTGAGGGTGAGTTGTTGCAGATTGAAAAGGTGCGCAGAATGGATATCAGCGAAGAACTGTACTTTAATGTCATCCGTCAAAAAACGGCTTCGTTAATTGCCTCATGCTGTGCTTGTGGTGCTGCCTCAACAGGGGCCTCAGAAGAACTGATTGAAAAAATGAGGCTGTTTGGAGAGCTGGTGGGTATTGCTTTTCAAATTAAGGATGATACTTTTGATTTTGGAACAGATGATGTAGGCAAACCTTTAGGTATCGATATCAAAGAAAAGAAAGTGACCTTGCCTTTGATTTATGCTTTAAACAGGGTTGATAAGCCTGAACGTAAGCGCATCATCAATTTAGTGAAAAGTCATAACGACGATCCGAAAAAGATTCAGGAGATCATTGATTTTGTGAATGCCAACGAAGGGGTGCATTACGCCAACCAAAAAATGTTAGAATACCAAAACAAGGCTTTTGAAATACTGCATGGTTTTCCAGAGGGAGATGCTAGAACAGGCCTTGAACAATTGGTTAGATATACTACTGAACGTAAAAAATAATGTCGCACGAACTGTTATTTATTGGCGGATTCTTACTCTTTATCGTATTTATCCTTGCCCTTGATTTAGGCCTTTTTAGTAGAAAAGAGCACGTAGTAAGTTTAAAACAAGCTGGCATCATGAGTTTCGTGATGGTGGTTTTTGCACTTAGTTTCTACCTGTTGCTGATCTTAAAAGGCGATTATCTGCACGGCATTGATAGCATGGCCAAGCTGGAACAGGTGATTAAGGCGCATAAACACCCTATTAGCATTATTCCAGGTAATTTTGAAGCGAGTTTACAGCTTTACAAACAAAACTTAGGCATTGAGTTTTTAACGGGCTATGTGGTTGAATATGCGCTTTCGGTAGATAATATCTTTGTCATTGTACTTATTTTCTCCGCTTTTGCAGTGCCTGAGAAATATTACCATCGTGTATTGTTCTGGGGTATTTTAGGTGCTATCATCATGAGGTTCATCTTCATTTTTGTAGGTGCTGCCTTAATCAACCAATTCGAATGGATTTTATACGTATTCGGTGCTTTCTTGGTATTTACAGGAGTACGAATGTTTTTCTCTAAGGAGGAAGACGATAAAATAGACCCCGAAAACCATCCTGTAGTAAAGTTTGCCTCACGTTTCTTTAAAATTCATCCTAAATACGAAGGCAAAAAGTTTTTTCATAAAATTGATGGGAAGAAGTTTGTAACGCCACTGTTCTTGGTGTTATTGATTGTAGAATTTACCGATTTGATTTTCGCGGTAGACTCAATCCCAGCTATTTTCGCGGTGACCAAAGATGCTTATATCGTATTTTTCTCTAATATTTTTGCCATTATGGGTTTACGTTCCATGTTTTTCCTTTTGGTGAACATTATCCATAAGTTCCACTATCTAAAAACTGGCTTGGCAATATTGTTGGCCTTTATTGGGGTGAAAATGCTTGGACACGGCTACTTAAAAGCTTGGGGCTTTACCACCGAACATTCTTTGATTATTATTGTGGGTATTTTGGCATTGAGTATCATTGCTTCATTAGCGTTTCCTAAAAAGAAAAATCATAAATTGGAGGCTTGATAAATGGCCCCATGAAACAAGGATTCCTTTTTTCTATATTGATATGCATTTCGCTTCATTTGCAAGCAAAAAAATGTGTTTTGATAGCAAATGTTATTGATAGGAGTAGCAAAGAGGTTTATTTGTTTAAAGCAAGTGATAATCCTTTTAAAACCCCCGAAAAAGGCAGCCTTTTACAGATCAAGAACAGTCAAATAAGCTTTTCTTTTGATTACGATATTGTAGAGGCCTATATGCTCGTTTTTAAGGAAGAACTAGATGAAGGAGCCTATAATGCGGTTCGTTTCTTTCCAAGCGATACCGTGAACATGGAATTGTTCCCATCCGAAGATTTTTCTGTTAGAAATAAAATTGTTGGCGGTGAATTGAATAAGTTTTATAGCGAATACATTGCATTGCAGCGTAATTTCTACAAAGGTCCGTTGTGGCGAAATAAAATTGGTGAACAGAAAGCGTTAGAAGAAGCAGGTCTTTTTTTCTCCGAAGAGATGAGCTCACTGATGAAACAGGTGCGGTCTGCCAAAGAAGGTAAAAAAGAGCTGTATGCTAAAATGAGTGAACTTCAAAACAGTGGTTTGGATATAACTCCTAAAGGAAAGACAGTGAAGAGCGGCCTGGATTCGTTAACAGATGTTTATTACAGCATTGTTTATAAAGAGTTGGAGAAGAACCAGAATGAAGCAGCACTATTTATCATGTATAAAGACATTCAACCTGCTGAAAAAAACAACACCCTAAGAAGTTTAATCAATAAGAATTTAAAATGGGCAAGTCATCAATTTCCAAATCATCCCTATACTATACAGCTGATGACTTTTTTGAAAAATCAGGAGCGTTTAAAGGATGAAGCAAAGTTTGTAGACTTATATGCCGATGATGCCAAAGGCAATGCGGTAAAATTTTCTTCTCTTTTTGGAAATAATAAGCTGATTTTGCTAAATTTTTGGGGCAGTTGGTGTGGGCCGTGTATCGCAAAAATGGACAAGGTTTTGCCTTTGTACGAAAAATTTAAGGACAAAGGATTTGGAGTGATAAGCGTGGCTAGAGAATATAAAACCACAAAATCTTGGCAAAACAGGATTAAAGAAAATGGCTTTAAATGGTATAACTTGGTGGAACTGGACAATAAGTATAACTTGACCAACAGCTATGGCCTGGTGAATGCCGCAGGAAAACTGATTCTTTTAGAACCGTCTTCTGGTAAAATATTGGCTATTGACCCTACCACCGAAGAACTAGCAGAAAAGCTCGCTGTTTTGTTGTAGTGTCTTTTATTATTTCACCCGTTTCTTATTGTCACTTACAAAAGCCTCCCAGCCAGTATAAGTTTTGCTTTTCCCAGAGGTCGATATCTTTTGAAAAGAATGACAAACTGCGACAGCCAAACCGTCGGTAGCATCTAAAAATTCGGGAGTTTCGTTAAAGTTGAGCAAACGCTGTAGCATGGCGGCTACCTGCTCCTTACTTGCCGTACCTTTGCCCGTGATTGATTGTTTGATTTTCCGCGGTGCATATTCCGTTACCGTAAGATTTCTAGACAGTGCAGCGGCCATGGTTACTCCTTGGGCTCTGCCCAGTTTGAGCATTACCTGTACGTTTTTGCCATAAAAGGGAGCCTCAATGGCCAAAGCATCAGGTTTGTAATTTTCGATAAGACCAATGGTTTTTTCGAAAATACGTTGAAGCTTCAGAAAATGGTCATCCAAGTGGTCAAGACGTATAACGCCCAGGCTCAGGAGCTCCATCTTACTGCCCTTTTCCAAAATCACTCCGTAGCCCATAATTGCCGTTCCTGGGTCTACCCCTAAAATAACACGTTCCTTTTTTTCAACCAACATGGTACAAAAGTAGAACTTATTTGTTCAACCTTTTGCATTTAGCCACAGATGCACAGATTTTGTTTTCTTTGAGTCAGATCGAACCATGATATTTCATTCAATAATGGTTTTATTAAAAAAAAACATTTTTAATGTTAGTCCGTATTTTATCTGTGCATCTGTGGCTACATTTTTCAAATGAACCTTAGGCTTATTCAATCTCTTGTTCATCTAAAAATAGCCCAATGATAGGCATCAACTCAAGTTTATTAAGCATATTTGCACACACAAAAAGCATTTAGTTTGACATCCCGTTATAAAAAGATACTGTCCAACCTCATTAAAATAGCCGTAGTAGCGCTTGCTTTTTGGTTCATTTATAAAAAACTAGCCAATCATCACGACTTAAAAGAATTTATTGCCCTACTGCGGAATATTCCAACCTTGCAGATTAGCCTGTTACTTGGCAGTGTATTTATGCTCATGTTATTTAACTGGGGATTGGAGGCTGTAAAATGGAAGCGTTTAATCCAAAGAGTAGAGCAAATTAGCCTATGGCGTGCCATCGAATCGGTGTTTTGTGGTTTAACTTGGGCTGTTTTTACGCCCAATAGATTAGGCGAGTACGGAGGCAGGGTTTTCTTTCTGTCGCCTAAAAGGCGGGTAGTAGGCGTGGTAGTGATGACCGTTGGAAATATTGGCCAATTGGTGCTTACCAATGTTTTTGGAGCCATTGCTGCCTGTATCTTTGTTTATCGGTTTATCCCCATAGAGCCTATTCTTTTTGCAGCCATATGTGGGCTTTCTTTTGTATTTGCTTTATTCTTTCTGGTCTTTTATTTCAATATCAAATGGCTTAACGGACTTTTGCTGTCGATCAAATTTACTCGCAAATACGCTAAATTCTATGCTGTTTTAGGTCGCTATCAAAAAAAAGAATTGCTTCAAATTCTACTCTTTTGTTTGGCCAGATATGCCGTTTTTACCACGCAGTATTTAATCATGTTTCTTTGGCTCATTCCAGATTTGAGCCTGCTTGATGTGCTCATGTTGGTGCCTATTTTGTTTTTTGTACAATCTACCTTACCTTCATTAGATTTGTTGGATATTGGCATTAGAAGTGTAACGGCCTTGTTTTTCTTCAAATACATTACCAATCAAAATATTGTAGTGGTGGCATGTATTGCCAGCATTTGGCTTATCAATATTATAATTCCTGCTATCTTAGGTTCCTATTTCGTATTTAAACTCAACATCTTTGGAAATACTAGACGCAATTAACTACTTCTCGGCATTTTTAACACTCATTTATGTGTTTGTGGTGGCTACTTTTATTGTAGGGTGGAAAAGAATTAAACCCTATCAAAAAAATACAGTATTGCCCCAGACTTTGGTATCTATTATCATCGCTGCCCGTAACGAAGAAGATAAAATTGCCAAAACCATTGATGATGTGCTGGCACAACAGTATACCCGAGAATTGTTTGAACTGATTGTGATTGATGACCATTCTACCGATAGCACTGCTGAAATAGTAACCAGTTATGAAGCGGAGGGTGTGAAGTTGATTCGTTTGAACGAAGACAAAGCCCTAAATTCCTATAAGAAAAAAGCGATACAAACCGCCATTGATGGGGCAAAAGGCACCTTAATTATTACTACCGATGCCGATTGCAGAATGGGGCCGCAGTGGTTGCCCACCATTGTGAATTGCTACGAAACAATGGGCTACAAAATGATTTCGTCGCCTGTGGCCTATTTTGAAGAAAAAAGTCTTTTCGAAAATTTGCAATCGCTGGAATTTAGCTACCTCATTGGCTTAGGAGCTTCAACCATAGGGAATAAAAATCCGAGTACCTGTAACGGCGCTAACTTGGCCTATGAGAAAAAAGCATTTATCGAAGTAGGCGGCTTTAAGGGGATTGATGATTTAGCCTCTGGCGATGACGAACTTTTGCTCCATAAAATTGCGGCCATTTACGGAGATAAAATAGGTTTCCTGAAAAATAAAGAGGCTGTGGTTTACACCCATGCCAAACCCACCCTTGGCGAATTTATCCAACAACGCCGCCGCTGGGCTTCAAAAAGTACCCGTTATAAAGACAAATCGGTGATTATTTTGGGTGTAAGCATTTGGCTGTTTAATGTCAGCATTGTAGTCAATGCTTTGCTAAGTATTTTCTTTGCCGCTTCACTACCATTCTTGATATTTCAATTGGCTGCAAAAATGTTGATTGAGCTTATTTTTCTAGTTCAAATGACAAATTTCTTTAAAAGAAGGGCGCTACTTTGGTGGCTGCCAGCGCTCAATATTCTACATGTCATCTACTTTATTTATATTGGCATTGCCGGAAATTCAGGAAAATATAATTGGAAAGGCCGAATGGTAAAATAACATGGCAGATACTACTCAATCCACTAAGGTTTGGAAGAAATTCAGACGTAATACACTTGCATTAACTGGTCTTATTTTTATTTGTTTTATGGTAGTGGTTGGCATTTTGGGCTATTTAATTACACCCGACCAAACACCCTATGCCAATACCATGCACCTGCAGCTGACCAATAAAAAGCCAGGACGTACTTTTCAGTTCCTTATTGTTAGCCGAAACGAAAACATTAAGCAAGTAGGGCTTTTCGAAAAAATGCTTTTTGGACAGGAAGCCAACTTCAAAAGTATTCCAATTACCTCTTATCGCGTAGTGGGTAATAAAGTTTTTGCCCGCGAATATATTGGTGATGATGAGCAGGCCGAAGAAGAAGCCTATCCGCTTGTGTCGGGTCAAAATACCTATCAAAAAACTTACTATTTGGGAACCGATATTTACGGTAGGGATTTACTGAGCCGTTTAATTCTTGGCGTTCGCGTGTCGCTTTCCGTAGGTTTAATGGCGGTACTTATTTCTATGGTTATTGGGGTAGGCTTGGGTGCCATTGCAGGTTATTTTGGCGGAAAAGTAGATGCTGCCATTAGTTGGTTCATGAACGTGATTTGGTCGTTGCCTTCATTGCTTTTGGTGATCGCTATTTCCTTTGCGTTGGGTAAAGGTTTTTGGCAAATCTTCATTGCGGTAGGGCTTTCTACCTGGGTTGACGTGGCTCGTTTAGTGCGTGGACAGGTAATGGCTTTAAAGCAGGTTGAATTTGTAGAAGCGGCGAAAGCTTTAGGTTTTTCTAACAGTCGAATTATCGTTAAACACATATTACCCAATATTGCAGGGCCTATTCTGGTGGTTGGCTCGGCCAACTTTGCTTCGGCTATTTTGTTGGAAACAGGGTTGAGTTTTCTAGGCTTTGGTGCGCAGCCACCTATGCCAAGCTGGGGTACCATGATTAAGGAGCACTACGGTTATATTATTATGGATGCTGCTTATTTGGCGGTATTGCCAGGTTTGGCCATTATGCTTACGGTTTATGCCTTCAATTTAATTGCCATTGGCTTGCGTGATGCCTTTGATGTAAAAGGCCAAAATACCAGTGTTTAACGAACAATCCTTGCAAATTAGCATAGTCGTCATCTCGACTGGAGTGTAGCGAAACGGAGAGATCTTTGGATTTAACATTGAAATTCCTTCCCGAAGTGTGGGGACAGGCACTAGTGTTGAATAACAATTAGGGCCAAAAAACTTCGTTAATCTTGTAAAGCGCCATAAATTAATATTGACAAAGTTCCACAGGCCAATAGGCAGCGTGTTAACAGGCACTTGCTTAACTTCACTAAACCTGGGTGAAGTGTAAAGCCCGCAAGCGAGCGGTACTGCGCAGCAGTTAGCGAGTGCGGACTTGAAACGGAACACAGGACTTGCATTCATCAGAGTATTTACCGAGCTTTTCAAAGAAAATTAATCAATAAAACATTGCCTCTTTGATTTAAATACTAAAAACTGATAGCTAAATCTTTTTAAGTGCTATTTTTGTAATATGCTGCTAAACTGTTATCAAATAGAATTAATTGAGGCTGGCTGCGACGAGGCTGGACGTGGTTGTTTGGCTGGTCCAGTGGTGGCGGCTGCGGTAATTTTGCCCAAGGATTTTTATTTGGAGGGTTTAACGGATTCGAAACAGTTGTCGCACAAACAGCGGGATGAGCTTCGACCGATTATTGAGGAAAAAGCTTTGGCATGGGCTGTAGCCATGGTTGACCATGAGGAAATTGACCGCATTAATATTTTAAATGCTTCTTTTTTGGCCATGCACCGTGCTTTGGATCAGCTCGTACTGCGACCTGAGTATTTGGTGATTGATGGTAACCGTTTTAAGGCTTACCAAGAAATTAAGCATTCGTGCATTGTGAAAGGTGATGGGAAGTACCTGAATATTGCGGCGGCTTCTATTTTAGCAAAAACGCACAGAGACGAGTATATGGCTGCTTTGGATGCAGATTATCCGCAATATGACTGGAAAAAGAACAAAGGATATCCAACCATTGCCCACCGTAATGCTGTGATTAACATTGGCCCATCTCCCTACCACCGAAAAACGTTTAATGTAACTAGTCCGCAACTTACGATAGAATTTTAACTTGAGAGTACTTCTGCTATGTCATAGAGTTCCTTTTCCGCCAAATAGCGGTTACCCTATTGTGGTTTACAATACCATAAAGGGATTGCTTGATCTTGGCGTGGAGCTGACGTTGTTTAGCCTTAACAACTCGAAGCAGTATGTGGATGTGGATGATATTTATGATCCTATTTTTGAAAAAATCAACTTTCATTCGTTTACGGTAGATATTGAAGTGAATGTTTGGGACGCTTTTGTTAATATTTTCTCGAACCAGTCGTACAACGTTTCCCGTTATCATGATCACGATGCTGAAAAGGTTTTGGAGAATGTTTTGCGTGAACAGGAGTTTGATGTGGTGCAGTTTGAGGGGCTTTTTGTAGTGCCTTATTTGGATACGGTAAAAGCTCATAGCAAGGCAAAACTGGTTTATAGGGCGCACCATATTGAGCACGATGTGTGGGAGCGTTTGGCACTTGGGGAGCGGTTTACGCCCCGAAGAACCTATCTGGAGTTTTTATCCCGCCGATTAAAGGCTTATGAAACGGAACAGATTAATCGCTTTCATCAAGTATTTGCCATTAGTAATCCTGATAGGCAGAAGTTGTTGCTGATGGGCTGTCAAACCCGATTAGATGTTTTTCCTGTAGCATTAGATTTTTCGAAGTATAAAATAGATACGAGTAAAACGAGTTTCCCTACTTTGTTCCATTTGGGAGCCATGGACTGGCGACCAAATAAGGAAGGCTTAGAGTGGTTTTTGGATGAAATTTGGCCTGATATTGAAGAGCTGAGCGGTGAACTACGGTTTTATATTGCGGGCAAGAACATGCAAAAGCAATTTTTTGAATACGATTCGGATAACCTGATTGTGGAAGGGGAGGTGTTTGATGCGGTGGATTTCATTAATAGTAAAGCCATTATGATTGTGCCTCTGCTTTCGGGTAGTGGTATGCGGGTGAAGATTATTGAGGGAATGGCTATGCAGAAGTGTATTATTGCCACCACTATGGCGGCCGAAGGTATTGATTGTAAGCATGGCAAAGATATTTTGATTGCGGATACTGCCGATGAATTTTATCGTTCGATTTTAAAATGCATTACTCAGCCTAATAAATGGCAGGAAATTGGTAAAAATGCTAGAAAAACAGCAGAGAAGCATCATGAAATTAATGCTAACGCCAAGCGCATGTTCGATATTTATCAGGAGTTAACGGCGGTGTGATTTTTACGGGTTTTTTACGTCATTTCGACGACCAAAGGAGGAGAATTAGAAATCAACGAAGTTAAATCTAGCGATTGTCTTTTTAATTTCATGTCGTTAGATTTTACTCTGTAGCTGCTACGCGGTCTCGTCGCTGCGCTTCCCTCGAAATGACGGGCAGGGTACTAGAAGACTTACGAAGTTTAACTTTGTTTGCTTGTAGTTTTATAGGTAAAGTTGAGGGCTTCGCCGTTTAAAAACTTCGTAAGTCTAATACATCTTCGCAATAACGGAAATAGGAGCGTCATTGCGAGTTTACGAAGCAATCCCTAAAGATTAGAAATTCTTACTTCGCAACAATTCTTACTTCGCAACGTCTTTAAGAGTGCTAATCGCTATCCTGTTCCAGCCATTAATTGCTACAATAGCCATGATAATTTGTGCTAGGTAGTTTTCTCCGAAAGTGTTTACTGCTTTTTCATAAAGCTCATCGCTCACACCGCCTTGGTGAATAAGCGTAATTTTTTCGGTAAGGTCTAACAACGTTTTTTCTTCCTCGGTAAACAAACTGGTTTCTCTCCATGCGTTCAATAAAAAGATACGTTGTTGCGTTTCGCTAATTTTAAGCGCGTCTTTGGTGTGCATGTCCAAGCAAAAAGCACAACCGTTAATTTGAGAAGCCCTGATTTTAATCAGCTCGTAGTGAGATTTTTGTAATGAAGTGTTTTGTAGGTAGCTTTCTAGTCCGAACATTGCTTTGTAAGCATTAGGCTCTAGGCTTAATAAATCTATTCTTTTCATTGTATCAAGTGTTAAAAATTATTCGTTTTGAATTAATGATACAAAGTTAAGGGGCGCTACTGGCAAGAAACTTAAACTGGTTTAAGAAAGCAAAATCGTCACCTTATCTCATCATCACACTACCTTATTGTGGTGATTATTTTCCAAAGTGCTTCTTCTTGATTTCGCTAAGGTATTCGGGGGTAAAGCCGAGGTAGGAGGCCAAGAGGTATTGTGGCACCCGTTGCATAAATGCGGGTTGGCTGTTGGCAAAGTGAAAATAAAGCTCCTCTCGGGAGTATTCGTTAATGTATTTAATCCTCAATTGCGCCGCCGCAAAAGATTTTTCAAATACTCTTCTGAAATACCTTTCCATTTGCGGGAATTGGGCCAACATCTTTTCTTGTGCTTCGTAGCTAATACTCAAAACTTCCGATTGTTCTACCGCTTGTATGCTGAAAGCACTAGGTTTTTGTTCTAAAAAAGCGAGGTTGTCGGTCATCCACCAGCTTTCGATACCAAATTGAGTGGTTTGTTCGGCACCAGTTTCTTTTACGTAAAATAGCCGTAAGCAGCCTTTGAGTACAAAAAAGTGTCGTCGGCAAATTTGCCCTTCGCTTAGCAAAATTTCTTTCTTTTTAGCTGAAATAGGCTCAAAGAAAGCTAGGATACTCGCAAAATCACTTTCGCTTACCGTTGCAAATTTCTGGATATGTTTAAAAAGTAAGTTGGACATTGACCGCTAATATAGTTGGATTTGGAGATAGTTTTGCTTCTTTACCACAATGAATGAATTGGAGGTGTAATGCTAAAATCCCAAAACCGATTTACCAATAAAACGATTGGCTAACGGCAAACTTTGCAACACAAACTTTACGTAAAACCGTCCTATGTTATAAATATGTAAAATTGGAGCGGCTTTCAAGACATTTGGGCGAAAATTTCGCAAATTGCATGCTCTTAAGTTTGAATGGCTAGGGATATGGGCAAAAAAATCTTGGTTTGGTTTAGAAATGACCTTCGCTTGCACGATAATGAAATGCTGGTTGAAGCGGTTTCCAAGGCTGATGAAATTTTACCAGTCTATATCTTTGATCCCCGCCATTTTGAGCAAACCCACTATCATTCTTTTAAAACTGGTGCTACCCGAGCAAAATTCTTGATTGAAAGCGTATCGTCGCTGCAACAAGTTTTAACGCAAATGGGCGGTAATCTTTTGGTGCTGCAAGGACATCCCGAAGAAATAATCCCAGAACTGGTTGAAAAATATGAACTCACGGAAGTTTATCACCATAGGGAAGTAGCTAGCGAAGAAACTGCGGTAAGTGTAAAGGTTGAAGATGCGCTTTGGAAACTAAAAGTGAACCTTAAGCATTTTATTGGCCATACGCTTTACAACAAGGAGGATTTGCCTTTTCCTATCAAGGATATTCCTGATGTTTTTACCCAATTTAAAAAGAAAACAGAGCGTGATGCGGTGGTGAAACCATGTTTCACTACACCTAGGTCCATTACTTTTGTAAGTTTGGAAAACTGGGGTGAAATTCCAGAACTGGCCGAACTGTTGCAAAACCCAGCTGCTGCCATGTTGAAAATCAAAACAGATTTTAAGGGTGGAGAGCAAGAAGCTTTAGCGCATTTGCATGATTATTTGCATGCTGGCGAAGGCATGGTGTTGGCAAATGCTTCGCTTAAAAAACATGAAGTTGTTTCTAAGCTTTCTGCTTGGTTGGCATTGGGCTGTCTCTCACCACGAGAGGTTTATTGGAAAATGAAAGAGGCCGAAGCTAACTATGGCGTAAAACCTTATTTCAACCAAATCGTTTTGGGCATACTTTGGAGAGATTACTATCGTTTCATGTTCAAAAAATACGGCAATACCTTCTTTAAGCCTCAAGGATTCAAAAATGACGGTTTTTCATTACGCCTAGAAAATACTGCCGCACTGCAAAATTGGAAAGAAGGGCAAACAGGTCAGCCTTTGGTTGATGCCTGTATGCAAGAACTCAATACCACGGGTTACATCAATCAAATAGCAAGGCAATTAGTTGCCACTTATCTCGTTAAAGAACTAGGCCTAAATTGGGTGTTGGGAGCTGCTTATTTTGAGGAGCAACTGATAGACTATTGTCCTGCAAGTAATTGGGGAAATTGGGCAGCGGTAGCGGGTGTTGGAAACGACCAAAAATTATCAAATAGCTTTGATTTTGAGAAGCTGTTGAAATTTTTAGACCCAAAAGGTACGTTCGCACAGGTCGTCCGAGCCTAAAAAACCGTCTATATTTTAGTTACACTTTTTAAATTTATTTAAATGTGATTTTATTGCCTTTTCTAAAGGTAAAATCCTAATTTTGCAATACTTATCGTAATAGTTAAAAATACCAATGGATAATTTATCTTATCTCAACGGCACTAACGCCGAATATGTAGAATCCCTATACCAGAGTTACAAAGAAGACCCTAGTTCTGTAGAGTTTGGCTGGCAGAAATTTTTTGAAGGTTTTGATTTCGGAAGGGGCGCAGATGCTGCCAATGTAAGTGGAGGAGAAGCTCCAGAGCATTTTTTGAAAGAAATTAACGTTTTGAACTTGATTAATGGTTACCGTCAACGTGGCCATTTGTTTACCAAAACAAATCCAGTTAGAGAACGTCGTAAACACCTACCAACCCTAAACATTGAAAATTTTGGCCTAAGCACTACCGATTTAGAAACGGTTTTTAATTCAAGTGTTGAGTTGGGTATTGGCCCAGCAAAGCTGAAAGATATTGTTGCCTTTTTAGAGCAAACTTACTGTGGCTCTATTGGCGTTGAGTACAAATATGTGCGTACTCCTGAAGTATTGCAATGGTTAGAAGGCAAAATGGAGAGCGAACGCAATACTCCAAAATTATCTAACGATGAGAAAATGAGAGTAGTTAAAAAGTTGAACGAAGCGGTTGTTTTCGAAAACTTTTTAGGTACTAAGTTCTTGGGTCAAAAGCGTTTCTCGCTGGAGGGTGCCGAGGCTTTAATTCCAGCATTGGATGCAGTCATTGAAAAAGGCGCTGATTTAGGTATCGAAGAATTTGTATTGGGTATGGCGCACCGCGGTCGTTTGAACGTGTTGGCCAACATCATGCAAAAAAGCTATAAAGATATTTTTACCGAGTTTGAAGGAAGAAGCTACAATCCAGAAACTCCTTTCGGTGGCGACGTAAAATATCATTTGGGTTACTCAACCGATGTAACCACTAATAAAGGTAAAAACGTACACTTAAGCCTTTGCCCAAATCCATCGCACTTAGAAACGGTAGATGGTATCGTGGAAGGAATGAGCCGTTCGAAAATTGATTTTAAATACAATGGCGATGACGGTCGCTTGGCACCAATATTAATCCACGGCGATGCTTCTGTAGCAGGTCAGGGAATTGTTTACGAGGTGATTCAAATGGCTGGTTTAGATGGTTACAAAACTGGTGGTACCATCCACTTAGTGATTAACAACCAAATTGGTTTTACCACCAACTACAAAGATGCCCGTTCTAGTACTTACTGTACAGATATTGCAAAGGTAACCTTGTCTCCAGTTTTCCACGTAAATGGTGATGATGCGGAAGCTTTGGTTTACGCCATTAACTTAGCGATGGAGTATCGTCAGAAATACAGAAATGATGTATTCATTGATATTCTTTGCTATCGTAGATTTGGACATAACGAATCTGATGAGCCTAAATTCACTCAACCGTTATTGTACAAGGCGATTGAAAAACACGATAATCCATTGAAAATCTATGTTGCCGAATTGATTAAAGAAGGTAAACTAGATGAGGCTGGTGCTAAAGAAATGGAGAAAGAGTTTAAAGCGCACTTACAAACTTCATTAAACGAAGCGAAAGAGTATAATGCCGCTTTAGCTGAGGTTAAATTTGGTGGTGCTTGGGCAGATATGCGTTTAGCGACTGCAAAAGACTTTGAAACTTCTCCAGAAACTGGTGTTAAAAAGAGCACTTTCTTAGAAGTAGCGAAAAGAATCAGCACTTTGCCAAAAGATAAAAAGTTCTTCAAAAAAATTGAGAAATTATTTGATGAAAGACTTAAAATGGCTACCGAAACCCACATTTTTGACTGGGCTATGGGCGAGCAATTGGCTTACGGTACCATATTGGCCGAAGGTAAAAGAGTTCGTTTAAGCGGTCAGGATGTAAAACGTGGTACTTTCTCACATCGTCATGCGGTATTAACCCTTGAAGATTCGGAAGAAGAATACACTCCACTTTTAAATATTTCAGAGCAACAAGCTTCTTTTGATATCTATAACTCACACTTATCTGAGTACGGTGTTTTAGGTTTCGAATACGGTTATGCAATGGCAAATCCTAATGCATTAACCATTTGGGAAGCACAATTTGGAGATTTCTTTAACGGAGCTCAAATTGTAATTGACCAATACATTGCCAGTGCCGAAACTAAATGGCAAAGGGCAAATGGTTTGGTAATGTTGTTGCCTCATGGTTACGAAGGACAAGGTCCTGAGCACTCTTCGGCACGTATCGAGCGTTTCTTAGAATTGTGTGCTGAGTACAACATGCAGGTCACTAACTGTACTACTCCTGCTAACTTCTTCCACGCTTTGCGCCGTCAATTTAAACGCGATTTCCGTAAGCCTTTGGTAAACTTTAGTCCTAAGAGCTTATTGCGTTATCCACTTTGTGTAAGTCCGTTGGAAGATTTTACTTCTGGAGGCTTTAAAGAAGTGATTGATGATGTAAACGTAAAACCTGCAGAAGTGAAACGTGTAGTTTTCTGCTCGGGTAAAATCTATTACGATTTGTTGGATGCTCAAAAAAACAACAACAGTAAAGAAGTAGCTTTAGTACGTGTAGAGCAATTATATCCAACACCATTAGAGCAAATGGAAGCTGTTTACAACCGCTACAAAAATGCTGACGAAGTACTTTGGGTACAGGAAGAACCAGAAAACCAAGGTGCTTGGCCATATTTGTTGCGCAGATTGAGAAAAACAGCATTAAACCATATTGATGTGATTTCGAGGAAAGAAAGCAGCAGTCCAGCTACAGGTTATGCTAAACAGCATACGAACCAACAAGCTTATATTGTGGCTAAAACTTTTGAGATTTCGGTGGCAGCGGCAAAAGAGCCTGTTAAAAAAGTAGCTAAAAGCGTTATTAAAGCAGATTAATAAATAGTAAATAAAGACTAGCGTTAAGTGGTTAGTGATAAGCGTTGAAAGAGGGCTTTTCGTTAATTGCCAAACGCCAAACAAAACATATAATTTAATATGAGTTTAGAAATCAAAGTTCCGCCAGTAGGCGAATCGATTACCGAGGTAGTATTATCTCGTTGGGTTAAAAACGATGGTGATTTTGTAGAAATGGACGAAATTATTGCTGAGTTAGAATCAGACAAGGCAACTTTCGAACTTACTGCAGAGCAATCAGGAACTTTAAAAGTAGTAGCTAGTGAAGGCGATACACTAGAAATTGGTGCAGTAGTTTGTACCATTGAAGAAGGTGGCGCAGCACCAGCGAAAGAGGCAAAAGCAGAAGCTCCAAAGGCTGAAGCACCAGCAGCAGATAAAGCTGCGGCTCCAGTGGCTGAAAAATCTTCTAGCGAAAGCTATGCAACAGGTACTCCTTCACCTGCGGCGGCTAAAATTTTAGCTGAAAAAGGTGTTGACGCAGCTAACGTAAAAGGTAGCGGTGTTGATGGTAGAATTACCAAAGAAGACGCAAATAATGCACAAGCAGGTAAGCCTGCTGCTAAGGCAGAGGCTCCAAAAGCTGCGCCTGCTGCACCAGTTGCTGGTTCAAGAAATGAGCGCAGAGAAAAAATGTCGCCATTGCGTAAAACAGTAGCAAAACGTTTGGTTGCGGTTAAAAATGAAACGGCTATGTTAACCACTTTTAACGAGGTGAACATGAAGCCAATCATGGATTTGCGTGCTAAATATAAAGACCAATTTAAAGAGAAACACGGTGTTGGTTTAGGCTTTATGAGTTTCTTTACCAAAGCGGTATGTGAAGCGGCTAAAGATTTTCCAGCGGTAAATGCTCGTATTGAAGGCGAAGAGATTGTTTATAACGATTTCGTTGACGTTTCTATCGCGGTATCAGCTCCTAAAGGTTTGGTAGTACCCATCATTAGAAATGCAGATAGCATGAGCTTAGCTCAAATTGAGAAAACAGTAATTGAATTGGCTACTAAAGCTAGAGATAGCAAATTGACGATTGAAGAAATGACTGGCGGTACTTTTACCATTACCAACGGCGGTGTTTTTGGTTCAATGATGTCAACTCCGATTATCAATGCCCCTCAATCTGCAATTTTAGGAATGCACAACATTATCGAGCGTCCAATTGCTGAAAATAAAGAAGTAGTGATTCGTCCGATGATGTACATTGCTTTATCATACGACCACAGAATTATCGATGGACGTGAGTCTGTAGGTTTCTTGGTACGTGTTAAACAATTATTGGAAGACCCAGCTAGATTGTTGTTAGGCGTTTAATTTTAAACATTAAGGAATGAAGAGTAGTTAAGATTTTTTAACTCTTTTCAATAATATTAAAGCCTTGTTCGTGAAAATGGACAAGGCTTTTTTATTTCATTAGCTAGCTACCTCTCATTCCCGCATAAGCGGGAGTCTTAGAAGTATTATGATAAATTAATGTGAGTTTGGAATAAGGTTTTCTTTGATTTTTCATTATCTCAAGCCCTAGCAAACCCTCTTCGTTCTGCTAAAATTGGCCTTGGCCTGTTCGGGATGCACTAATAAGCCTTATTACTAACTTTAACAGAAAAGGGCGCAGCCGTGGATTTTTATTTATTTGTTTCTATGGTTTTAAAGGTATAAATGAGCTCACTCCATTTCGGTTTTGCATACTTTTTTCATCTATAGGAAACCTGAGCTTGCGAAAGCATCAAGACAAAAAAAACAGTAAAAACTACTTGATAAAAGTTTGTCCGCGAAGCGACAGAACTGTAAATAGTAGTAGGGAGTTAATATTTATGGCCTAAGAGTTTGATTATGATATATGGAAAGTGTTTTCTTATACCGAACTCACATTAAATTATGTCTGTCAAATCAACAACAATAAATTCTTTATCCTGTATTAGGATACCCAATCAAGTTGGGTATGATGACCTGACTTAGAATGAAGTCTATAACTTTGTCTACTTTCTGTTACTTTTTCCCCATTGTTCAGTTATTTTGATATTTTCGTTATCACACAATTAGAACCAAATGAGAAAAATTACACTTGTCGCTTTATTCAGTTTTTTTAGCACGATGCTCTATGCACAAACCAATCAGCAAAATACAGGTTGGTTCATGTTCCTAAACAGTACCAAGTTTAATGATAAATGGGGCATGCACTTTGATTTACAATTGCGCTCTGAAGATAACTGGGACAGGCTTAGAAATTTGCTGGTTAGACCAGGGGTGACCTATTATATCAATAAAAACTCGAATGCCACTGTGGGTTATTTGTTTACACAAACTTACTTGCCACATTTATATCCTGTTTTTGCACCAGGCACAACACCTTATGAGCCGAAATTTACCTTAACGGAACACCGCATTTGGCAACAATACATTTATAATCATCAACCTTGGAAGGGGGCAGCTTTAAGCCACAGGTTTAGGTTAGAGCAACGTTTTATTGAACGTCAAACAGATGATTTGTTTTCTCAACGTTTCCGTTATTTCTTTAGGTTGGTACAACCCTTGCAAAAGCAAGCAGGTGCTTTTGAGAAAGGAATGTTTGTGGCCTTGCAAAATGAATTTTTCTTAAATCTGCAAAACAAGGACGAATTGAACGGAAGTACTTTTGACCAGAATAGAGCTTATTTAGCGGTGGGTTATCGCGTTTCAAAAGCATTTGATATTGAAGCTGGGTATTTAAATCAAGCCATCAAAGGGGCGTCGGTGAATACACAGAACAATGCAATCCAATTGGCACTTTATACGAGGTTTTAAGAATACGTCATTTAAATCACATTAAAGTAAAGTATGTATTAAAATAAAGGTGGTGGCAGAAATATTTACCACCTTTGTTTTGTATGAAAAACACATTTCTACTCGTCATTGCGCTGATCTTTGGTCGAAGATTGCATGCGCAGCAGCAAATTGAAAATAAACAAATAGGTAAAAGTATTTTTAATAAGGAACTGTCAAGAGATTTCTCTCGAAAAGGTCAGTTTTATGTGCATTGGGGATGGAACTTTTCTTGGTACGACAAAAGTAACATTACGTTTCAAGGACCAGGATATGATTTTACCTTAAAGAATGTGAGCGCAAAAGATAGACCTTCTAAATTAAGTTTGGATTATGTTAATCCGATGGAATTAACCACGCCACAATTTGATTTCAGATTTGGATATTTTTTCAAAGATCAATATAGTATTTCTATCGGTTGGGATCATATGAAGTATGTAATGGATGTTCCTCAGCAGGTAACAATCAATGGATATATCAGCCCTACTGTTTCTAATCCAGGGATCGCTACGGGAAAATATGCCGGGATTTATAATGATCAGCAATTAGAGGTTAAAGGCGATATGTTAACGTTTGAACATACCGACGGCTTGAATTATGTAAGTGCAGAATTAGAACGTTATGACGATATATGGATAGCTAAAAACAAACAACAGATGCTGACCATGGAAACTGGTGTGGGGGCAGGTTTTGTAATTCCCCGTTCTGATGTGCGATTTTTTGGGGTTGGCGAAAATAATTTCTGGAATTTTGCAGGCTATGGCGTGTCCGTAAAAGCAGGCTTGAAGTTCAATGTAACCAAGAAACTATATTTCCAGAATGTTACTAAGGCTGGCTATATTGATATGAATAAAATACATACCACTGGTAGAAATGATATTGACGGGGCTAAGCAAACCATTCGTTTCTTAGAAAATTATACCGCAATTGGCTATCAATTCTAACTATAGTCGTAACAGAAAAAGGCCTTTAAGTAATTAAAGGCCTTTTTCTGTTAAATTTTTCTAACTTTTCCAGAACCAATACTTGTTTGACTAATCTCAGCATTGCCAGTATAATATACACTTCCAGAACCGCTTATGAAGGCGCTGATTTCGCCATCGGTATGTACATAAGCGGTACCCGAACCACTGATGCGAGCAGAAAGGCTCGCTACTTTTAAAGCGCCTTTTTTGCTTAAGTTGCCTGAACCGCTAATGTTTGCGCTGGTTTTACCAGCTTCGCCCGAGATGTTCAGTTTTCCTGAACCGCTAACGGTGGCCGTATAATCTTGCACATCTATGGTCGCGTTAATTACTCCAGAACCACTTACCGTAGTTGTCAATGAATTTTGATTAATGGTGCCTTTTACGGTAATAGAACCATCGCCACTCATGGTTAGGGCTTTAATAGTCTTTGCATTTACATGCGCCGTTATCTTTTTGTCTTTGTATTTATGCGTCCAGCTGGTCCAGCTTATTTGAGGTCTAATCATTAGCGTATTACCTTTTACCTCTGCAACCAATGAGGCAATGGCTTCTTCATCGCCTTCAAATCTAATCCCTTCGGTATTGCCTAAAGTAACGATCACCTGTAAAGGACCACCTGCGGCAACGGCACTGAAATTTTTAACTTCAATGTCTCTGGTTTTCAGTTTTGATTTTGATATGCCGATGTTAACTGGCAATTCTGATTGTACAGGGTGTGCTGTCGCGATTACCGCGGCCAGCATAAAGCCTATGGAAATGTATTTTTTGCTCATGGTTAGTTTTTGCTTTCTTAATAGACGCTGTTTGATTTAAAAACGTTGCATCACCTTTACTTATTTTGTTTGACCTGCATTCTTGGTGTTTACATAAAAATTTCGTTCCACCTTAAAGTTTTCAGGAGTAATTGAAGCATCTACTTTTACAGATTGCCAATTGTTGCTTGGCTTAATCAAAGTGTACTCATCCGCTTTCAAGCTTACTTTTACAGGCATATCAAAACCTGTTACATCACTAATCCATTTGTATTGTAGCATGCCTTTTTCAATCTTATATTCCAAGGTAGGGATGTTGGCTTTACGCAGGTATTGGTCAAACACTTTGTCGAGTTTTAATCCACTTTGTTTAATGATATAAGCCTCAACATCTGCTGAAGTTGTAGTCGAATGGTAAAAGGTTTTATTCAAACCTCTTAAAACCTGTCTAAATTTTTCGTCGTTGTTAATTAACTGGCGGATGGTATGGATGAGGTTGGCTCCCTTGTAATACATATCGCCGCTGCCTTCGGTATTGGTGTTGTATTTGCCAATCATAGGTTCTTTGTTTTCAATGTTTTTGCGCAAGCCAATCAGGTAATCGCTTGCTGCTGCTTTGCCTTGGGTACTTTCGGTAAATAAAACTTCCGAGTAGGTGGTAAATCCTTCGTGCACCCACATATCGGCAATGTCTTTGGTAGTAATGTTATTGCCAAACCACTCGTGGCCTGTTTCGTGAATGGTAATGAAATCCCATTTGAGGCCAATGCCAGTACCTGATAGATCTCTTCCCAGATATCCTTTTTGATATTGATTGCCATAAGCTACCGCACTTTGATGCTCCATGCCCAAATGAGGTGCTTGTACCAATTTATAGCCGTCTTTATACCAAGGGTAGGGGCCAAACCAGTATTCAAAAGATTTTAGCATCGGTTTTACATCAGCCTCCCAATGTGGACGAGCCTTGGTGCTGTCTTCTTTCAAGGGATAAAAATCTAAGCTTAGTTTGCCATCTTCGCCATCGTATGAATCGCTCCAATGAGCATATTTGCCAATATAGAAAGCAACGTTATAATTGTTGATGGGATTGCCCACAAACCAATGATGCTTGGTGTAGCCATCATTACCTTGGGTTTTGCCTCTATAACGGCCGTTGGCAATACAATCTAAATCTTTTGGGGCACTGATGCTGATTAACATGCTATCCACCTCATCGCTCTGATGGTCTTTGTTTGGCCACCAAACGCTAGCGCCTAAACCTTGACAGGCTACGGACACAAATGGATTACCAGATTTATCTTTTCTGAAAATAAATCCTCCGTCCCAAGGTGGCATTTTTGCAACTCTTGGATTGCCGCTATAAAAAACGGTAAAACGTTCTTTGCTGCCTTTTTTGATTTTAGGAAATTTTACGAAAACTGCCGCAAACTCTCTGGTAAATGGAAGTTCTTTTCCTTTGAAAACGACCTTTTCTACTTTTAAATTTTCGAACAAATCAAATTGTAGGTCTTCAAAATCTTTGGTTGCGGTAAAGGCAAATTCGTTACTGCCACTTACTGACTTATTATCGATGTCGATTTTCACATCTAAATGATAGTAATTGATATCGTAGCAGGTTCTTAAATCTGTTAAAGCACCTCTCAAAAATTTTGCTCTTTCTTCTTTCTCGTTGCTGCCCAGCATGTTTTGTGCAAAGACAGCTGATGAAATGCTGGCGAAAGCTAGCGCAATTAGTATTTTTTTCATTGGTTTATATTTTAACCAGATAGACACAATAGATGGAAGAGACTATGTGTCTATCTGGTTGATTTTATGGCTTTAATACAGGTAAAGATAAGAAAGAGCTGTTGGTTTGGTCATGATAAATTCTGTGCGTGGCCTTTTGGAAATCGCTAGGTTGTGCTTCGTAAATGTTCATGAATTTTTGAGGGTTTCTATCGGCCAATGGAAACCAAGAGTGTTGTATTTGTACCATAATGCGGTGACCTTTTTTGAAAGTATGGCCCACATCTGGCAATGCATATTTCACTTGGGTGGCTTGGTTTGGTACAAAAGCTTCGGGTTTTTCGAAACTGTTTCTGTATTTGCCTCTTAATATCTCGCCCCTTACCATCATTTGATAGCCAGCCATCATTTTATCTTTATCAGCAGGTGAAACTTCCTTGGTATCTTCTGGATACACGTCAATTAATTTCACTACGTAGTCAGCATCGGTACCCGAAGTGCTTACCATTAAATTTGCTAGCACTGGGCCAGTTAAGGTAATGTCTTCCGTTAACACATCTGTTTGATAGGTCTTCACATCAGGTCTTCTTGAAGCAAAACGTTGGTCATCTACCATGTATTCTCTGGTTCGGTTAGCTTGGATGCCATCTTGATAAGGCACTGGAGCGTTTGGATCGCTCATGTACTCGTCATAGCTGTTATTGCCGCTAGGTTTGGTAAACGATAACTTGCCGTTTGGTTGGAAATACAATGATTTCAGCTCCACGTCTTGGGGCGGCCAAGTATTAAATTTTTTCCATTGGTTGCTTCCTGTTAAGAAGATGTTTGCTTCTGCACCGTTAAAGCTGCCTTCTCCTTTAAGGTAATATTTGAAGAATGGCAATTCTAAGTTTTCTTGGTAGTAAGTACTTGTAGGGGTGCCGAAATTGATGTCGCCAAAGCTATCGCCCTTGCCACGTACCCAACCGCCATGATACCATGGCCCTGCCACTAAAATATTGTTGGCCTTAGGGTTTTGAGCTTCAATTGATTTGTAGGTTTCAAAGGCGCCGTAAGCATCTTCGGCATCAAAAAAGCCTCCTACTACCATTACTGCTGGTTTTACATCTTTTAAATGTCTTACAATTTGACGTGCTTGCCAAAAGGTATCTAGGTTAGGATGTTTAAATAAGTTGTTCCAAAATTTAATGCTGTCGCCCATGTACTTGTCCTTTAGGTTTTTTACTGAGCCAGCTTCTAAATAGAAACGATAGTTATCTTTTATAGGGAATTGGAAAGGTTTAGGACCTTTATCTGGCGTAATTGGTTTTGGACGAGGAACTCCGAAAGAAGTCATGAATTTGAAGGCATCCATTAGAAATAATGCGCCGCCATGGTGGAAGTCATCTCCAATAAACCAATCGGTAACGGGGGCTTGTGGCGAAACTGCTTTTAATGCCGCATGCGATTTTACCAATGAAACGGTAGAATAAAAGCCAGGGTACGAAATACCGTACATCCCTGCTTTGCCATTGTTGTTTTGAATGTTCTTCACTAACCAATCGATAGTGTCGTAGGTATCGGTACTTTCATCAATATCTTTTTTGCCTTTTTTAAGGTTGGTTGGCCTAATGTCCTCAAACTCTCCTTCGCTCATCCAACGGCCACGTACGTCTTGGTAAACAAAAATAAAACCATCACGCATTACTGCTGGATAGCCTCCTAAACTGGTTTTGTATTCGTTTTCGCCGTAAGGTCTTACGGTATATGGGGTGCGGTTAATTAAAAATGGGTATTTTTTGTTGGCAGCAATATCCTTAGGAATGTATATGGCGGTAAATAGTTTTACGCCATCTCGCATGGGAATAAGGCGTTCTATTTTGGTGTAATGGTTACGTACGTAGGCAGAGTCTGTTTCTTGCGCTGAAGCGATTTGGCTAAAAAAGCAAGAAAAGAGTAGGAGGGTGAGGATAATACGTTTCATTATGTTTGGTTTAGTTTAGGGTGCTGAAAGCAGAAAGCTTAAGGCTGAAAGCTCTTGATAGCAAAGAATGAAAATAATACCGTCATTTCGAGCGTGTGTGAGAAATTTAGCAAAGGGATATGTTTATACCCGCTATTTTCCTCTTTGTCGAAATGACGGCATAAATGTTAGTGGCCGCCGTCGGCAGTGTCAACAGGTTTACGAAAGGCAAAGCCTAAAATGAAATATATCAAGGCAATGATGTACCACACGGTAGGGCAATCATTTCTAAATGCCAATACGCCTAAAAGCAAAGCTGCGAGGCCTACAACAAAAAATGGAAGGTTTCTTAATTTAATCATACTCAAATATAAGCATGTGCTTTTTATAGCGGAAAATTAAATGAAAGTTTTGTTAAAGATGGATGAAGGCACAAGCGGCACGCTTGCGCCGACAGTAGAATAAGATAACAAACCTCGTAGGTTTTTAACTCCTATGAGGATTAAGACTATAACTGTAAAGCTGTTTTTCTGCTCTTTAATCTTTGTTTATTTATGAAATGCGCTACAATAACATTTGGTACCCAGCATAGCCATGCTACAGCTAGGTAGGATTTTACGGGGTCGCCTGTTAGTGCGGACAGAGAAGGAAGCCATAACCTGAGTGTTACTGCTGCGAAAGTACAGGCATAACTATAGGTCATGAGCTGTTGATGTTTGCTGATGTTGCCTTTTCTGATATAAGAAAGCGCAAAGCATGTGGTAAGTAGCCAGATGATGCCTAAACTTATAAAACCTGACGCAGCAATGAAACCTCCATTGGCATAAAAGCCCATGTATATGCCAGATACAGCACTGAAAACAACACAGCCTACATATATCTTTCCTATACTTTTATGGAGACCAATGTGTTTATTTCGAAATTTAATTCCGAATTGTCTCCATCCGATAAAAAGGGAGATGCCACCAAAAACAATATGCGTAATAAAAGCGGTCTTCCATATTGTATTTTGAAGGATTTGAGGTGTTTTTGTTGCCAAAAAGGTATGCTTTGGTTCTACAAAGGCGTACATGAGCGGGTAAATCCCGATGAGCAATGCGAAGACGCAAAGAAGGATGAATAACAGTTTACGTGTCATACAGATATGTTTTTCTTTTTAGATAGGCTTAAATATATGAAATTATACTTTAACCGTAGAGTGTGGATGATGGTAGCTTGAAGGATAAAGACATAAGTGGCATGCTTGCGCCGACGGTAGAAAATAGCAAACCTCGTAGGTTTTTAAAACCTACGAGGTTTAAGGATTTGGGAGAGCCTAGGAATATAAGGGAAATTTTGTCAGAAGGTGAATGGTATGTTGATAACACCAACCACAGGCCAAATGAAAGTTTGGGTAAAGGATTGAATAGAGGCACAAGCGGGACGCTCGACCAATAACTGGTAAATTGTTATTCTTCCAGCTTTTTAATACATTTTTCTCTGATTTTCCACACCTCATCGAAATGGAGATTAATAGATGTTTGTTCAATCCATTTTTTCAGGTATGCTTGGTGAAATTCCACTTTGAAAGTGTTTACTTGCTCGGGCTGGATTTCTATTTCTTCGATGATATCTTGATGGAGGTTCGCAATATCAGCGTTGGGAGTGGTAATGTCGAACCTTTTATTTCGTATTTTTAAGTAGCAATGGGCCTCGGGGATATAACTTAGTCCATTTTCAAGAATCAAGTTTCCTATTTTGGGTGTATTCAAATGATTCATTTTATACATCCCTAAAACTAACGCTACTTCTTCAATTTGGTTTAAATCTGCTATTTTCTTTAAAAATGCATGCTTTGAACTACAAGTACCTTTGTTTTCGGTTAATACTAGCGAAAAATCCTCCCTGTTTTGGTTACGTCCGTAGGGGAGTTGTTGGATGAAATGAACCAATTCGTCCCAATGCAGTATTGATTTTTCTATTACGAGTTTAGTGAGTGAATCTTTTGAGTTAAGTAAGGTATGTTTGATGGGAGAGTTCATGGTTAGGTATTTGGTTTTTCCAACAACTCAAAGATACGAATCGTTTTTTCATAGATCGTAGCACCATCTTTTGTAAACTAAACGGGATTGTAGCGGAAATACTTTTTGTTGCATTTGTAATTAACAAACCTCGTAGGTTTTTAAAACCTACGAGGTTTAAGGATAATCCTTCGACAGGCTCAGGATGACAGGTATGAACGGCAGTTGCGTTCACAAAAAGATTACAGCGGAAAGCCCGACTAGCGGAGGCGATGAAATACACGTGTAGCTTTTCAAAAAAAATCATCCTTAAACTTCTTTTATTTGCAAGACAACGAACACGTGCAAGTTTTTACAACATTAAAACATTGTAACTTTTGGGGTTTAGGTGGTAAAGTGTACATTTGCCCTAACAAAAATTCTTAAAAGATTATGCAATACGACGTAGTTGTTATAGGCTCGGGTCCGGGCGGTTATGTAGGTGCCATCCGTTGTGCACAATTAGGTTTAAAAACAGCGGTAGTAGAAAAATATAAAACTTATGGCGGTACTTGTCTAAATGTTGGCTGTATCCCGTCTAAGGCCTTGTTAGATTCTTCGGAGCATTACCATAACGCGGCTCATACTTTTACTACTCACGGTATTAACCTAAAAGATTTGAAGGTTGATATGAAGCAGATGATTGCCCGTAAGGACGATGTAGTTGCTCAAAACACTGCTGGTATTACTTATCTGTTTAAGAAAAATAAAATTGATGCCTTTGAAGGTGTAGCTTCTTTTGAAGATAAAAACACCATTTTGGTAACTAAAGCTGATGGTAGCACTGAAAAATTAACGGCTAAAAACGTAATTATTGCTACAGGTTCTAAACCTACGGCTTTGCCATTTTTGCCAGTGGATAAAAAACGCATCATTACTTCGACCGAGGCTTTAACTTTGAAAGAAGTGCCTAAAACCATGGTTGTAATTGGTGGTGGTGTTATTGGTTTGGAGTTAGGTTCGGTTTATGCTCGTTTGGGCACTAAGGTTACGGTTGTAGAATTTGCGCCATCAATTATCAGCACAATGGATGCTGGTTTGGGTAAAGAACTACAACGTGTACTGAAAAAATCGTTGGGCATGGAGTTTTTAACCAACCACAAAGTAACTGGCGCATCGGTTAAAGGCAAAGTGGTAACGGTAACTGCTGAAAATGCTAAAGGTGAGGCGGTGAATTTAGAAGCTGATTACTGTATTGTAGCGGTTGGTAGAACGGCTTATACCCAAGGTTTAGGATTAGAAAAAATTGGCATTACGCCTGAGGAAAGAGGCAATAAAATTCCTGTTAATGACCATTTAGAAACTGCTGTTAAAGGTGTGTATGCTATTGGTGACGTGATTAAAGGGGCGATGCTGGCACATAAAGCGGAGGATGAAGGTATTTATGTAGCGGAGACTATTGCTGGGCAAAAACCTCATATCAACTATAACTTAATTCCTGGTGTGGTTTATACTTGGCCTGAGGTGGCTTCTGTAGGTCAAACTGAGGAGCAATTGAAAGCTGCTGGTGTGAAATTCAAAGCTGGTTCGTTCCCTTTCAAAGCTAGTGGACGTGCTAAAGCGAGTATGGATACTGATGGTTTTGTGAAGGTATTGGCTGATGAAAAAACAGACGAAATTTTAGGTGTTCATATGATTGGCCCTCGTGCTGCTGATATGATTGCTGAGGCGGTTGTTGCGATGGAATTCCGTGCTTCGGCAGAGGATGTAGCTAGAATTTGCCACGCACACCCAACTTATACTGAAGCTTTAAAAGAGGCTGCTTTGGCTGCTACTGAAAATAGAGCAATACATATTTAGTAACTAGTTACTAGTGGCTAGTAGTTAGTAGCTAGTGGTCAGTTGACTGTGGTTAGCTGAGTCTTGCTGAAACATGATATAAATCCTGCGGTGGTTGCCGTGGGATTTTTTTGTGCCCTTCATTGCTAGGCACGGCCTGTCTCCGCTTTTCGGGAAAGTAATTTTAAATCCTCCCCTTGCCCCTCAGGGAGGGGGATACTGGAAGTGCAAGTGTTGGAGATTCTTCGCTGCGCTCTGAATGATAAAAGGACTTGCTGCTTCGCAGTTTTCGCTATCGAAGTGTAGGTGCGGGTTGCGCTTAGAATGATAAAGTGTGCAAATGAACAGGTTTTCGGTAAAACAAAAAGGTGCCTTTTCGCAGTTCCTTTTTTTTGTCATTCCGACGATTGGAGGAATCTCTAGAGAGTATTCTATTTAACCAAATCGTTGGAGATTCTTCGCTGCGCTCTGAATGACAAAAGGACTTACTGCTTCGCGGTCTTCGCTATCGAAGTTTCGGTGGGGGTTGCGCTCAGAATGAAAAAGTGCGCAAATGAACAGTTCTCTGATATAGCAAAAGATGCCTTGTTGCAGTTACTATGTCTCCCTTAGGAGAGTCCTGCTCCGATATTTCGGAGGAGATTAAGAGGGAGGTTTTGGTTAGATTATAAAGCATCCTTGAAATATTTGCCTCCCAAATGTTTTTAATACCGAGAGATTAAGCCATCATTAAATTTTTCTCCTCTCCGTTTTAATTTCCTTAATTACTTGATGGTTTTATTTTTAGATATGTATTTTAGCAACGATGAGAATTACCTTTTCTTTAGCTGCAATTTTGCTTTTTCTTGCGGCCTGTGTACCGCTAAGGTCTGTTAAATATTTAATTCCCGACTTGGGCGATAGTGCCAAGTTTGAAAATGTGACCATCCAAAAATCGGCTACGCCTTTTTACTTTAAGCACAACTATCCCAATAAGGCTTACGAGAAGTTGAAACTGCACTTAGATACTTCCTTGAAAAATACCAAGACCAATGTTTTTTTAGTGATTAAAAACGATAGCATCATTTACCAATACCTTTCTGAAGATAAAGCCTTGACCACTAAACAGCCTAGCTTTTCGGTGGCTAAATCATTTGTGGGTACTTTGGTAGGCATTGCCATTGATAAGGGCGAAATTAAATCGACCAGTGAATTGGTAATTAAATATTTGCCAGAACTGGCCAAGAACGATGAACGTTTTAACCGTTTAACCATACAACAGGTGTTGGATATGCGCAGCGGATTTAATTTCTCGGAAAGGTCATTCAATCCGTTTTCGAAAATTGTACGGAGCTATTATGGTGCGGATTTGAAAAAGATGGTGGGGAAACTTAAAATGAAGCATGAACCTGGTAAGGTTTTCGAATATCAAAGTATCAATACACAGGTGCTAGCCTTTATTTTAGAGAAGGCTGTAGGAAAAAGCTTGCAAGTGCAAATGCAGGAGCGTTTATGGCAACCTTTAGGGGCAGAAAGCGATGCGCTTTGGAGTATGGATGATGAAGGAAACATCAAAGCTTTTTGTTGCTTGAATGCCACAGCGCTTGATTTTGCTAAAATTGGCCGACTTTATTTGAATGATGGTAACTGGGAAGGTAAGCAAATTGTCTCCAAAAAATGGGTAGACATTACCACTAATCCCGATTCACTTACAAAGCTACGCTATAAGAACCAGTTTTGGGCCACTAGGGATTTCAAGTTTTTTAAGGATTCGATAAGTGCCGTAAGCTCTTTAGGTAAAGAAGGATTAGATTATCCAGTAGAAAGAAATCCTGATGGCAGGTACTTTTATGCCAAAAAGGTGTACGATTACAAAGCACAAGGCATGTTCCATCAGTCGGTGTATGTTAACCCACAAAATAAGGTCATCATTGTTCGTTTGGGCGACAGGCAAAAGAAGGTGAACTTCCACAGTTTTGTGCAACAGGTAGGCAGATCTATTCGTTAATTAAAATTAGGAAAACACTTTCTGAATATTCTAATCAGGCTTTTAATTCCGAAATACTAGTTTGCTGCTATTATTTGTGCTATGTGGTTCATTTAGATTTTGTGAGCAATGAAAAAATACAAACACATAGACACATAGGGGCATTGTTTTTATAAGGCTGATTTGTACGTGCCGAACAGGTCAAGGCCGATTTACCAATCCATTTCTTTTTTGAGGAAAACACTTAGTTCGTTGGCAATTTGTTGGTGTTCTGCTAGTGAGGGATGTTTCCCGCAACCGCCATTGGCCCTGACTTCGAAAAAGTAGCTGGCAATATTGTTCTCTCCGCTTTGGTTAAGCGCTGTTTTTACGGCACTGATATATTTTACCAAAGCTGCTTTAAGTTGAGGGCTTGCCATTGGGCTGGTGAGCATCACCAGTTTTGCTTTCGGGTAATAGCCGCGTAGTTGCTTCATGAAGTTGATGTAAGCGCCAGTGAATTGGGTTGAATCTTGGATGCCATCATTTTGCCCTAAGCAGATGGTCACCACATCGGGTTGGTATTTGGAAAAGTCCCAAGAAAGGGTGTCTCTGGCAGGGTTAATTTTATCGTAAACAGGAGGCATGATGATCTTTTTGCCGCAACAACTGTGCATCAATCCAATGCCTGATACAGAAGTAAGGTGCCATTGGGCATTCAGATTTCTGGCAGTGCTGGGTCCGTAAGCAAAGTAGGCGTTGTGCTGGTCGTGCCATGAAGAGCCTTTTGTTTCGCATTTAACTTCGCTTTCATCACTTCCTGCGCCACAAGTAATGGAATCGCCAATGAACTCCATTTTTCTTTTTTGAAGAGTTGGTGGAGGCAATAGTTTTTCGCAATCAAAACCTGTGAATGAAATGTAACCGTTTTCAGATTCTGAATTTTTACAAATGAGGATGGTGTGGTTTCCCTTGGAAAGGTTTTTGGCTAATTCCAGCTTATTTTCCTTGCCTGATAAGCGTATGCGATAGGCAGGTTGGTTGTCGATTTTCACTTCCAAATAGTTCAGGATATTTCCCCAAAGTATTTCATCGTTGATATGTGCGGTAAATGAACTGCCGCTAAAGTTAATGAGCACGTACGCTCCCGATGCCCAAAACTTCGGCTGTAAGGGATTAGAGAAATCGCCCCGACCGATGTACTGGATATTTTGGTGGTTTGCTGGGTAAAAAGTTGTTTTGGCTGCCCAAGCTTGGATCTGGAAAAATGCTATGAAAAGCAATACGATTCTATATTTCATAAAAGTTAAACAAAAATACGATGGCCAGAAAGATTGTCTCTAAACTCGGTTGGAGTGCAACCTTTCTTCTTTTTAAAAATGCGGTTAAAGTTCGAAATGTTGTTGAAGCCACAGTTGTAGGCAACTTCCGAGATGGTTTCGGAGGTGTCGATTAGCTTGCGGGAGGCGTGTCCCAAGCGTATTTCAATCAAGCTGTCGATAAAGCTGGCTCCCGTTCTGTTCTTAAAAAATCGGCTAAAGGAAACCTCGGTCATGTTGGCTATTTTGGCCACTTCGGAAAGTGATACCTGTTTGTCGAAATTGTGGTTGATGTATTCCATGACCTTTTCTACCCTGCGGCTGGAATACGAAAATTCGGCTTGGCTAAAGGTCGAATCGGAAAGCGTACGCATGTTTCTGGAGGTAGACAGGTCGTGTAAAATAGACATCAGTTCAAGCACCGAATCAAAACCGTGTTGTTTGTTGAGTTTAATGAGGCGAGGGCCAATGGCTTTTGCCGTGTCGCTGGAAAACAGAATGCCGCATTTTGCTTTTTCAAACATATCTCTGATGACACGTAATTGGTTTCTGCGCAAAAATTTTTCATCAAATAAATCTTTGTGAAACTGAATGGTCACCTCGTGTATTTCCTGTCCATTAAGTTTATAGGTTTCCCATACATGTGGCAGGTTCGAGCCAACCAGCACCAGTTCAATATCACCAATTTCCTCAATATGGTCGCCAACCACTCGGCGGGCACCGTTGGCATTTGAAATAAAATTGAGTTCCATTTCCTCGTGGTAATGCAAAGGGAAGTCGAAATCTCTTTTCTTACGCTCAAAAATGGTAAAGCAATCACCTGTGGTGAGTGGGGTAATTTCTTTTATCATATGTTAAAAGATAAATAAAGACAAATCAATTGGATAAAATAATATCATATATGATGGTAATAGATATAATAATATATTTATGCTTAATGATTTGTATTGCAGTACAATAAACCATATTTTTTTGCTTTAAAACAATCTTTAGAGATAAAAATACTATAAATGGATAATAAAGTATTATTAATAGGCTATGAAGGGCGCTACTTTTGAATTAACCAAATATGACTATTTATGCGTAATCAACTAACCACCTATTTATTAGCATTCTTTGTATGTGTGTTGTTTGTTGCCGAAGCGTTTGCGCAGGACAAAAAACTGTCTGGAAAGGTAACGGACGAAAATGGGCTTCCTCTTGGGGGAGTTTCAGTAAGCATAAAAGGTGCTAAAATCTCTACCACTACTAATGAAAATGGTAGTTTCTTCATTAACGCTCCATCAAATGCTCAAACCATTACCTTTTCTTATTTAGGTAAAGTGCAACAAGAAGTTGCCATTGGCAACAAAACCAATTTCAATGTCAGCCTTCAGTCTGCCAGTACCACACTGTCTGATGTGGTCATTATTGGGTACGGTACTGTCAAGAAATCGGATTTAACGGGTTCGGTAGCTCGAATTGACCGAGAAGATTTAACCAGAGATGTGCCTACCAATGTGTTGCAGGCCATGCAAGGTAAAGTTGCTGGCGTGAACGTCACCCAAAATGATGGTGCTCCTGGTGCGGGCTTAAGCATTAGGGTACGTGGTTCCAACTCTTTTTTGGGCGGTACAGAACCTTTGTATGTGATAGACGGTGTACCTTTTAATAATTCCAGTAGCGGTGCCACGCCAATGTCCTTAGGGGAAGATGAAAAGCAAACACTTAATGCGATGTCTTTTCTTAATCCAGATGATATTGAGAGCATAGATATTTTAAAGGACGCCTCTGCTACGGCTATTTATGGTTCGAGGGGAGCCAATGGGGTAGTGCTGATTACCACTAGAAAAGGTAAAAGCGGAAAAGATAAAGTAGAGGCTAATTTCAACGCAGGCATGGCCTCGGTATCAAAGAAAATTGATGTATTGAATGCCTCAGAGTATGCAGCGTATCAAAATTTGGCCTATTTAAACTCAAACAAATATACAGGTACCAATTATACCATCCCATTTCCAGGGACTAATATGCCCGACCCTGCAAATCCAGGGAATACCTATTATTCAAAAGGTCCACAAGATTATGTAGGTGATACCAACAACTGGCAAGACCGCATTTTTAGAAATGGCCTGTATCAAAAATATTCTTTAAACATTTCTGGTGGAACCGATGCGGGAACGCATAGTGTTACCTTCAACTATTTAGACCAAGAAGGAACCGTACTCAATTCTAAATATAACCGATTGGGCCTTGGTTTAAATTTGAACAGAAATATCAGCAAAACCTTTAAAGTTGGAACCAGTACTTCTATTGCAAGTACCCGAACCAATGGCGTGAAAACAGGAACAGACAAATCTGATGCGGCAAGTGCTGGGGTCATTAGGTCGGCCTTAACTTTCCCATCCACTATTTCCGACCCTATTGCTTATGATGGTGTTGGCGATGCTTTTATCACCAATCCTTACATTTATGTGAACGATATTTTGAATACCGTAAAAGGCTTGAATATCTTTTCATCTAATTATTTGGAGGCTACTTTCCTGAAAGATTTTAAGTTCAGGCAAAATGTAGGTTTCAACTATTCTAGTAGCAACAGAGACCAATATTATCCTCGAACGGTTTACGAAGGTTTTTCGATGAAAGGTTGGGGCTTAAAAGCGGATAACATTTGGAACAGCGGCGTGGCCGAAAGTATTTTAACTTATAATAAAGCCATTAATAAGCATAGTTTAAATGTGATGGCTGCGGGAACTTATGAGCGTACCAACGGACAGAGCAAAAGAGCTGAAGCTAAAACTTTTCCTAATGATGCCTTGCAGAACGAAAATTTAGCAGCGGGTGAGGTGGTGATGCCAGTAATTACGTCAAGATACCAATCGACCCTGATTTCATTTTTGGGAAGAGCCAACTATAGTTATGATGACCGCTATCTGTTAACGGTGTCTTATCGTCAGGATGGTTCCAGTAAATTTGGTAAAGACAATAAATGGGCTGGTTTCCCATCGGCGGCAGTGGCTTGGAAAGTATCGAGTGAGGAGTTTATGAAAGGATTAAAGTTTGTGAACGATTTGAAGTTGCGTTTCAGTTACGGACAAACAGGTAACCAGGGGATTGGTTCCTATGCCTCGCTTGCAAAGTTGAGCGTTTATAACTACGTGTTTGGCGGTGCTGTTCAAACGGGTTTGGCCAACGATTTGTTTTCTGGGCCAGCTAATGAAAAGTTGAAATGGGAAACCACCAGTGCCTACAACTTGGGACTTGATGTGGCCATGTTCAATAACCGTTTGAACCTACAGGTAGAGGTGTACAAGAAAATTACCGATGACCTTTTGCAAAACTTGGTGATACCATCATCTACTGGATTTGAAACTAAATTGGTGAACTCGGGTTCTATCCAAAATAAAGGTTTGGAGGTTACGCTTGGTGCTACGGTGATGAAAAGCAAGGATTTTGAATGGAAATCGAACTTTAATATTGCCTTTAACCGAAACAAGATTTTAAGCCTAAGTGATGATGTTAAGGAACAATATGCCCGTAACATTTCTACTGGCGATGCGCCATTTATCCAAACCGTGGGCAAGCCTATTGGTGCGCTATATGGTTATGTAGAGGATGGTTACTATGATAATGAGGCCGAGGTAAGAAACGATCCTATGTATACCAACCAAGGTTCATCTATTATTTTGAGGACGATTGGCGAAATCAAATACAAAAATCTGGATAACGACCCAACGGCTATTACGCAGGGCGATAGAACTTTTATTGGCGATGTAAATCCTGACTATACCTTCGGTTTTACCAATAATTTTAAATACAAACGGTTTGATTTAAGTGTGTTCATCAATGGCTCGCAAGGAAACGACATCATCAATATGAATACCCGTTTTAATGCCAATTTGGGGAGTAATAAAAACATCACCCAAGAAATGGCAGATGGTGCTTGGGCAGCTGGACAAGACAACAGCAATGCAACAGGACCAAAAGTGATGCGACAATTTTTTAGGACTATCTTTTTCTCTAGGAGATTTATTGAAGACGGCAGTTTTGTGAGGGTGAAAAATATCACCTTGGGCTATAACCTTCCCCTCAAATCAAAAACCATATCGGCCATGAGGGTATCTGTTGGCGTTAACAACCTGCTTACATTCACCAACTATTCGGGCTACGACCCCGAAATCAATAGCTATGGCGATAACCCAGCACTATTTGGGGTAGACTTGGGAGGTTATCCTAACTCCAGAACTTACAACCTATCATTACGTTGCAACTTTTAAACCTTAACCACATGAAAACGATTTCAAAATGTTTAACGGTATCGGTAATTGGTTTGGCTTTGTTAAGCACCATTTCATGCAAAAAGGCATTGGAAGAAAAACCATACTCATTTTATTCTCCAGAAAACTTTTATAAAAACGAAAGCGATGCAAAAGCGGCCATCAATGGCGTGTACGCCGCTTTATACACTTGGGAAATGTACCTACAGCCATTTTGGAACATGACCATTTTAGATGATGACCATGTTTCGGGCGCCGATTGGTATTTGGGAACTACAGGAGCGGGCAATCCACAATCATATTGGGGTGTTGATGGGCCTTGGGTAGGTTGCTATACCATTATTTCGAGGGCAAATTCTGTATTGGAAAATGTAGTGAACATCACAGATATTGATGCGGATGTTAAAAAGAGAATCTTGGGAGAAGCCTATTTTTTAAGAGGCTGGGCCTATTTCCAATTGGTGCAATTGTACGGCGGTGTGCCAATTCACTTGAAAACCATTTCGGCTGATAATCCAGAAACCAATGTGCCCAGAGCTACGGTACAGGCTACATACGACGTGGTTATCTCCGATTTTAAATCGGCGGAAGCTAATTTATTTCCTGCGGGACACGCCAAAGCGGGAGAAGTAGGTCGTGTAAATCAGGGAGTGGCTAAAGCGTTTTTGGCGAAAACTTATTTAACCATTGGTTCTGGAGCTGCAACGGGAAATGTGACCGTGAGAGGTGGCACCGATAATGGTTATTACACTTATGCCAAAACCGTAGTGGCGGGATTGGAAGGTATCGATTCGAAAGCTTATTTCTTGCTTGCTAGAGATAAGGCCGCGGAACTATTGGCGCCTGGCGGACCCTATACGCTTACTGCAAACTGGAAAGATTTGTGGAGCATTGCGGGAAGGAACAACAAAGAGCAAATGTGGGAGTTGCAATCGCTATCGGGTACGAGTTTTATCAACGAGATTGGCAACTACTTTTCTGCCCGTTCAACTTTTGGACAAGGCGCAGTTTTCATGACCAATAACCACTACAAGGATTATCATGAAACCGATACCAGAGTGTTGGATGGGATTACCCATAACTACACCACTTTACAGGGAACAAATATCTTTTATCCTTCATGGCAATCGGCAAAATACCAATCGGTAAACGGCGTAAGTTACAATAATACAGGTTCTACCACCGCTGAGCGTGCCTATACCACCAAATATGTGGTGACTGAGCAAACGGTGGTAAGAAGTGATGCCTTTGTGCCCTTGTTGCGTTACTCGGAAGTTTACTTGATGTATGCCGAGGCTGAAAATGAGGTGAACGGAGCTACCGCTTTAGCTTATAATGCTTTGAATGAAGTAAGGTTGAGGGCTTATATTAAAACAGGTACACCAGCAACGCCAGTGCCAGAAGCTTATGCGCCAACAGGTATGACGCCTGAGCAATTTAGAAGTTTTGTATTGGCCGAAAGAGCAAGGGAATTTAGTTTGGAAGGTATCAGGCGTTTTGACCTGATGCGTTGGGGTGTTTATTTGCAGGTGATGAATAAAATTGGAACGGGACAAAACAATATCTCTAAACTACGAGCGAATAAAAACCTATTGTATCCTATTCCATTAGGCGAACTCAATTCAAACACAGCCCTCAAAAGAACTAATAATCCAGGCTGGTAAATCATTAAATGACTAAATAGTTGAACAGATGAAAACTATAGCAAAATATTTTGGTGCGTACTTCATTGCGGTAGCGATGTTAGTGCTCCTTGGCTGCAAAAAAGATAAGGAAGAAAATGCTACACCACCAACGCTTACGGCAATTACCAACTTAACCAACAGAGGCACTGAACTACAGGCCGTTGATTATGGCGATTGGATTATTATCAAGGGTACGAACTTGAAAACTACGCAAAAGGTTGATTTTAATGGAACGCTGGCTGCCGATTCGCTTACTTATGCCGAGGACAATGGCATTACGGTTAAAATTCCAGCAAATTTAACCGACCCTATTAATAACCCCATTACTGTAACCACCAAATATGGTACGGCAACGCTTAATTTTAAAATTAGGCAGCCCTCTCCATTGGTGGAAGGTTTTTCGCCAGGTGCTGGAGTGCCTGATGATGAAATTACCATTGCTGGAAATTATTTTAAAGGCTTGAGTGCTGTAACTATCAATGGTGTAAATGCGACCATTGTTTCCAGTACTCAAACGGAAATTAAAGTAAAAGTGCCTATGGGTGTAACTTATGGCCCCGTAGTAGTGACTACGCCCGTAGGTTCGGTAACGGCCACCAAAACTTTCGGCCTAAAACATACCATTTTTGATGATGCATTGAGAAACTCGTGGACCAATACTTCTTATTCGAGTACGCTTAATTTGGCCAGTACGGAAAATAACAGAAGAGGTACGGCTGCCATTAAAGCTACTTACATCGGTTTTGGTGCGGTGAGGTTTAGGTTAGTGTCCAAATTCAATACGGCAGGTTATAGCATGGTTAAAATATCCATTTTTGGCGGTGCAGGCACACAGGGCAAGAAAATTAGAATTTCGGTAACGCCAGCAGCCCAAACCTATGAGCTTATCTTGAACGAAGGTAAATGGACCGATTACCAAGTGCCTTTAATCAATATCGGGAATCCTGCAACCATCGAATACATCACCTTCCAAGAGTTTAGCAATTTCGCTTCGCAGGTGTACATTGACGACGTTGGTTTCTATTAATCTTTATTTATGCTCAAAAAAATAACCTTGCTCCCTTTGCTGATTGCTTTAATAGGCTTGCAAAATGTGCTGGCCCAAAAGCTCAGTCATCCCAATCCTACCAAGGAAACAAAGGCCTTGTATCAAAACTTACATGCCTTAAGCAAGAAGTATGTTTTGTTCGGTCATCAAGATGATTTGGCTTATGGCGTGGATTGGAAATATCAAGAAGGAAGAAGTGATGTAAAAGAAACGGCAGGCGATTATCCAGCCGTGTATGGATGGGATATTGGAAGAATTGAACATGGTTCGGCAAATAATATTGACGGCGTGCCTTTTGAAAAAATGAGGGCTTACATCAAAGCGGGTTACGAGAGGGGAGCGGTTATCACCATCAGTTGGCATTTTGATAATCCGTTAACGGGCGGGTCCTCATGGGATACTACCCGTAATACGGTGAAAGCTATTTTGCCAAAAGGCGATAAGCACGAGCTGTATAAACAATGGTTGGATAAGGCGGCCAATTTTCTGTTGAGCTTAAAAGGTGCCAAAGGCGAATACATTCCAGTATTGTTTAGGCCGTTTCATGAACTTACAGGCCGTTGGTTTTGGTGGGGCAGTAATACCACCACACCAACAGAAATGAAAGAGGTTTGGCAATTTACGACCGATTATTTGAGGAAGACCAAAAAAATAGACCACCTCATTATGGTGTATAATACCAACGATTTTAAAACTGCAGCGGATTTTATGCGCAGTTATCCTGGCGATGACTATGTAGACGTGTTGAGCTTTGATACCTATCAATTTGACCTTAACAAGAAAGAGCATTTTATAGAAGAAATCAGAAGGCAATCGGAAATCGTGACCAAGTTGGCGGCCGAAAAAAACAAGCTCGCAGCTTTTGCCGAAACAGGTTTCGAAAATGTGCCCGACCCCAATTGGTGGACAGGTACTTTGTGGCCAGCCATTAAAGATTATCCGCTTTCGTATGTCCTTGTTTGGCGTAATGCAGGCTACATGCCGTCTTCCAAAAAAATGCATTACTACGCACCCTACAAAGGAGGCGTTTCGGCCGAAGATTTTAAACGTTTCTCCCAAAATCCCAAATTGTTGTTGGAGAAAAAACTCCGTACCAAAAAGATATACCAAAACCAAACAAACTAACCAAACTAATGAAGTTACAATTCATCGACATCGCTATCCTCGTCATTTATCTCGCCACCATGGTGCTGATTGGTTTTTACATGAAGAATAAAGCCAAACAAGACAAAGAAAGTTATCTCATGGGCGGCAAAAAGCTGCCTTGGTATATGTTGGGGCTTAGCGATGCCAGTGATATGTTCGACATCAGTGGCACCATGTGGATGGTGGCGCTATGCTTTGTTTACGGCTTTAAAAGCATCTGGATTCCTTGGCTGTGGCCAGTGTTCAACCAAGTGTTTATGATGATGTTCTTGTCCAAATGGTTAAGAAGATCGAATGCGACTACAGGTGCCGAATGGTTAAAAACGCGATTTGGCTTAACAGGAAAAGGAGTGAATGGTTCGCATGCCATTGTCATTGCTTTTGCCCTCATTAGCTGCCTTGGTTTTTTGGCCTACGGGTTTATTGGCTTAGGCAAGTTCATCCAAGTGTTTGTGCCATGGGACTATGTGAAGGAGTATGTGCCTTTTCATATTACAGATAAATATGTGCCGCATTTTTATGGCATTGTGTTCACGCTGTTTGCCATGTTTTATTCCATTTTGGGAGGCATGCACAGCATTGTTTTGGGCGATGCCATTAAATACATCATCATGACCTTGGCCTGTTTGGCTATTGGTGTAATTGCCGTACAGCATTTGGCTACTCAAAGTTTAAATGTGCCCCATGGTTGGAACGACCCTTTCTTTGGTTGGAAACTTAATCTCGACTGGAGCAAGATTGCCGCCGAAGCCAATCAGAAAATTGCAGATGATGGCTTTAGCCTATTTGGTCTTTTCTTTATGATGATGTTGTTGAAAGGTGTTTTTGCCTCGTTAGCAGGACCAGCGCCTAATTACGATATGCAAAAAATATTGAGTACCCGAAGTCCTAAGGAAGCCAGTAAAATGACGGGTTTTGTAAGCATTATTTTGCTGCCTATCCGATACACCATGGTGACTGGCTTAACTGTATTGGCACTTTTGTATTATAATCAAATTTACCTTAAGGATGCCAATGGCATCACCGATTTTGAGAAAATTTTGCCCGCCACCATTAATAATTTTCTGCCAGTGGGTGTGCTTGGTTTGGTGCTAACAGGTTTGCTGGGGGCTTTCATGGGGACTTTTAGCGGAACGTTAAATGCCGCACAAGCCTACATCGTGAATGATATTTACTTGAAATACATTAATCCAACGGCACCTACCAAAAAAATCATCTCCATGAACTACATCGTAGGCGTGTTGGTGGTAGTTGCGGGCGTCTTTTTTGGTTTCTTGGCCAAAGATGTAAATGATATCCTGCAATGGATAGTAGGTGGTTTGTACGGCGGTTACGTAGCGGCCAACTGTTTAAAATGGTACTGGTGGCGTTTTAATGCCAATGGCTTTTTCTGGGGAATGGCAGTAGGTATTGGAGCAGCTTTGCTGATGCCTTACGTTACTACAGGCTTGCCTTTGTTTTGGTGGCCAGCACTTTTTGCGCTATCTCTCATTGGTTGTGTGGTGGGTACTTATGCGGCTCCGCCAACAGATTTGGCTGTTTTAAAATCATTTTATAAAAATGTAAAACCTTGGGGGTTTTGGCAGCCCATCCATGAATTGGTGGTGGCAGAAGAACCTGCTTTCAAAGGCAATAAAAATTTTAAGCTAGACATGTTCAACGTGTTTTTAGGGGTTGTTGCCCAACTGTGCTTAACCATATTTCCTATGTACCTCATTACGGGAATGTACACGCAGTTGGCAGTGAATTTGGCTGTTTTAGCCGTTATCGTAGTTATTTTAAAAAGAACCTGGTGGAATAGATTAGAAGATTAAAACATGAAGACAAATTTCGAAGAGCGTATTTTACAGATGACAAAAGCTCACCAACAATTGATACAGGAGCCAAATCAAAAGCTAGCCACAGAGAATGGTATCTACCATCGGTATCAAAATCCAGTATTAACGGCTCAACATATTCCGCTGAATTGGAGGTTCGATTTTAATCCCTTGACCAACCCGTTTTTGATAGAACGATTTGGGGTAAACGCAGTACTGAATGCGGGCGCCATTAAATTCGATGGAAAATATATCCTCATGGCGAGGGTAGAAGGCAAGGACCGAAAGTCTTTTTTTGCCATCGCTGAAAGCCCAAATGGCGTAGCTCAATTTAAGTTTTGGGATAAGCCTGTGGTGATGCCCGAAACAGAAAATCCCGATACGAATATTTACGATATCAGGTTGGTGGCTCACGAAGACGGTTGGATTTACGGTTTGTTTTGTACGGAAAGGAGAGACCCCAAGGCCAGTAAAGGCGATCAATCGGCAGCCATCGCACAATGTGGCATTGCCCGAACCAAGGACCTTGAAAATTGGGAACGTTTAGCGGATTTAAAAACCAATTCGGCACAACAGCGAAACGTGGTGTTGCATCCCGAGTTTGTGAATGGGAAATATGCATTTTACACCCGTCCGCAAGATAGCTTCATTGAAGCTGGAAATGGTGGCGGCATTGGTTTTGGCTTGTCTGATACCATTGAAAATGCCGAAGTAAAAGAAGAAAAGGTGATTGACCAAAAGCAATATCATACCGTTTACGAAGCCAAAAACGGGCAGGGGCCAGCACCTATTAGAACCGAAAAAGGTTGGTTGCATTTGGCGCATGGCGTACGAAATACCGCTGCGGGTTTACGATATGTGCTGTATATGTTCATGACCGATTTACATGACCTAACCAAGGTGACGTATAAGCCAGCGGGCTATTTTATTGCGCCCGAAGGTGAGGAAAGAGTAGGCGATGTATCAAACGTGGTTTTTTCCAATGGATGGATATTGGATGATGACGGAACGGTGTACATCTATTATGCTTCTTCAGATACCAGAATGCATGTGGCGACCACAAGTATAGCACAGTTGCTGGATTACGTAACCCATAATCCAGAAGACGGTTTGAGGTCTGCCACTTCTGTTCAAACCATCATCAATATCATCGACAACAACCAAAAAAACGAAGAAGAAAAAAATATGCTGGTAAATTTGAACGGAAAGGTAAGTTTGTAGGCATGGGCTCCATCTCCATTGAACAATATCAACAAGAATTAGGAACAGAACTAAATCACTTATTGCAATGGTGGTCTACCTATGCCGTGGATGAACAGCAAGGTGGTTTTTATGGGCAGGTCAATCATTTGAACCAAGCCCAGCCTGCAGCCAAGGGATTGGTGTTGAATACCCGCATCCTTTATACTTTTTCATCGGCATATCTGTTAAGCAATAAAGAAGGCGATTTGCAGCTTGCAAACCGAGCCTATCGGTACCTGCTCGACTTTTTTTATGATGAGCTCAATGGAGGGTTTTATTGGTCGTTAAACCCAGATGGCACCTTGCTGGACGGTAAAAAGCAGGTTTACGGACAGGCTTTTGCCATTTATGCTTTAAGTGAATACTATAAAGCTACCTGTAATGAAGAAGCTCTTGAATTAGCAAAAGCCACTTATCAGTTGCTTGAAAAATATAGCTATGATGAAGTGTATACGGGCTATATTGAAGCGCATGACCAAGCTTGGGGCCTTATTGCCGATTTACGTTTGAGCGAAAAGGACCAAAACGAAAAAAAATCGATGAATACGCATTTGCATGTGATAGAAGCTTATGCCAATTTGTATCGCGTTTGGCCTAGTGGGCCCTTAAAAAATGCCATTGTCCAACTATTGGACAATTTCCGTGAGCATATTGTCGATTCGAAGAACTTCCATTTGCATTTGTTTTTTGCGGAGAACTGGCAAGTGAAATCCTCTTTGGTTTCTTTCGGGCACGACATTGAGGCCGCTTGGTTATTGTTTGAAGCTGCGGAAATCATTAATGACCAAACGCAAATGACCTATTTTAAGCAATTGGCTTTAAAGATGGCCGATGCTGCCGTTAAAGGTTTAGCTGAAAACGGCGGATTGCTGTATGAATATGATGCGGCAACAAATCATTGGATAAAAGAATATCATTGGTGGCCCCAAGCCGAAGCCATGGTGGGTTTTTTTAATGCTTGGCAATTATCCGCAAAGGAGCAATACCTGCAACAATCCCTAAATAGCTGGGCTTTTGTGAAAAAACACCTCAAAGACCAAGCAAATGGGGAATGGTTTTGGGGTGTCGGCGAAAATCTTAATCCTATGGATGAAGTGAAAGCAGGTTTTTGGAAATGCCCTTACCATAACGGCAGGGCCTGTATAGAATTGGTTAAACGAATTTCACGAACCCATTCAATTTAAGCCTTGTTGATTTCGTCTATCAGCTTGTCGCATTCGGCAAAGGCCTGATAAAGGTATTTGTTCCGATGTTTTTCTCCCTGTCCGCTAAAAGCAACCGATTTGCTGATGAGTCCTTTAATCCAATCTTTGGTTTGCAGGCAAAAGGTTTGGTCTTCCGTTTTTAGGTAATTGTAGGTGTTAAATCTGTTGTAGCACAACATTGACTGTTCAAGGTCGACTAAGTAGGTAATGCCGCCTAATACATCACAATGGTACCAGTTAAAAGAGTGCGTGGTGTCAATGGTTTTTTTACTGCCAATGGCGTACATGCTGATATCGGTAAGGCAGTACCGTAACTGTTCCACAATGGCCACAGCGTCGGCTTTATTGGCAATGTGACCCGCTTCGAAACTATATCTTATTTGTTCAATGGTGCCATGTATGGTATCCTTAGCCCAAATTTCGGTACTTGGAATTTCCAGATAAACCTGATGAAGTTCTAGGGCAATATCTAAAATGCTGCTAGGTAATTTCTCTAAATCAAACTGCTGCATGCTGGGGTTGTTTGCCCAATAAAACAATTTGAAAGCCGTTAACGTGGGGTATTTGAAAAAGTGAAAAATAGGGACATCATCGCTGGTTACCGTAATGTGTTTTTGCTTGCTTTTTTGAATCTGTTTCATGGTCGCCAGCATTTCCTTTAAGTATTCCGTCATGTGTTCCGCTTGGTCGCTATGACTTACGTAATTAAAGGTAACCGTAGGTAATTGGCTAGGTTGATATTGGAAAGGCACACCAAAGCCATCGGCCAGTTTGGTGATTTGGTTGATGTTCAAAAGACTGGTGCCCCGTATCTTCTTATAAGCTTCGTTAGTGCTAATTCCTAAAATATCAGCCACACTTTGTGCCAAATTTTGATAACTGGGTAAGGTTTGCTTGATGCGTTCAAAGAAATTAGCTTGCTCGTTCATCGTTAAAAGATTATTCTATAAGTAAATATAGTGGTAAAAGAATAATTTTTGGCTATAAAAGTAAATCTAATGTATCTTTTAGCTTTATGATTTGATTGAAATGACTTATTTTTTATCTTAAAAGGTTTATTCGGTTGGTATGATGTGTCTTATTAAGATTATTTAGCGGATTTGTGTCCTGTAATTTTGAGGTATACTAATTATCCATAAAATGAAAAAAGTCATATTAATTGTCGTGAGTGTGATGTTGATTGCATTTGCGGCCTTTGCTCAAAATGAAAATCAATTGTTCGGTAGGCTTCAGGGAATTTACAGTAGTGGAACTGATTTTTTTAATGTAGACGGGATAGAAATTACCAGTCAAACCAAAGCGGAGGAATTTAATAAGAAAAACATCTTAAAGCATTTTTCTAAGTTCAAAATTAAAGAGAAGGATTTGGTGCAGGGAGACACTACCCTTGGGTTTCGCAATTTTTATGTCGTTAAAAAGTACGAAGAGCCAAAAGGCAGTCCTAATAGTGTGTCCTATTATTTTGTTGAAAATAAAAACAACCAGTTGCTAGCCATCACTTTTGCTTCCCTTATGGCTACAAATCAATCCTTGGAGCGTCAACTAGTTCCCTTAATTAGGGATGGCGCAATACCACCTCGCATTTTTAGTTCCTTTGGTACCGATAGCATTAATTTCGCTGGAAGACAGATTAAGATAGGAAGGAACTGTACTTGGCGAGGAGTGAATAATATGCAGTGTCCATCTTATGGGCAAATGAGTTGGAGTGTTCACGGAACTTTAGCAAGCGCCCAACAGGACATTGATAGCCAAGTGGCTAGAATCTTCAATCAAAAGAAAGGTAAAACGGTTTTAGATACCACCGTTGCGGTGGTTTTTGAAGGAACAGAGGTTTCCGCTCGAAAAATTGTTTACGATTTCACTGGAATCACTTCTTTGCTACTGACCATGGAGGGTGGCAAAAGGCTCAATATTTATTTTGTGGTGGCGCCAGTTCGTAATAACTACGTCAGTTGTGTAATGAGTTTTTGGGACACCGACCAAATCAATAAAAGCGGACTTCCTCCTTTATTGGAGCGAGTGATGAGTTTGAAAAGTAATTCGTCAGAGACTAACCATTAAGGCAGAAATCACTGCTTTCATTCCTATCATTTTAATCAATTAAAAACTAAAAAGATGAAGACGATAATCATTTCATTAGGAGTGCTACTATGCTCTTTTTTTAACGTTTCTGCACAAAAAAATAAGGATTTGAATTTTGATAATTTATATTTTTTTGCGCAGGTAGGGGCAATTGATGATTACAGTGTGTTCATCCAAGGAGGGGCATATCTGCAATACGAAAAACATTATTTTAGGCTAAGTGCAGCCGACGGCATGGATGGAGAAAGTGAGGCGCAAAAGCGCTTTCATCAATCTCATGATAATTGTGAGTGTAGGGTTGATGTGAGAAGTATCAGGACATTTAATATGGAGTACGGCAGGGTTTATAAGTTCTTCAGGAGGCAGCAAATCGGCTTTTCTTCTGGTCTTTCGGTAGTGACTAAAACAGACCCTGATGTTGCTTTTAATCAGAATAGAAAACCTTGGGAGGATGAAAAGTTTAAAAAGAGAGTCACGGTTGGACTACCTTATGAATTAAGATATAGCTTGATGTTCAGTAGGCGAATTGGTATAGGCTGTTCTTATTACGGAAACTTGAACGCTAGGAAAAATTTTAATGCGGTATCTGTTGGATTAGCCCTGGGATTGTTTTAGACAAAGTAATTTCAATGTTAAAAAGCAAAAGAATGAGGGGGAGATAGGGCTGTTGTCTGTGTTTTTGCAGACCTTTGCGGAAAATAATATCCCCCCTTCTTCCATGTCAACAATTGCCGATAATTCTGATTTGTCCGTTAAAGAAACCAGTAAGTATAGTAAAAAGACCATTCGTTTAGCGGTATCGCTATTTTACTTTGGCCAGGGGCTGGTATTTGCCAGTTGGGCCAGTCGTATTCCCGATTTAAAGACAACTTTGAACCTTTCAGATGCCGCTTTGGGCAGTATCTTATTGGCTTTGCCTATTGGTCAGCTCATTACTATGCCGCTTTCGGGACGTTTGGTGGCTGTTTTTGGAAGTAAGAAAATATTAACGATGGCTACGCCACTTTACGCACTTTGTTTGACCAATTTGGCTTTGGCTACACATGGTTGGCAGCTCGCATTGTTTTTACTACTGTTTGGCATTTCTGGGAACCTATGCAACATTGCGTTAAATACGCAAGCGGTAACTGCGGAAGGACATTATGGTAAGCCAATCATGTCTTCGTTCCATGGTTCCTGGAGCTTGGGCCTTTTTACAGGTGCCTTGGTGGGTTTGTTGATGATGAACTTGCATTTAACCACCACTACGCATTTTTGGATTATTGCTGCCATAGGCTGGACGCATATTTTTATCAACCATCGGTTTTTGTTGATTGGTAAAGCGGTACAAAAGGAAAAGCCTAAGTTTTTAATGAAGCCGCAAGGTGTTTTGGTGCAGCTGGGTGTGATTGCTTTTTGTAGCATGGCTACCGAGGGCGCAATGATGGATTGGAGTGGGGTTTACTTTAAGGAAATTGTACATGCTCCCGTAAAATGGATTATCTTAGGTTATGCTTCTTACTCCGCCATGATGACCATCGGTCGCTTTATTGGCGATAAGTTTATTGCTTCCTTTGGCAGAAAAACCATGTTGCAAATTTGCGGTGTAGTGATTTCTACAGGAATGTTTTTGTCGGTAGCTTTCCCTAATTTGGTGGTGGCCACTATCGGTTTTATGATGGTGGGTATTGGTGTTTCGGTAATTATTCCAATGACTTATACCATTGCTGGTAATAACGATAAAATCCCCTCTAGTTTGGCCATTGCCATGGTTTCTAGTATTGGTTACTTTGGCTTTTTAATGGGACCACCGTTAATTGGTTACATTTCGGAGCTGTTTAGCTTACGTTATTCATTTGCGGTAGTAGGCTGTTTTGGTATTCTAATCAGTTTGTTGGTTCGTAAGATTAGTGCAATTAGGTAGTTAGCAGTGGCTAGGGATTAGTAGTTAGTTTTTCTTGCAGTCGCATAGTCTTTTCCTCTCCTTTTTAAGGAGAGATGCCCGTAGGGCAGAGAGGTTCTCTTCCTCGTTCTATTTCTTGAAAAGGATAGGGGATTTCGTAGGAGGGAATCTCTAAAAATGGAAAGTTGTTTCAATGAACCACATAGGCACATCGTCAACTCAATCACATTAACTAATCATTATAATTTGCTATGTAACTGTTTTGCAGTC
>NZ_JAELTX010000001.1 GCF_016429065.1 Pedobacter sp. ASV17
AAACCAATCAATCCGCCTGGCATTACTTTTTGAATCAACATCATGTAAGCATCTTCCGTTTGCAGTCCTTCCAAATTCGGATTAATCACTCGATAAATCATGGGCGGCAACATCCAAACAATAGGACTCACCAAATAAAGAATGGTAAAAATTCCAGCTACTTTTTTTGAATCCCTTTGATTGGCGACACTGGTATATCGTTGTACGTACGACCAATTTCCACCAATATAAAAGGTTTGATAAACAATAAAGGCCAGCATGAACCCCAAGGTATAATCTTCGTTAAATGGCTGAAAGAAATGTTCGGGAGCCTTTTGTAGCAAGTTTTGAAAACCACCAATTTCAGAGAATGAAATGGGAATAACAATCAATACGGCTGCCGATAAGATTACAAACTGAACTACATCAGTTACCAAAACGGCCCATAAACCTCCCGCAGCGGTATATAACACAATGATCATCCCTATAATTAAAATACAGGTGTTAACGGGCAAATCGGTAGCCACATGTACCATTTTTCCCACGGGATAAAGCACCGCTGCTGTGGTAAACAGACTTAACAATAAGGTCATGTAGGTATAAAACTGTTGTTCTTTAGCCCCAAAGCGTTTCCCGATATATTCGGCTGCTGTAGCTACACCCGTTTTTTTCCACTTGGCCGCAATAAACAAAGTGACAATAAAACCACTTATGGCCATGGTTAACTGGATGGTGTTAGATACCAAACCAAATTTGTAGGCAATGGAACCCCATACCACGAAGGTTCCAGCTGAAAAATAGCTAATGAACAGGGAAAGGCCATTAATCCACCACGGAGTGGCACCGCCAGCTTCAAAAAAAGCCTGTCCATTTTTACTTCCTACCCTAGTAAAGGTTAAGCCGATGGCAAATATCAGGAGGGCAAAAATGCCCATAACTATAAAATCTAGCTGTACCATATCTATTGCTTAATTTCAGCGTAACAACGTACCGCAAATAAAGCTGCTGGCACCTTTTCAGATGGATGCGCTAGTTCAATGGTCAGTTGATTGGTGTGAATTGTTTCATTCAAGATAATGCGCTGATGTGTTTGATAATTATCTTCCTGCTCAAACACTATTTTACCTGATTGGTCTTTGATCAAATACTTTCTTACACAAAAAGGCATGACGCTTTCTGGATGTCCCATTAACACCGATTCCATTGGATGGTCATAATCGGCATCGAACCACAAATCCAACTGCCTAATTGCTTGTGTTTCCTCCCATTCAAAACTTAGGGTTGGTGCAATATCTTTAGGATCGGCCACCCAAGCATTAGGTTGGCTTACTGGCCTATCAATCCCGTTGGTTAAATTCGATTTTTCGAAAACTGGCTGAGGGTTGGTGATAGATATCGCCAGGTTATGTCCCTGCGGCCTACGTTGTGGACACCAGAATTCAAATTCATCTACTCCAGCTTCTTTGGGAGGTAATTGTTTACCATGGTTGGATACTGCTTTGTTGACAGAGTTGAACACCGACAACACTCCTGTTAAACGATCCTCGGTGAAGCCTAACTGCACGTCGTCATTGGCTTCGAACATCACAAATACATATCTGGCTTCTGGTAAAAAAACCTTAAAATCTAAGCTAATCGTTTGTGCTCCTGGCTTAATTTCCAATTCTTTAGTGGCCAACACTTGGTCTGGCGTAAAGCTTCCAGTTCTTTTGCTTACTCTGATGGATGTTTTGAGCGTAGTGGCCTTAAGTGCATTTACAGCCACATTAAAAGTTGGCAATTCGCCCCTCACAATTGGAAAAAGCTGCGCCGATGGCAATGTCAATGTTTTCCAAAAGTCGCAACGATCAAATCCTTTAAAACTTAAGGTACTTGATGCAGTGATCTTGCTTTTGGCAATCAAATCTAAGTCATCGTGGATCACTACTCCTGGAATATATTGACCATTTAACGATAGCTTTTGTTGCAGATGCTTGATTTGTCCATTGCTTAAAACTTCTCTTGGCAACAGGCCTTCATTTTTGCAAAGTACAGCCGCCATGCCTACCGACTGCCCTATATAGGCACAGGTTGCCATGACACGGGTAGCCCCAAACGCCACGTGGCTAACACTAATGACACGGCCAGCGATGAACAAATTATTGATGTTTTTACTATAAAGTGTGCGATAGGGAATTTCAAAAATACCTTTGCTATGCCATTGGTTGCAACCTGGCCGCTCACTGTAAACGCCATCTGCGGGGTGCAAATCTATTGACCAGCCTCCAAAAGCTACCGCATCATCATGATGGCGTTGTTCAATTAAATCTTTTTGACTTAACATATAATCTCCTTCAAAACGTCTGCTTTCACGTTTTCCAGGAATAGTCCCCACCCATTCTAAGGTTAAGTTTTCCGCTTCTGGGAAATCTCCCGAGTTTTTGATGTGGTTCCAAATGCCGTAAACCACCTTCCATAATTCCCATTTAATTTTCTCGGTATCGTGAACAGTATCTAATCTGCCACCGTATTCAACCCACCAAAGTTTACAACCAAATTCATTCGCATTAAATTGCCTAAAACGAGGAATTTCGGTGATGTTGCTCAAGGCGAATTTTGGAGGGCTAAATTTAACAGGCCTACCCGTATCCTTACTATAGAAATAAAGGGAATGTCCCAATAGTTCACCATACTCAGCTGTTGGTGCCATGCCTTCATCAAACTCTTCCTTGCTTTCGGCACCCATTCTAAAGGCTGCCCCCGCTAAAAAGCCTAAGATACCATCACCCGTGGCATCGCAAAACAAGGGCGCCTTTAAATGATACAGGGTTGAGTTTTGACTACAAAAAGCACGAATACTTTCGATGTTGTCGCCTTCTTTATCGACTTCAAATACAGCGGTATTTAAAAGTAACTGGATGTTTTCTTCTTGGGTTACTTTATCCAGCAAAATCATATCCAATATCACAGGATTTCCTTCTGGATTTTTATAGGTGTTTTCAACCAAAATTTCGTCGATTACGCCTCCTTCTCTGGCCCATCGGTTGTTATTTCCCATGTGCGAGGTAGCGCCCAAAATCCACAATCTTACCTCACTTGATGAGTTACCGCCCAAAACGGGCCTATCTTGCACCAAAAGTACTTTGATGCCTTGCCTAGCAGCGGTAATTGCGGCGCAAACTCCTGAAAGTCCACCACCTGCCACTACTAAATCTGCTGTTAAATTAACTTGAATTAAATCTCTTTTCGCTGAAGCTTGCTCTTTTTTCATTACGGTTTAGGGCATGGTTATCAGTCCGAAGATATTTACTATTATCAGCAGATCTGTGCTGGTAAATTCTGAAAAAACGATGGGAACGCTCCCTAAATTTGGGAACGTTCCCCATTCATAAGGTGAGCACCTAAATATGGTATTAAAGCGATTTAACTTGACTGACGGTAGAATTTCTGACAATCAATTCGGTATCAAGCGTTTTGATCAATGGCTTCCATTCGGAAATATCCTTATCCATTAAACCCAACAGTAATTCCATAGCTGTCTTGCCTATTTCTTTAACAGGTTGCGCCATGGTGGTTAAACTTGGTTCTATAAAGTTGGAGCCGTAATTGTCGCTAAATCCTACAATGGCTACATCTTCTGGAATGCGCTTGCCCAAACCTTTAATGACCTGAATGGCTTCAATGGCCGTAGGATCATTTACGGCAAAAATGGCATCTGGTGGATTGGTCATTCCCAAAAGGTGCTTCACGTACATCTTCACTTTGGTTAGGTTCAGATCGTATTCAATGATCAACTCCTCATCTACGGGAATGTTATTTTTTTTCAAAGCATCGCGATAGCCATTCATTCTTTTACGACTAACCACTAATTGATTTGGTCCAGCCAAATGCGCAATTCTACGTTTACCGATAGAGATGAGGTGCTCCACGGCTTGAAACGCGGCATCGTAATCGTTCACCACTACTTTTGGCACCATCATTTCTTCGCAAACACGATTAAAAAACACTACGGGAATTTTTTTTCGGATAAAAGCTTTCCAATGGTCGTAATTTAAGGTTTCCTTGGTTAAGGATACCATTACCCCATCTACCCTATTGGCCAACATCACTTTTGAATTGGCCACTTCTGTTTCATAGCTTTCATTACATTGCGACACCAATACGCTATAGCCTTGCCTTGCTGCTTCTTCTTGTGCACCTACTACCACCTGTGGGAAAAAGGAAGTAAAAAAATCGGGCAGTACAATGCCAATGGTTTTGGTTTTATTAGTAATCAAACTGATAGAAAGCATGTTTCTTTGGTAATCAAGTTTCTCGGCAAGATCCAATACTTTAGCCCTGGTTTCTGGTTTCACATTTGGATGGCCCGTAAGTGCTCTAGACACAGTAGATTTAGACATATTGAGTTCATTGGCAATGTCTACAATGGTGACTTGATTACTTTTCATCTGTTTAAAATTTATTTTCAGCGGTGATGAAGCACTCATGATTGATTTCATTCCATGCTTTGATTTCGCAAAACCCATGGTGGTCTCATCTGGTCTGGTCTTTGGTTGAATTACAAATAAAGAAATTTGAACGGAATATTCAATAGCTATTTACACTAAAAATAAGGGATGATATTAAATTTTAAAGGTTTTTATCCTTTTTGTTTTGGAGATTGTAAGTTGTTGGCGAGAAAATACAACTACATAGACACATAAGTGGATACATCCCGAACAGGCCAAGGTCGATTTTAGTAAAACGTAGAGACTTTACCAGGGCTGGAAATACCGAAAAACCAAAAAACACTTATCTCGGCCTTGCTTCAATTAAACCTCTCTCCCAAAGGGAGAGAAAAGCAAAGTTTATTAGACATCATACTACTCTCTCCCTTTGGGAGAGATCCCGAGTATTCGGGAGAGAGGGTTACTAAATCTGTTATCGCAATGGCACTATTTTTAACCGCACTAGTTCTTTCAAAAGCAAAAGGCAACGCTGTTTGCGCTGCCCGTGCTACCTTTTATAAAACTTACCAACTAAAAAATGCTAATATTTTGGATTTTGCTCCATCATTGGCATTTTTTGAATTTCGGATAAAGGAATAGGCAAAAGATACATTGCATCCCTAAAATTCAGCGGGCGTGGTGCTCTTGAAATGGTGTGTACAAAAGTATTGGTCCCTGTTCGGGTAATGATATCAATACTATTGAAACCTTTAAGTACGGTTGATGCTATTTTCCATCTTCTGATGTCATTCCAACGATGGTCTTCAAAAGCAAGTTCTATTCTTCGTTCATTTTGGATAATCGTTCGCAGTTCTTCTACCGTCACATTTGCTTTAATACCATAACGGTTATCTGTACCTGGCAAAATACCAGCTCTCATCCTCAACAATACCAGTTTTTCCACTGCTTTTTCGGGTTGACCAGCTTCATTGATTGCTTCGGCGTAGTTCAATAAAACCTCCGCGTAACGAATCAATGGCCAAGCTCTCTCTGTAGTTGCACTACCTGAATTGGTGATATTTTCATCGCACATTTTCCTAGAAAAATAGCCCGTAAATCCGTTATTTGAGGTATAAGCATCGGAAGTAGTATTGAGAATGGTAGAACCTGTACTGGTATAAGTATACACCACGGTTTTTACCGCGGTATTGCTCATGTAAGAAAGTCCGTTATAAATGATAGAGTAATCAAAACGTGGATCTCTATTGGCATATGGATCGTTGGCATTATACAATGGGCTCTCTGCAATGGTCTTCCCATCTTTCATCGGGAAAGCCTCTACCAAACTTTGTGTTGGTTTTACAACCGATGCACCAGAACGTGTTGGCGGAAGATAATAAGCTTCTATTTCCTTTTGCGCTGGCCTATTGTACTGAAAAATATACTCATTATTAACACGCTTTAAAAACACCTGATAAAATCCATTGCCTGGTCTTGTGGCGTTATCTACATTTAAGCTGTAAAGGTTTAAAGTAATCAGTGCTTCGGCCGCGTCAGCTGCTTGTTGCCATCTGCTGGCGCTAAAAGCTGGGTAAGCCACTACTGGACTTTGGCTAATGCCCCCGCCATTAAAAAGCGGACTTGCGGCATATAGTAAAACCCTCGATTTTAAAGCCAAGCAAGCACCTCTGGTCACCCTTCCAAAGTCAATGTCCTTATACACCACATTGGCTAAATCTGCAGCGGTAGCATCAAGTTCCGAAACTAGGTAAGCAACACAATCGGCAAAGCTATTTCTAGGAATATTGATGATATCGTTGATGCCATACACTTTATCACCAATTAAAGGCACACCGCCAAAAGCCACCACCATGTGATGGTAATAAAAGGCTCGTAGAAATCTCGCTTCTGCACGCATTCTCTTTTTGGTAGACTCATGAAAAGGAGCATTATCTAGTTTTGACAACAGGAGATTAACCCTGCGGATGTTCTTGTAAGGCGTGGTCCAAAAATCTTTATCGGCCGCAAAACCTGTTAAAACATTGGATGGGCCAATGGTTCCCTGTGCATAAGCATTTGCCCACACCGAAAGGTTGTTATTTCCCTCGCAGTTATCGGTAGCTAATTCGGTATTTCCAGATCCGCCAGCAGAAGAAAAACGCGATGGGCCAAAGGTATAACCAGCATCCACATAAATTTTATTTAAGAAAGCAGTGGTTTGTATACTATCGGCAAAAACGGCTTCTTCGGTTAAGCCCGTGGTTTTATCTTCCAGCCCACCTGATTTTTTGCAGGCAAGGAATATCACGGGAAGTAGTGTTATGATGAATATCTTTTTCATAAAACAAATTAAAATGTAACGTTTACACCCATATTTATAATCCTGGTTGGTGGATATGGCAAATCTGCTACGGATTCTAAAATCTCAGGATCGAGGTTATATAACTTATCCAGTTTGGTAAAAGTCAGCAAGTTGTATCCGTTGGTATATAATCGAAGTCCTTTAACGCCAAGCTTAGACAACAGCTTTGGACCTGCAGAATAACTTAGTTCAGCTGTTTTTAAACGCACATAATCTCCTGGGATAGCCCAAAAATCTGAATAGAAATCTCTAGGACTTTGACTCAATGCCGTAGTATACAATTGCGGATATTTTGCACTGTTGCCCAGTGCCGGGGTCCAATGTTGTTGATGGATGGGCAACTGGTTACTTGCATTGTGATGCGCCACTGCACCTTGGGCACTCGACACAAAATTCAATGCCCCTTGGAACAATACCGTTAGGCTAAAGTTTTTATAAGTGGCACCAAGGGTAAGGCCCACCACCGTGTTTGGTAAATTGGTGTTGCCAAAATAAGACCTATCATTGGCATCAATCATCCCATCGCCATTTAAATCTATATATTTAAGATCTCCAGGTCTACCTCCTATGGTTGGCTTTGGCACCGCTGGATTGACAATATCTTCGGCAGTATAAAATTCACCCGTCCATTTATATTTTAACTGTGAGCCAATGGGCTGTCCTGTTTGTCGTTGGTAAGCATAAAGCGGATCTGCTTCGTCCATAAAAGTGATTTTATTTTTAGCCAACGAGTAGGTTCCTTGGATAGAATAGCCCCAATCTTTACTCAACTGATCTCTAAAGCTAATTTCGGCTTCAAAACCACGGTTGTTGGTTTTACCCACGTTCACAAAAGGCAGGCCTGCACCAAATACCGAAGACACAGTTCCTCTGGTAGCCAAAATATCATACCTATTGTTATCGAAATAATCTAATTTAACCACCAACTTACTTTTGAAAAAGGCCATATCTAAACCGATATCCAGTTTTTTATCCTTTTCCCAAGTCACTTCATTATTCGCTAAAGTTCCTTCGGTAACTACGCCATATGGGTTATTGGTTGCCAAACCAAACAAACCCGTACCCGATCCCGAAGCATAGCTTTGAAGGTAAGCGTACACGCCTCTGGTATTATCGGCACCTACCAAGCCATAAGATCCCCTCAGCTTAAATTGATCAATGAACTTCAAGTTGTTTTTCATGAAACTTTCTTCGGCAATGTTCCATCCTACTGATACTGCTGGAAAAAAACCATATCTCCTGCCTTCTGCAAAACGATCGGTTCCATTGTAGGCACCGCTAAACTCTACGATATACCTTTGTTTATAGTTATAACCCAATCGGCCTGTAAAACCTCTAAAAATTTCTGGGATAAAGTTGTACCTGCTATCGCTTGAAAGATTTTGCGGGGTATTGATTTGTGCCCGCTTATCGCTGTTGTTATACAAAAACAATCCACTGATATGATGGTTGCCAAAATCCCTGTCGTAATTTAACATGGCCTGCATGGTTAATGCACTACTTGTGCTGCCAGCGGCATAGCTTAAGCTAGGTGTGCTCAATCGATACACATTATCACGCTGTCCAAAAGAATAGGTGTCTGTTTTGGGATCGTAGATATAGGAAATGAAACCTGTACCACTTACTGGGCGAGAAAGCGAACGACCATAACCATATAGGTTACGGTAAGCCAAGGTTCCCCTCAACGAAAGTCCTTTGGTAATAAAATCTAATCGCTGTAAAGCCGAAGTAGCTAAATTCAGGTTATTATTAAAAGTACGATTGTATCCGTTATACATTAAACGGCCTATCAAATTGTTGTTGTTCCTGCCCGATGAGTTTCTTTGCCATAAACTGTAGCCCAAACTCCCATCAGGGTTATAGATCGGATAGTTAAACGGTGCAGTTTCGGCCAAACGGCCAAGATCACTGAATATCGTATTATTGGCACTAGCATTATTGGCGTTCGTTTCGTCTACGTTACCAAACAAATCAAATTTTACATCAAGTGTTTTGGTTACTTTTAAATCAATATTTGAACGATAGTTATAGCGCTTGTAATAAAATTTACTGTTTAAATCTGCACTGTAATCTTTCACCTGTCCACCTTGATCTAAATAGCCTAGTGAAACAAAATACTTCGCTTTTTCTGTACCACCGCTCACGTTGAAAGTAGCCCTAATTTGTGGGGCAAATTTTTTCAGCAAAAGGTCTGACCAATTGTTATCGGGATGGCCATAAGGATCGGCTCCTGTGCGGTAAAGTTCCAAATCCGCATCAGAAAATGTGCGTACAAAACTAGGGTTTGGATTCAGCGTGTTGGTGTTTACCTGTGCTTCGTTAATTAACAAGGCAGCTTCATAAGCACCAAGAAATTCGGGTCTGCGGGTCAATTGGCTTAACCCATATTCAAATTGCGTTGAAATTTGCGGTTTTCCTGTCTTTCCTCTTTTGGTGGTCACCAATACCACACCGTTAGCGCCTTTAATCCCATAAATTGCCGTGGTAGAGGCATCCTTTAAAATACTGATGGATTCTACTTCATTAGCACTTAGCTGCGAAAACTGCTCATAAGTGAACTCAATATCATCTACCAAAATCAAAGGCTTGTTATCGCCTACATACGAACTTGTTCCACGAATATTAAAGGCTGCACCGTCAGCTCCAGGTTGGCCAGTTCTTTGCTGGCTGGTAAACCCTGTGATACGACCAGCAAGTGTGTTTTGCAAACTTGGTGAGGGGCTTTGCCTAATTTCATCGCCACTAATGGCGCTTACGGCACCCGTTACATTTTTCTTTTTCTGCGTGCCATAGCCCACAATCACCACATCATCCAAAGTGGTATTGTCCTCCTGTAGCATGGCGGTAATGTTGGTCTTGCCGTCGATACTAATTTCTCTGGTTACATAACCAATCATTTTAAGCACCAAAACATTACTATTTACGTTAAGCGTAAATTTTCCTTCATGATTAGTGGTTGTTCCATTGGATGGATTACTCTTTTCCATCACGGTTACACCAGGTAAAATCCCAGTTTGATCACTCACCATACCAGTAACCTGCTTTTTCTGCGCATTAGCGGTAATGCTCAGCAGCAAGAGACCAATGCAGCATAGATATAATATTTTTTTCATCACGTATTTTTATATTGAACAGATGCGTTGGGTTAGTAATATCCTTCGTTTTGCGCCAGCTGGTTATTCTTTATGATTTCTGAATAAGGAATGGGCATGTGATAATATTTAGGTTGAAAGATCATCGTATTCACGTTTTTAACCACATACAATGGGTCATTTTGCGTAATGGTCAATCCCTGTAAGGTTGATGAAAGTTCAGTGCTCATTTTCCATCTGCGCAGGTCCCAAAAGCGATGTTCTTCGAAACTCAATTCAATGCGTCGTTCGTTTTTGATCAATTCACGAAGGTCGTTTTGACCTATGCCGACAGGAATTCCGTATCGATTACCCGTACCTGCTGTAATGCCTGCCCTTGCACGCACCAAATTCACTTGCTTTACGGCATCTTCCATTCGTCCCATTTCATTTAGGGCCTCTGCATAATTCAATAAAACCTCTGCAAAACGGAAATAAGGAAAATTATGGCTTTGGTTGGAATAAGTGGTTGAGGTAGAGAAATCGGCCATAAACTTTCTCAAATAGTATGAAGTTTTGGTTTGTGTTTTAAAGGCCTGATTGGGTTTATCTAAACCACCCTCATAAGTTTGAACTGGCCTGCCCAACCATTGCACGCCATTATAAAATAAGATTGCCTTTAATCTTGGATCACGGTTTTCATATTGTGCCACAGCAGTAGTAGCACCTGTATAAGGGGTTCCGTTAAGGTTGGTAAAAGCATTCACAAAATTTTGGGTCGGGCTGTTTCGTCCGTTACTGGTGGTAGGCGCAACATAACCCACTGGGGCATTGGCGTTTTCAATTACGGTAGAGTTTGCAGACTGCTTAGCAAGAATAATATCGGTATTGATTTTGGTAAAAAACACCGATGAATAAACCGTAGTACCAGCACCAGCAGGCAATTTGTAGTAACCTTTTGCAATGAGGGCTTCTGCAATGGTAATCACACGTTGCCATCTATCTGGATCGTTGGTAGGATAACCCGTTAAAGCTTTTAGCTGCGCATTGGTTTCGAAACCGCCCCCGTTAAACAAGGGACTAGCCGCATACAAATACAACCTACATTTTAGGGCCATTGCTGCCTCGGAAGGCACCCTGCCAAATTCTGTGGCCGCAATGGTTGAGCCGTTAGGTAAATCGGGCGTAATGGCATCACATTCGGCCGCTATATAATCTACACATTCGGCAAAGCTGTTTCTCGGGATATTTAAATTGCTGTTCAAATCAAATACCTGATTGCCCACCAGCGGTACACCTCCGTAACGTTTCAGCAATTCGAAATAAGCGAAAGCACGAAGGAAACGGGCTTCGGCCACTTGCCTTTTCCTTACATCATCAGGAATAGGAACAATACCAATGTTTTTAAGAAAAACATTACTCCTTCTGATGATGGTATAACTATTGGCCCAATTATTATCGGGGTAATTGGTGGCATTTAACTGTCCGTTGGTGAACAGCATAATGTTTGATCTCTCTGAAGACGGCAAGGCATCATCCGTTGCAGCATCTAAAAAATCGCCCTCAATACGGTTAAATCCTGTGGGTAGGAAGGCGTAAATACCCAGTAAGTATGAGGTAGACTGCACGCCCATTTTATCTGTTGGATCAAACACATCTGTTTCTAAAACCCTTTCTTCTGGTTCATTTTCAAACTTTCTGCAAGATTGGGTCAGCACCGATACGATGATTAAAAAATAAAGTACTCTTTTCATATCTGTAATGCTATAATTGAATATTTAAGCCTAAAGAAAATACACGCTCAATGGGATATGAACCGTTAAAGTTTTCTGGATCGGCACCGTTAAATGTTTTTGAACTCAAAGTCCATAGGTTTAATCCGTTTACGAATAAACGAGTAGTTTTCACCCCAATTTTTTGGGTCAGATTTGTAGGCAAGGTATAGCCTAACTCTACGTTTCTAAGTTTAAGGAAATCTCCGTTTCTCAACCAAAACGAGGAGGCTACAAAATTATTCACTGCACCATTTCTTGGTCCAGAGTTGGTGGTTAATCGTGGATAATTAGCTGTTGCTGCTGTTGCTGGCGTCCATCGGTTCAAATGATTTTGATAAGCTTGAGCTGTTCCGCCCTGAAATTCCCAATAGCTGTTTCCAGAAAGGTAAACCTCTTGGTTGATAACGCCCTGAAACAAAGCACTCACATCAAGCCCACCAATGTTAAAGCCTAATCGGGCACCTAAAAACAAGCTGGGCTTTTGGGAACCGATGGTCGTTTGATCGTATTGATTAATGATTCCGTCATTATTCAAATCTCGGTACTTGATGTCGCCAGGTTGCGGCGTATAACCTTCTATGGTTGGGTAACCATTTATTTCCTGCTGACTGCGGAATAACCCCTCGGCAATGTAGCCGTAGCTCTGCCCTACTGGGTGGCCCGTTCTCTGCATCCAACTGTATCTTTGGTTGGCTTCGGCACTGTATAATAATTTACTGTTCTGCAAACTAGCATTCAATCTTACCGAGTAGCCCCAGCTTTTATTGCGTTCGGTCCAGTTCAATTGTGCTTCCCAACCGTAATAGCGTTGTTTTCCAATATTTTCGCTTGGATATGAAATCCCTAATATGGTATTGCTCAATCCTCTAACAATACTCAGGTCGGCATAATTATTTCTATAATATTCAACATTTAAGCCCAATCTGTTATTTAAAAAGCCTGCATCTATACCTAAATTCAACATTTTAGCTTTTTCCCAAGTAATTGCTGGATTGGCCAAGTAAGATTCGCCAATGGTAGTTGCAGCACCCGCACTACTTCCGAAAATGGCGGAAGGCGCTCCGTTATAAACTTGTTGGTAGGTATAATAAGCACCATTATCGCGGCCTACTTTACCATAAGAAGCGTAAAGCTTTAATTGGTTAAGCCAGTTTTTATTTTTAAGAAAATCTTCTTCATGTATATTCCAGCCTAAGCCAATAGCTGGAAAAAAACCATATTTAAATCCACCATGATCTGGATAACGATTAGCGCCACTTTGTGCAAAAGAGACTTCAGCTAAGTATTTTTTATTGTAGTTATATGAGATGTGACCAGAAATGCCCTGAATGGTGTAGGGCAAACTTGATCCATTCACTAAATTGTCTCGGTTAGCAAGCACCACGGCATCAATACCGTGTTGTCCAAAATCACGTTGATAGCCAAAAGAAAACTCTTGAAAATCGGATCTATTTTGAAAAGCAATATTGTTGGTATTTACTTGGTCGCTGTTGCTGCTATACTGACGATACACTGGCGCACTGGTCCCAAAACCACCAATTTGCTCAAATACGGCAAATGATTTATTTCGGACGTAGTTTTCGCTCAAGTTGCTAAAAAATGAAGCTCTTGCTTTGATCCACAAACCTTTGGTAAGGTCATCTAAATTATATTTGAGGTAAAAATCAGAAAGTACTGTTCTGTTATTGGTGGCCGAATAACCTGCACTGATACTTTGGGCAACAATATTATTTTGGAATTGTGATGAACCTGCGTAGGTACCGTTGGTATTGTAAATTGGATAAGCGCTGTTAGGCGTAGCCAACAAGGCATTAAAGATATTATCCGCAGCAGAATTTCCTGGATTATTGGTATTCATGATCCTGCCGTGGATATAAAGACCTGCACTCAATTTATCGGTAAGTTTTACATCTACGTTAGAGCGGATAAAGTATCCCCTCAGGTTAGTATTGGTAGAATATTTAGGATTGAGCTCATCGTTCGTCTTCAATAAACCGTCTTGGCTGAAATGCTCCAAATTCACAAAGAAGCGAACAAAATCATTGCCACCACTGGTATTTAAACTATATCTGGCCACAGCCGATGATTTTCGGAGTACCTCATCTGCCCAATTAACATTGGGATAACGTAAAGGATCACTACCTGTTTGATAAGCATTGAGGGCGGTTTGACTAAAACCATTATTTGCTACTGAAAGTCCATCATTTGCCAAGGCTTCATTGTATAATGTAGCATAATTAAAAGCATTTAAAGGCTTTGAAATTAGGTTTTGGATAGGCTGTTGAATGCCCCACTGACTGGTAAAACTTATTTTCTGTCCAGCGTTAATTCCTTTTTTGGTCACGATTGAAATGGCTCCGCTCGCCCCTCTTACCCCAAGCATGGCTAAAGAAACGGCATCTTTTAAGACAGTAATCGACTCGATTTCTTGCATTCCTATTTCTGAAACTGAACGAGGAATACCATCGATAAAAATCAAAGGACTTTGACCACGTAACCTTAGAGCATAACCTTCACTTAAAGGCTGCCCGCTATTTTGGCTAATGGTTAAACCAGCTAATCTGCCCGCCAATGCAATTGGATAGGAGGCTACTAAAGTGCTGGTCAACTCATTACCAGCAATAGCAGCAGAAGATGTGGTAGAAATATTTGCTGGAGTATTAAAATAGATAAGTTTTTTTAGCTGCTTATCCACAAGCTGCAAGGTATCTTGCTTTTTACTGGTCGTATCTGAAACCCGCTGGGCATGAGCGGTTGATACTTGATAAATCAACAAGGCACAGCAAGCAAATACCCTCAGCGTTTTGATAAAAACTGACATGAGTAGTTTGTTTAGGTTCGAAAAAAAATGAGGTTAAATGATCTGGACAAAAGACTTTCGCGTTTAATCAATTGCCATCAATAAAAACGAGCTCAATAGCGTTTGAGATGATGTAGCGTAAGTTTGGCTTTCATTTTAATTTGGTTAGGTTATGAATTTGTTCGATTACAACCAAATATATCCACGTTTTCATTTCTACCTGCGAGAAGACTGTGCTATTTTTCATGGAAACGTTCCCAAAATTTGGGAACGTTTCCATAATTCCACAAATGATCAGAAAAACAAGTGATTATCCGTTAAAACTCATTTCGTATCACCAATAGTTTTACTGCTATTTCATCAGCCCTTCGCTCCACTATTCCACAAAAAACACTAATGCACAAACATTTAACACTTTTTAACAAGCCTTTAACAGTTTGGCCTTACTTCAAAAATTAGCTTTGTTATAAACTAAACAAGTATGGAAAAATATAGACGCATCAACAATCTAACCGGATTGGCAATTTTCTTCTTCGCATCCATGGTATACTGGTTATGTATGGAGCCTACCTTAAGTTTTTGGGACTGTGGCGAGTTTATTGCCGCTTCTTTTAAAATGCAAGTAGGCCATCAGCCTGGAGCTCCCCTATTTTTAATGATCGGTAAATTGTTCTCCTTACTTGCGGGAACCGATGTGACCAAAGTTGCTTATTGGATCAATTTCGTTTCGGTGGTTTCAAGTGGAGCAACCATCATGTTCCTTTTTTGGACCATTAATGCCATTGCTCTCAAATTAATCAAGCTCGAAGATGGAAAGATGACTACGACACAGCTCTTCACAGTAATTGCTGCTGGAACTGTAGGCGCATTAGCTTATACTTTTTCCGATACTTTTTGGTTCTCGGCGGTAGAAGCCGAAGTATATGCCATTTCTACTTTGTGTACGGCCATTGTATTTTGGGCTGCCTTGAAATGGGAGGCTCACATGAACGACAAATGGTTGTTGTTCATAGCTTTTATCATTGGCCTTTCTATTGGCATGCATCTTTTAAGCTTACTGATTATTCCCTCTATCAGCTTACTGTACTACTTTAAGAAATCAGCAAAGGTTAACCTATGGGGTTCTATCAAAGCATTTTTAGCAGGCTGTTTAATATTGGGCCTCATTCAATTCGGCGTTATCCAATATCTCGTTTTACTTGCAGCCAAGGTTGATCTGTGGTCGGTAAACTCCTTAAAAATGGATTTCGGTCATGGTGCGCTTTTATTCGTCATTGCTTTGATGGCTATGCTTGCTTTTGCTGTACATTACAGCATCAAGAAAAACTTGTACAAGCTTAACTTGGCCCTACTATCCACCGTCTTGGTTTTATTTGGCTTTAGTTCCTATTTCATGATCATTATTAGGGCCAATGCTAAACCAAACATTAACCTATCCAGTCCTGACACCCCTTTGTCCCTATATTCCTATCTGAGCAGAACCCAATACGAAGAAAAACCTCTATTGAGTGGCCAGTTTTTCGATTCTAAACCTGTAGATATCAAAGAAAAAGGAACATCTTACAGACGCGGAGAAAACACTTACGAAGTATCTGGAAAACAATACAGTTACGTTTACGACAGAAATACTTTTTTCCCAAGAATTTATAGCAATAAGCCTGCCCATGTTCAATTTTATCAAAATTGGTTAGGCCTATCTCCCTACCAAAGTCCAACATTTTGGAATAGTCTTAGTTTTTTCAACAGCTATCAACTTAACTTTATGTACTGGAGGTATTTCTTGTGGAATTTTTCGGGGAGACAGAATGATGTACAGGGACAGGGTTCTATGACCGAGGGCAATTGGACTACCGGCATCAAACCGATAGATGCTTTGAGATTAGGTAATCAAAACGAATTACCACCAAGTATCACAGAAAATGCTGGCCGTAATTCATTTTATGGTTTACCGCTCCTACTTGGTATCTTGGGTTTAGCTTACCTGTACCGAAAAGACAAAAAAGCTAGCATTGTTTTAGGTTCGCTTTTCTTCTTTACAGGAATAGCCATCATTCTATTCATCAACCAAGACCCTTTACAGGTTAGAGAAAGAGACTATGCTTATGTAGGTTCATTTTATGTATTTGCCATTTTTATAGGCCTCAGTGTGTTTGCACTTAAAAGTCATCTGCAACGATTATTGGCGAGTAGAACAAGTCTTATCCTAGCCACTTCCATTGCATTATTTGCAGCTCCCGTGTTAATGGCCTTGCAGGGCTGGGACGATCATGATAGAACGGACAAAACAACTGCTTTGGATATGGCCAAAAACTATCTCAATAGCTGTGAGCCAAATGCCATTTTATTTACCAATGCCGATAACGACACCTATCCACTTTGGTATGCACAAGAAGTAGAAGGCATTAGAACCGATGTACGTGTAGTTTGTCTCCAGTTTCTTTCAACACCTTCCTATATCGATCAAATGAAACGGACACAAGATCAATCTGAAGCCCTTCCTATTACGATCACCAAGGACAAATACAAAGAAGGGGTGCGAGATTATCTTTCTTATGTAGATTATGGGCTCACCGATAGTGTAGAACTAAAGGATTTACTAGCTATCCTAACTTCCGATCATAACGACGATAAAATTCAAATGAACGATGGCAGTTATGAGAACTTTTTACCTTCTCAAAACTTGAAGTTAAGTATTAACCCTGCTGAAGTGATTGCTACCCATACCATTCCAGCTGAACAAAAAAGCTTAATTGCAGACAAGCTAGAGTGGAAATTAAATAAAAACCACATCCTAAAAAACGAATTGATGATGTTTGATATCATTGCCAATAATCAATGGAAACGTCCCATCTATTTTGCTGCAAATGTATCTGAAGACACTTACATTGGGCTGGACAAATACCTGTATCAGGAAGGTTTTGCTTACCGACTATTGCCTTTAAATCCTAAGTCGGATGTAACGACAGATAAATCAGAGCGAACCAATGATGCCTTGGCCTATCAACATTATCAAAAATTTGAATTGGATGGCTTTAAAAAAGCGAAGTATTTGGATCCAGAAAGTAGAAGGGTATTACACTCGACTTGGGGTTTTGCCAATACGCTAAGCTCAAACTTAATCCAAAACAACCAAATCAAACAGGCAGAAAAGGTAATCAAAATCAGCATGGATAAATTGCCTTTGAAGAACAGTTCAATTTCTGATACACTCAACAAGATTTCATTGGTTCAAAATCTATATGCCATTAACAATCAGGCAGAGGCGAATAAAATGATCAAGGAAACTTCGCAGTTTATCGATCAAGAATTCAGTTATCTCCTTTCGCTTACCAACAAGGAGCAGAATGAACTCATTTATGATATCAAACGAGGGATGTATGTTTTACAGGCTTTTAATGAATTGACCAAAATTTATCATCAAAAAGATATTGCAGACCAGCTGAAACGAAAAATAGAAAGTTATAATACCCGATTTTCTGCAAGTTGAGGGCTATTAAATAAATAGACCGCTGGTAACAAGAAAGCAATTCTTAGAGGAACTGCTTTCTTGTTTTATCATATTTTCAAATCACCACTTAGCTTGTGTTTCCCCACGCTAAGCTTTTGATTAATCATTTTTATTGATCTCTATTAATGAAGCCATGTTGGAATTAAAACCAGGAAGATCTTTATTCAGCGTAGCAAAAAATTCCAGATCGGCATTCTCTACACTGATAATTGCTTTTTGAAGCACAGTTTCTCCTAGTTCTGTTAAGCCAATTGTTTTTGCCCTTGTATCGGTTTGGTGCCCTTTTCTGGTAATGAATTTCTTCTCCTCCAATGTGCGCAATACCTTAGACACCATCATTCGATCTGCATTGCTTTGATTAGCGATATCAACTTGGGTCACATTATCGCTTTCCCTAGAGCGCCATGCCAATGCACAGAGCAAAGCAAATTGGGTATGGGTAAGGTCCAAGGGATCAAGTACGCGCTTTAGCTTACGCTGCCATAACATGGTCAATTGCCCAAGGAGATAACCCGGACTATCCAAAGGATCTTTAAAATGAAATTCTATTTTTTTAGGCATCTCGTTTTAACATTCGTGAGGATATCAGTTCAAAATCGTGTCGCTTGATTTCAAAAAAACCAAAACGAAAAGGATAACCCCAACTTTTTTTATGCTGGATAAAATTTAGTTCAGCGATCAAAGGTAGGATAGAAATATCTTTACTTGGCAAAAATTCAATATTTCTTCTCGACGGACAAAAATCTTCGGAAACCTGTACTTCGTAGATCAGTTCATCCACTACCCTTCCAATGGCCGTAAACTCTTGACATGTTTGGGGTTGCCCCATCACCTGTTTCCCCGAGTAATAGATGATGAAGTCACCCTTATGCATCCTTTTTAAGGGCGATGCCTTACCATGACAGGATTGTGCAATTCCTTGGGCAATCCCATTTTTAACGTGGTCTTTGGAAGCTACAATGATCCAATACTTAACTGCTTCATTTTTCATGCGATGGTTTTGTTAGTTAGGTTGCAAAAAAGTGAGGTGATATCCGTCTGGATCCTTTACTATAATTGTTCGTCCAAACGGAGTGGCATTAATTGATCCTAAAAAGGTCACTTCCATAGCAACCAATTGTTGATACAGGTGTTCAATATCTCCATCAATGGCAAACCACAGTGAAGCACCAATGCCAAGTTCTTTCCCTTCCAGATCCGCTAAGGGTTTTCTGATGGCAAAGCTGGCCTCACCTTGTTTGTAGCTAAAAATACAAGCGTCGGGTGTAGCCGTCAATATTTCAAATCCAAGTTTAGTGGTGTAAAAGTCTTTTGAAAGATCTAAATCCCTCACTTGTAGGGAAGCAAAAACTAATTTTCTCATGTTATTCATTTTATTGTTGTCGCAAATATAATATATACGACAACAATAATCAATTATTTTTTATTATCGATTCGTTTAAGAAATGATTTGTTTTTTATGTGATTGATTTCAAACAAGAAAGCAGTTCTTAGAGGAACTGCTTTCTTGTTGATTAGATATTGTTTAAATTTTATTTAAAGAAAGTACATGAATGACGGGGGGATGCCATTCTTTGGCCATATGCCTCCTGGCATCAAGATTTTTTGGTTTCAAGCCTCGTTTAGCGTCCCCGCCAAACACTACTGGTAAAACATACAAGTTAAGGCTTTATAATTTTCTCTGATAGCGCGATCAACTCTCCTTGTGTACTTTGGGCAGCCTCGTTAGACAGCAGCACAATACCAGAGTTCGATTCTGGATAAAATACCATATAGCTACTAAACCCCAAACTACCACCTGTATGTGAAATGCTTCGCTTGTTATTTCCAGCTTGTTTCACTTTCCAGTTCAGTGCAATGGCACCGTCTTCCAATTTACCAAAAGTAGGTTGATGGCTTAATTTAACTGCTTCATTTGCTTCGTTAAGCTGAAATGCCATGTATTTTAACATATCGGCACTGGTAGAAGCGATACTGGCAGCCACTTGTAAGTCTTCCCAATCAATCACTGGCATGATGCGTCCTTTACCATCATAACCTTTTGCCATTTGCACAGGTCGCTTTCCGGGTTGAATAAGAAAGGTATTTTTCATTTTTAGGGGCTCCACAAAATGCTTTTTCAGTAGGTTGTCAAAAGAGGTTTGATAAACCGTTTCCATCATGTGTCCCAACAATTGTGCTGCTGTATTGCAGTGACGGGCTACCGTACCAGGTGACACCTGTAATTTCACTTGATGAAGATCTCTGTAAAAATCTAGCCTGCTATATTTCCGATGAACCGAATCCAAAATATAAGGAATAGAGTCTGGATTAGCCTTGCTAAAAAGATCCTTATCTGGCATCCAATTAGGCAAAGCAGAAGTTAAATTAACTAGATTAACTACCGTAATGGGTGTTCCGTTGTAATTAAAATTAGGGTAATCTTCTTTCAAATATTTACGGATATCATCCTTAAGATCGATCTTTTTATCGATAACCGCTTTAGCCAATAAGGTTGAGCCAAAGGTTTTGGTAATAGAAGCTAGTTCGTAAACGGTATTGCTGGTTGGTAATTCCTGCTTATCTCTTGAAGTGGAACCGTAATTATAGAGATAGGATTTACCATCTTTAATGATCCCTATGGAAATGCCTACCCTAACGTTATTTTTCATAAAGGCGGATACGGTTTGGTCAACTAAAGAATCTAAGCTCGTTTTTAATTGATTATCGTTGGGGGGTTTGCTTGGGTTGGTCTGAGCTACGCTAATTATGGAGTATGTCAGAAAAGCGAATGAGAGTAATGCTTTTTTCATCTGTTTATAATTTGTTTTAAATAAGACGACCAGATTTTCAAAAGGTTACAAGATTTGTTTATGGCTAATCGAGCATCCATTAAAACGATTTCTATCGGCAAAACAAGATGTAACAAACCATAAAGTAATCCGTCTTAATCTCGAACCAAAAACATCTATCTAGCAACTAGTTATTTAAAGCTGCTCTCTAAACCTTAAAAAATAAACTATGCGTTATTCATTACTATTTTCACTTTGCTTTATTTGCGCTTTCTCTTCAAGTGCACAAAAAAAAGACACTGTTTTTATATCAGAAAAAAACATCAACTCAAAAGTTTTACGAGAAGGTACCCACCGATACCTTGTATATTTTAAAATGAACAAGGATTCTGTGCGAACACAAACTCAATTTTGGACAAGAACCATCAAAAAGACTGATTACAACGGAGTACCAGCTATTGAGATTGATCAGGTATGGGAAGATAAAGACAGCATTATGCACATCGTAAAATCGATTTCTGATGCCAAAACAATGAAACCATTATACCATAAAACATGGTGGAAAAGACAAGCCTCCAGAACATCCACGGCAAAGGTGGTAAGTCTTACTATTGTTGATTTTGTAAATAAAACCGTTGAATACAATGGGCATAATTTAAGTGATGCAGACACGGAAAATCAAGCAAAAACAATATGGGAGGGATACAAATCATCTCTAGATAAGTTTTTTCTGAACTGGCATTTAGATCTGGAAACCTTTCCGCTATTACCTTATAAAAGCGGTGTAACTTTCGTTATTCCATTTTACGATCCTGGTACGCCATCTAACTTTCAAAAAGTTGCCTACACCGTGACTGGTAGCGCACAACTGACTGGCTACGACGATCAAAAAATTGACTGTTGGTTACTGACACATGAAACCAAAGGCAACAGGGAAGTTTTTTGGATCAGCAAAAAGACAAATGAGGTATTAAAACTAGAGCAGGAAATCAACGGAAAGCTTTACAGATATAAAATAAAGCTAGGTTTTAGTAGCTAATACGTATCGGAACAAATCCCTATGTGTCTATGTGGTTCATTTATACATTTTAATTATAACCACATAGGCACATAGTAAAAGTAGTTTTGTTAGTTAATATCCGTTTTTTCAACGTCGTAATTTACACCAACCCTTAGAGCCTTCAACCCACTTACTCCTTGCAGTTCTTCCAGATCAAGCATTTCTAAATCAGCCAATAAATGTCCTTGCTCCTGTAGATAACTGATATAAGCCATATACTCGTTTGCCTCAAAGGCATTATAATAAATCATGGCAATTTTCCCTGGCTGGGTCAACCTTTCGTCCTTATCCTTGATCTTTACCTTATCGATCCGCTTTTTGATCACCTCATAGCGGATGTTGTAAGTTCCTTCCACATCAAAGCGACGTTCATCATTCCTAAAACTAATATCAATAGGATTAGAATGGATAAAAATGAGCTGGGTAGTAACCAAAGGTTTCTCCATCTTATCCACCAAACGGTTGGTCAAACGTGCAATCTCCACCATCGACTGCAATTGCCAAAGTCGCATGTTTTTAAGGAAAAGCATATCAAACGTGATATCTGGAGCAATTTCCTGTCCTATATAGATGTCGTACTCTACCCCATCAGTACGGAACTTTGCAAAATAAAACGGAAAGGTTTTCTGCAAATCTTCTTGGGCGCTTTCCAAGTACTCTCCTACCGAGGCATTGATAAACTGCATGGAGGTTTCCAAAGTTCTTCGGTTTTCGAAAGCTTCTCCAGTTTCTGGATTGATGCTTTCAAAATAGTCATCTACAATGGCCTTGGTTGAAGGGTGGTTTTTCTCTACGTGCTTTAACACAGGATAAACCTCAAACTCTAAAAACTCATTCAATGAATCTTCCTCGCTTGAACTGATAAAAGCATCGGTCCTTTCCATCCAGTTTTTACAGCTGTACAGTATTTTATCAATCAGATCAAGCTTCACCGTATTCTTTAAGGCAATTAAAGATGCGCTCAACTTGTTCAATTGCAGTTTTAAATCTTCTTTTAAGGCTTGATTTCGTTCTACGGTAGAATTTCTAATATCAATAGCTCCGAATAATGGATAGAGGTTTTTGAAGGTAACGGTTTCAATATCCTGAGCATTTTTGTTGCCTTTGTTTTTCTTGATGAACTCCCAAACCTGCTCATTAAACTTCCACTGTACCGAAGGTTGTAATGCCGTAAATTTATCCATCAGTACTTCATCCATTTTGGCATTGAATTCTTCTATACGATATTGGAAAAGCTGCCCCAAAAGTGGCATAGCCGAATGCAAACGTGAAAGTAGCATGTCATCAATCAACACTTCTTTTTTTGAATAGATTTCCAATATCCCAACCAATTCGGCATTATAGAAAACAGGTAAAATAGAATACGATTGGATTCCACTTTTTCGAATGGCCTCCATAAATGGCGTTTTCTCTATTTGCTCATCCGTAATTTTATTAAAGAAGATAGGCTGAGGATTATCCTTATATAACTCCAATTGGTTATAAAAAACACTGTCATCTATCCCAAAATGTTTACCCGAATTAATAAGAATACTCGATTCATCATCAACATCCAACACAGGTTTACCATTTACGGTAATCAATGGCAACAATCCAAATTCGATATCCGCATTTCCGCCCAATGTTCTAAGCGTTTGAATAACATGCTGGTAGGCCTCTGTTTGATAATTATGATTCACCAACGACTCCCTAATGCCGTCTATGGCGTGCTGTAGTGTTACATCGGTTACCGAAATCACGGTGAAACCATCGAACTTGAAATCGCTTAAGGGTAGTACCTCATGCAGCAATTCCAATCCACGTTCATCATCCACAAAGCCCGAAAACTGCTCAAAATTGAGTACTGGTAATTCCTTTTTATTATAACTGATATCTACAAACTGCGTATCTACATTTACATTATAATACTGCGTAAGCCCTGTTTCTGGATTGTCGTAGGCAAAGCGCATTTCGGTATTGGTTAAGGCCGAATAGTTGTAATAACGCTTCAAAATCACGTTATAAATGAACTTGATCTGGTCTTTCTCCTTTTTCTTTTGGTACTCTCCGCCTCCAGCTTTGCTGTGCTCTTCTACATTTTTTTGAATGAAATTATAAAGCAAATCGGTGCTAAAGAAAATTTGATCTGGAACTGGCGTGCTCAATGCCCAATACAATTCCTTTTCATTGGCCATCAAAGGGGTTAAAATGGTAAAAATGAGTTCTAAGGTCTCTTTGTACTGAGCCAAATCCTCAACCATTAGGTTTTTAGCCAACGCGCCTTCATTTTCTATCTTTTCCAGCAAAAATCTGTAGAATTCCTTTTTAATGGTTTCTTCTGTTTTTAACCTTCTTTTTAAATAAGCAACCAATGGCCTGAAAGAAAGATTCCACTCTATCTGGCAGGCAATACATTCGTTCTTATTTATCTTTATAACGTTGGTGTTCATTACTTAAAATCTAAAATTCATTGAAAATTGAGGATACCAACCCTCTTTTGAATAAGCGGCAATTATTCTTAAAATGGTTAACTGTGCTGGCGAGAAATACAAACCGCCACCCACGCCATGGTGCCAATTATCGGAAGCATCATTTCTTTCCCAAACCCTTCCTACATCATACAAACCCATCAGCCCCACTTGGCCAGGCAATACGTAACTGATAAAATCGCCCAGCTTTAGTCTTAGTTCCAAATTGTTGTAAAAACTATGTTTGCCCGCAAAACGATATTGTCTGTAGCCTAACAGCGTTCCTTCGCCTCCCAAATAGGCATACTGATAAAAAGCAGGATTACCTACCGTTACAGCACCACCAAATCTGTTGGCCAATACTAAATTGGCACGTCCATCTAAGTTTTTGTACAAGGCAATAGAACCATTAAACTGTGCAAATGACCTTGCCGCACTGCTCACCCCTTGATAGCCTAACAATTTGAAATCAATATAACTTCCCAAAGTAGGTAGCATTTCATTATCCTTGGTATTATTAATAAAGTTAACAAATACCCCAGCGTACAGTTTTTCGCGGTCAATCACCAAACGATCTGACAAATTGAGCTCCGATACGTTATTGATGAATTTATTTTGGTTGTCATCTTTGTCGAAAGTATAGAATTGGAAGCTTGGCCCAATGCTAAGCGTTGATTTTGGCCTTCGCCATCGCAAACTAGTTTCCAACTGGATCAAGTTCATTCGGGTACGATAATACCTAATGTTATTGTCAAAGGAAGTTTCGTTACCTACGCCAAAAAAGTTGCGGGTGTTATCTGGGGCCTGCACGCTGGCATGTACCACCACATCGGCATTGCCTATCGCTTTCAACCAATCACCAGTATATTTAAACCTAACAGCCGAAGTGGCAAAAGCATACAACACACTGAAGGACTGCGAATTTCCATAAGGCTGCTTTCTAAATCCTGGATTGGTAATGTTCATGAATGCCCCCAAAGAAATACCATCATCCACGTTAAAACCTACATTAGGGTAGAGCGATGTTCTGCTATACAAATCCTTGCCCAAATAAGTGGCATTACCCGTATCGGTAGAAAGTTTGGTGCGCAATTTATCGGCCGCCTCTCCCTCAAATATATTTTCATCTTTAAGGCCAAACAAACGAACTGATTGACGAGAAGCGGTTACATTGTACACTTTTTTCCCATGTCCAGCAATGATTTTCAAAGTAATGGGCGAAGTTTTATTGTTGAGCAATACACTGTCATTTCCGTCTCGCATATATAAGCGGATTTGTTTTGTGATTTTAGGATCGAAAACGCGGCTGAAAGTTACATCTTTTACATTCCCCGACTTATTGATTTTGTACAGTTCTACTTTTAAATGACCATTGTCTAAACTGTTAATCTCGGCCTTCTCGTTTTTATGGCTCGCTTGCACATCCACAATACGGTTAAAAAAGTGGTAGTACTCGTTCATCACCTTAGGAATACTGGCCCTGCGTTGTTTAAGTTGCGCCAAAAATTGATCGTGTCTTAATGCATAGCTTTCTTTAGGCAATCTTTTTAAGGCTTCCTCAAAAATCTCGTCGGTAAAACGGTCACAAAACTCCTTCACCTCTTTGTCCCATTGCTCTTCGGTATATTGCGATAATAATTTGCTATTCATCGCCCTGCCTTCCCATAAAAACCAGTTTCCGTCTTTCAAATCTTTCTCTATGCCCTGCATCATGGGCAATAAATCTGACTTTTGGGCAAAGCGCTGAATTTTACCATCAGCTCTAAAAAAAACTTGGTCGCGGTCTCTTGGGATAGCAATATATTTCAGACCTTTTTTGGTGCTATCAGCTTTCCAACGCCATTGGTCCTCGTGCCTATCCCAATCGCCCAAAAGCACATCCAAAGCCTTTGCCCTCAAGTACAACTTGGCATCGTAAGTATTATCATTGTCCTTATCTAGTTTTTTAAACATTTTGGCCGTATTGTCCGAAGGTCCAAGCGGATTTCTTTCTTCCAACAGGCATATCGTGTTTTCAAACAATGATGCATAATCCCCTAAATTTTGATCTGGAGAAACCAAACCAATCATTGGGTTGCTATGGGGTACGCCCGCAGCTTTTGCCAAAACAGGCACCACCAATGCCGTGAACGGGTGTTGCGAAGCCATGTTATCACGCATCACATCTTTAGCGAAAGTATTTCTCAATCCTTGAGGCAACAATACTTCGGGATATTTTTCGACACTACGCAACACATATTCCTTGCCATTTTTATCGACTAATCGCAATGAACGAGATTGGTTTCCACCACCCAATTGCGTAGGTTTTAAGCCACCTCCAATTTCCGAAATACGGATAACAGGCAATTTGGTGTCCATGGCATAATCTTTCCGATAATTATCGCCAAACAAGTAACGGTGAAATCTGCTTACGCTATCAAACGATGGTTTTACTTTCACCATCACGCTATCCGCAGTAATCACTTTGGCCACTTTTAATGGCGTATTCTCCACTGGCTGAAAAGCTTGGGTATAACTGAAAACCTTGTTCACGCCCGTATCACTGAAAGTATAATACTCGTAGCGCATGTCGTTGTTCATCAACTGATCGGCTACTACATAACCATTTTCGAAGCTATGGAATAGAGAGTTTTTGCCTAATTTATTGGGCGAGTGTTTTGCTCCTGCCCCACTTACAATTTGCAATTGCTTGCTTTTGATCAGCTGTAAACCATGCTCATGCCCTGCGGCATAAACCACATTGGGTACATCACCAAAAACACTATTCACCTTGTCAATCATTTCCTTATACAAAGGATGTTTCATATCCTCTGGACTTAAAAAAGTGGTTCTTAAAAACGGATAAAGCGAGCCGATGATCGGCAAAGGGATATACAGGTTTTTATTGAGCGAGGTAAGCGGAAAAAGATGATTTTTAAAGGTAAAGTAACCACCATGTGCACCATAACTTTGGAAAGGATGGTGCGAGGCAAGAATGATCATTTTATCCTTGTTTTGGTCAAAGAGTTCACGCATTCGCATGATCACCTCTTCTTTGCTATTGCATTCGCAATCTGGATTAGCTTTATCGTAAGGAAAAAGCCACCACTCACTATCATAGGCAATGATGGTCAGTTTATCGGTAAGGTTAATGGCTACTGGATTAGGGCAACCATTATCAGGAATAAGCTTGAGCAAAGGATCATTAAAAGACGCTAAAAATTGCCCCTGCGCTTGAATTTTTGCCAAACCATTAGGACCAGATTTATCCCAATCGTGATTACCAGGCACAAAATAAACCGCGGCACCATTGGCACGCATCGGCTCAAACTGCGATTTTAAAATCTGCTCGGTTTCTTTAATGTTGTTGCTTCCTGGCAAAGCCATCCCAGTGGGATAAATATTATCTCCCAAGAAAAGCGTAGTTGTTTTTCCTTTGATAACGTGGTTTGCTGCGCTTTTTAACGACTCCAGTTGGCCTGTATTCATTTCTCCAGCATCACCAATTAAAATGACGCGGTATTTCACTTCTTGCTGTGCAAACACAAACAAGTTAGTTAGGGTAAATAGAACGATTAGCGTAATTTTTTTAAGCATAAGCTACTTTTTGGTTCCTTTATAATCAAATCTCAAGATATTCCCATATTGGGTATCGCTACCCTCGTTGGAGATAAATAAGTTCCCTTGCTTGTCAAAGGCGATTCCCTCTGGTTGATTAAATGTATTGGAACTTAAATGATAGGCAGCTTTAAGTTTCCAATGCTGATCGGCCACAACCAATGCTTTGTTAATGGCCGAAACAATGTACCATTCTTTGGTAATAGGATGCAGGGCCAATGCCGACGGGCGAAATACTCCCTTTTTACGACCTGTTAGTTTTTCAAGGTTGCTGGCATCTACGTTAAAATTACTGGCTAAGGTAAAACGACCATCATTTTGCATGTTGAGGATAAAACCACTGGTATTTTTTGAGCCCTTATCTTGTTTACATTCCTTGCACAATATGTAAAGCTGTCCATTAGCTGGATTGGCATACATGGCTTCGTATTCGCCTTTGGGTAAAATTGATTTGGTTTCTACTACGTTTGAAGCTTCCTTCTTTTGGGTCTCGGTAATTGGAAACGAATACAAATCGCCATTACTTTTAAGCACAATGATTTTATTTTTGGCAATAGCAATATCCTCATAGTCGCCATTTTTGGCAAACTTGGTAGAAGTATGTTTTTTGGAGCCCAAAGGAAATACAAATACCCTACCTTCTTCGTCTTGCTCGGCATAAACAGTAGCATTATTTCCGTTTAAAAAAGCAATGCCCGATATTTCCTGCAACACATCTGGCATATTGTATTTTTGCGGAGCAGCCAAGTTATAACCAGAAGGGCTTTCGTTCTTTTTTGCTTTTTCCTGTGCACAGGAAAGTAGTGTGATGGTACAGCCAAAGCCGCAAGTAAGCACTAAAAACAAAAATTTCTGATATCTTTTCATGGCGTAATTATTTGTCATTGTACCTTGTTTTTTAAATATTGATAAATGGCGTGTTGCGACTGAACCAAATCACCTGTTATTGGAACAGGAATGTTGTTCATTTCCTCGTCGATAAACACCGCTTGTACATTGTCTTTCAGTTGTAGTGAAAGGATTTCAGTAAGCTCTGCCTTGATGGCTGTATTAAAAATAGGGAAGCAAACTTCAATTCTTCGATAGATATTCCTACTCATCCAGTCTGCCGAACCTAGGAACATTTCCTCGTTGCCGTTGTTGTGGAATAAAAATATTCTACCGTGCTCCAAATAGCGATCAACAATCCGTCTAATGGTGATGTTTTCGATAGGCACCAATCTGCAAATCCCCCTAATGATAAGGTTGATTTTTACTCCCGCATTGGCTGCTTCGTAAAGCTTGTTAATCATCACCGCTTCTTCCAAATTGTTCAGCTTAATGATAATGGCAGCTGGCTGCCCCAAATTGGCAAATTCAATTTCACGTTGTATCAACGCCAAAAACCTGGCTTGCAAGTTAAATTGTGCCACCAATAAATGGTTAAACTTAATCAAGTTGGGATTGGATGGCTTTTCACGTCGGGCCAAAAACAAGAACAGCAATTCGAGTTCACGCAACATGCCCTGATGAGCCGTCATTAAAATATGATCCGTATAAAAATTGGCCGTGGTTTCGTTAAAGTTTCCTGTAGCGAACAAGCCTGTATATTGTATCCTAATCCCCTGTTGACGTTTTACCAAAGCTACTTTGGCATGAACTTTCAAGGCGGTAACGCTGTAAATAATGTCTACCCCAGCGGCCTTCATTTTCTTCGCCCATTTAATATTATTGGCCTCATCAAAACGTGCTTTCAGCTCCACCAACACCGTTACTTTCTTACCGTTTTTTGCGGCGGTAATCAAGGCGTTTACAATTTTCGAATCGCTGGCCACCCGATATAAAGTGGTATAAATTTCGGTGGTTAATTCATCGGTAGCAGCTTCATTGAAAAAGCGCAATACACTGTCATACGACTGGTATGGCGGATTAATGAGCAAGTCATTCTCTACAATTTGTTGGTGTAGCGTGATGTCTTTCCTAAATGTTGGATAAACTACCTTCGCCCATTTCTCATTGCTCAATTTCGCATCCTTAATGGGAAAACTGCCTAAATCCTTCAAATTATGGTATCTTCCTCCTTCTACTACATTGGCATGTCCAATATTTAATTGTTGTACCAAAAGCATCAAGGTTGACTGTGGAATATTTGGCTCGTGCAAAAATCTAGTCGCCAAACCCAAATCACGTTTTTGGATTTGCTTTTCGATCAAATCGGCTATATCAACGTTATACTCGTCCTCCAATTCCATTTCGGCATTACGGGTGATCTTAAAGCTGTAACAACCTTTAATTTGTTTGTTTTTAAACAGTAAGGAAAGATTTTGACGAATAATATCATCGATGATCAATACATATTTTTGGCCGTCGACATTGGTTTCGTAAAAACGGGACAACTCATTGGAAGGAATATTCACCACATAACTGGTTACTTTCCCTTCCGTTTCTACATTCACCAAAAAATACAGCTCATTATTATTTGGGAAAAACTCGGTTTTAGGATTAGATATTTCAACAGGTTGAAGAAACGCCAGAATGTTACTTAAGAAATAATTGCTCAATTCATCGGCTAACCTTTCAGGAATAGGCTCATTATAAACAAAATGAATCCCATTAGATTTTAACTGCGGCAATATGATACTTTTCAGTATGGTTCCAAACTGCTCCTGTTGCCATTGAATAGTCTCCGTAGCTTGTTTCAGTAAATTATCCTGCTGCTGAATGTCATTATCTTCCTTTCTGCTAAGCTTTTTAAGCGCCTGCAAAACAGGCATACGCACCCGATAAAACTCGTCCAAGTTGGAGGAATAGATGGAAAGGAATTTGATTTTCTCCAAAAGTGGCGTGGCTTCTCTTTCTGCTTCTGCCAAAACACGCCCATTAAAGGAAATCCAACTCAAATCCCTATCAAACATGGTCGTTGCCACCTCAAGCATATGATTAGAATTTACCATAAATGGCAGAGAAAAGAATATAAGCCAACACTGAAGTAATTAAACCAAACATGAATATATTGTAAGCAATGCGGATGAGTTTATATTTTCGGCCCAAAACCACGCCTTGCGAATACACATCTTTAATTAAGGTACCATACAGGAAATCCCTATCGCCCATCACCTTCTCCATGCTGTGATGATATTCTTCCAATGGCATTTTATAGAAATTACCGAAAAATACCAAATTTACTCGTTTCTCATCCACATCTTCTTTGGTAAAAACACCTTTAGGAATGCTGGGCCTAGTGGCCAATATGGAGAATACGATACACGATAAACTGACCAATAACAGTATAAAAGTAGGTACCACCAAATAGGCATTATCTTCCAGACGGCGCAGCAATAAACTCACAATCAACGATAAAATAATCGAATTAACCGTAATCAGTAACTGGGCTTTATTGTCGGCCATGTCGCTCAAGCGTTGATTATTTGCCGACGTAATACGGAACATGGTTTCCACCCCTTTGCTAGGCAATGCGTCTTTCTCTTCTTTAGTCAGCTTATCTGCTTTTTCCTTTTTTTCGTGCTTCAATTTAGTATGGGTAAAATCTTCTATGTTTGCGTCTTCTAAAATATCTTCGTTAAATTTCTTTTTAAGCTTAGCAATGTTCTTGCTCTTTTGCGCTTCTAGCAACAATCTGCAATAGTCAGTATGATATTCGTGGCTTTCTAAAAATTCGATATCCTTCAAACGCCAGCTTTTTTTACTGATTTCTCTTCCGCAAAGCTGTTCCACTTCCTTATGTAACAGTTTCGACCTTTCGCTGAAATCATCACTTCCCAAGTGGAATAAATCTGCATCGCACAAAATACGCTCGTTTAGGTCTTTGGGATTTTGAGGCAGTTTGGTAGATAAAATGGCACTTTTTACCGAAGCAATGATCTTCTCATCCACCTGATGATCGGATAAATAGGTAACCGCATGTGCTGCTCCTTTTTCTTCGTGCTTTAATGTTTCTATGAAATATCCCGTGTCATGGAACCAAGCACTGGCATAAACAATAAAAAAGTCATCATCTTTTAACTGATAATGATTGGCAATTTGAACAGCAGCCTGAACCACTCTTTTGGTATGCGCTAAATTATGATAGACAAGATCAGCATTATGATGGTCATCAAAGTAATTCACCACATAAGCCTCTATTTCTTGTTGCAATTGATGGTAGTTCATGATCTACAAATTTGTCTCAAAAATAAATATTAAACAGGGATGAAAGCTAACAAATTACACAACCAATCCAACTTCCTTAAAAACTGCACTATCAACACACCCTAAAACTAAGTTACCACAAAATATTGTTCTGTGTACACGAAAAGGTGATAATAAAGCAACAATTTAAACACTCCTCACTTAACGAATCTGTAACTGAACTGCCTAACAAAGCCCGTGACAAACTGAACAAAGTAAGTTGACAGGCTCAACAAAACCCTCTGTTGCAAAGCCCCCTAAATTTGTGGTATCAAATAAATAAAGACATGACACAAAACAATTATCAAGGCGTATTGCAACAACCCATTGGTTCTGGCTTTAACGCAACATCCACTTCAAATGAAGTGATCAAAGGAATAGATTTGACTGGAAAAATTGCCATTGTAACTGGCGGACACACAGGCATCGGCTTAGAAACCACCAAAACACTGGTAGGCGCTGGCGCAACAGTCATTGTCATTGCCAGAGATGTGGAGAAGGCTAAAAAGAATTTGGAAAACATTAAAAACATTGAACTGCAAGCCATGGATTTAATGGACAGCGCATCCATTGATGCCTTTTGCGCCAAATTCCTTACTTCCAATAGACCTTTGCACCTGCTGATTAACAATGCGGGTATTATGTGGGTGCCCTTACGCAGAGATGTACGTGGCTACGAATCTCAATTGGTGACCAATTACCTCGGACAATTTCAGCTTACCGCCAGATTGTGGCCAGCACTTAAAAAAGCCAATGGTGCTAGAGTGATCAACGTATCTTCTTTCGGGCATCAAATGGCACCTTTCAATTTCGAAGACCCTAACTTTAACCATCGGGAATATCAAACCTTAACAGGTTATGGACAATCTAAAACTGCCGCTAATCTTTTTGCGGTAGAACTGGATCACCGTGGACAGCAATTCAACATTCGTGCTTATTCGCTTCACCCAGGCAGTGTGCTTGGTACCGACCTTGGCAGGGAAGAACCGATTGAACTTTTCAAGCAGTTGGGCACACACGATGCAAATGGCGATCTTAAACCCGAAGTAGCCGCTACGCTTAAAACCATTCCTCAAGGCGCTGCTACAACCGTTTGGTGTGCCACAAGTCCTGCACTAAATAACATTGGAGGCATTTATTGCGAAAATGCTGACATTGCCGAACTGGATATGGGCAATATCAACCATCAATATGATAAGCCCGAAACCCTGCGTGGTGTACAACCTTACTCAGTAGACCAAGAAAATGCCCTACGCCTTTGGGATTTGAGCGAAACGCTTTTAGGTTTCAAATTCTTGGCCGACTAAAAAGCGATTAAACAAAAATTAGAAATGGAGAAAACTCCTAACTTTATAGCAATGGAACATATTTCTAGATACCTCACCAAGGAAATCAAGCTTTCGAGCTATGAAGATAAGCTCTTCAAATCAGATTTGATGTTCGATGACCATATGCTGGTGTGGTTCATTTCGGGAGAAACTAAAATTATCCAAGCGGATCGTACCTTCCATTTTAAAACGGGCGATATCTTTCTTATTCCCAGAAATCAGTTGGCCACCGTGATCAATTATCCAAAAGACGGACAACCTCACAAAACGGTGGTGATGCACCTCACTATAGAAAGGCTCAAGAAATTTTACGAACATATTGATACGAGAGGGAACCAACCGCCAGAACAGAAAATATACAGTTTTAGCAACCATCCGTTATTAGAAAGTTGTTTGGCTTCGCTTATCCCCTATTTCGACGTTTCTGGTGAGTTTCCCGAAAGCTTGGCACAGTTGAAGATTACCGAGGCCATCAGCATCCTACGCACGATAGACCCAAAGGTGGATAGCGTTTTGGCTCACTTTGATGCTCCAGGAAAGATAGACCTGATTGGATTTATGCAGCGTAATTTCATGTTCAACATGTCGCTAGAAAAGCTGGGTTATCTATCTGGTCGAAGCCTATCAACCTTTAACCGCGATTTTAAAAAGCTATTTAACACAACACCGCAAAAATGGTTGACTGATAAAAGGCTTGAATTGGCTTACTATCATCTCTCCGAAAAAAAGCTAAAACCTACAGAGGTTTATTTGGAAGTTGGCTTTGAAGACTTGTCGCATTTCTCCTTTTCATTCAAGAAAAAGTATGGTGTATCGCCAACCCAGCTGCCAATAGCTCCGTAATTCGCAAGGTTTACAACTTTTTGATATTACCACCTAGAAAGGTTAGTATAAAACATCAGCTTTGTTACCCGTTTCTTAAAAAGTATGCCTTATTTTAGCTTTAAGATTTAACTAACAAAGTTTATGAAGAAACTACTAACCTTATCTCTAGGTTTTCTTTTGTTTACACCATTGTTTGCACAAGAAAAACCGCAATGGATGAGATATCCAACCATTTCTCCAGACGGCAGCACCATCGCTTTCACCTATAAAGGTGATTTGTATCGAGTAGCCAGCAATGGAGGAAATGCACAACAGCTTACTTTCCATGAAGCTCATGACTTTATGCCCCAATGGAGTAAAGATGGAAAGCAAATCGCTTTTGCCTCTGATCGTTATGGTAATTTTGATATTTTTGTGATGGATGCAAATGGTGGCCCAGCCAAAAGATTAACTTATCATTCGGCTGATGAAGTACCCTTCAGTTTCTCCGCAGATAACAAGTCGGTAGTTTTTGGTGCTGCAAGGCAAGATGCCGTTAGCCATCGCCAATTTCCTACAGGCTCTCAACCTGAGCTTTACTCAGTACCTACTACTGGCGGACGCATCTCCCAAATTTTCACCATTCCAGCAGAAGCCGTACAAATCAGCAAGGATGGTTCAAAAATGATTTACCACGATAAGAAAGGTGGCGAAAACGAATGGCGCAAGCACCATCAGTCGTCTATTGCCCGAGACATTTGGATATATGATAAAAAAACAGATAAACACACTCAAATCACTGGCTTTTACGGCGAAAACAGAAACCCAGTATTTGCAGACAATGAGCAAAGCATTTACTATTTAAGTGAAGAAAGCGGTACCTTCAATATCCACAAAATGCCTTTGAAGGAAAAAGCAAAGAATGAGCAGATCACCAAATTCAAAAATTTCCCAGTGAGATTTTTAAGTGCTGCCAACAACGGCACCCTATCTTTTGGTTATGATGGCGAGATTTACACCTTAAAACCAGGCTCTAGCCCTCAAAAAGTAAACGTAACCATCAACACCCAGGAAAAAACCAACAACGACGGTTTCATTACCATTAACGGTGGCGTAAGGGAAATGTCGGTATCTCCTGATGGAAAAGAAGTGGCCTTTATTGCCAGAGGTGAAGTTTTTGTGACTTCAGTAGATGGCAAAATGACCAAAAGAATTACCAACACGCCAGAGCAGGAACGTTTTGTAGAGTTTGCGCCAGATGGCAAATCTTTGGTTTATGCCAGCGAACGTAATGGCAAATGGCGTATTTATGAAACCAAAAAAACACGTAAAGAAGAGCCTTATTTCTTCGCTGCTACCTTACTGGAAGAAAAGCCCTTGATTAGCAATTCAAACGACAACTACATGCCTACCCTATCTCCAGATGGCAAAAAAGTGGCTTTCATTGAAAACCGCAGAACCTTAAAGGTAATGGAACTGGGCAATAAGAATACCGTAACCCTGCTTACGCCCGATCAACTTTTTTACATGCAGGATGGCGACCAATATTTCACTTGGAGCCCTGACAGCAAATGGTTATTGGCCACTTACAAACCAACCATGTCTAACGGCGAAGTGGTATTATTAGATGCGACAGGCAAACAAGCCATGAAAAACCTGACCAAAAGTGGCTATGGCGATGGCAGTGCAAAATGGGTAAACGGCGGCAAACAACTGATTTGGTTCAGTAATCGCGATGGGATGAAAGCTCATGCCAACAGCGGTTCTTCACAACGTGACGTTTATAGCTTATTTTTAACCAAAGATGGTTGGGATCGTTTTAACTTGAGCAAGGATGATTTTGCATTATTAAAAGATATAGAAGCTACTGAAAAGAAAGCCAAAGAAGAAGCAGCGAAAAAAGAAGCCAAAGACCCTAAGGCCAAACCTGTAAAACCAGATTCGACGGTAGTATTTGATTGGGATGGTTTGGAGATGAGAAAAGCCAGGTTGACCATCCATTCGTCGTCATTAAGCGATGCCGTACTTTCTAAAGATGGCGAAAAACTTTACTATTTAGCAAGTTTCGAGAAAGGCAGCAATTTATGGAGCACCAACCTGCGCACCAAAGAAACCAAAATGGAAATTCCATTAGATGGTATGGGCGGCAGTCTATCATGGGATAAAGCTCAAAAAAACCTCTATTTATTAAGCGGTGGTCGTATTTCAAAAATCAACACCGACAACAATAAGCGTGACCAGATCAATATTGATGGCGAAGTAGAAGTTGACGCCGCGGCAGAAAGAAATTATATGTTTGAACACGTTTGGATGCGCAACAAAGGTATGTTTTACACGTCAACCATGCATGGTGCCGATTGGGATGGCTTAAAACCAGCTTATGCAAAATACCTTCCGCATATTGGCAACAGCTATGAATTTGCTGAAATGCTATCAGAGTTATTGGGAGAGCTGAATGTTTCCCATTCTGGCGCCCGTTTTAGCAGAACCATTCCTAACGCCGACGCTACCGCATCACTGGGTGTTATTGCCAGCTATCAGCATAAAGGCGACGGCATTTTAATTGATGAAATACTTTCTGGCGGTCCGTTGGACAAAGCTAAACTGAGCGTAAAACCAGGAATGATCATCGAAAAAGTGGATGGTGTATTGATTGAAGCCAACCAAGATGTTGCCAAGTTCTTAAACAGGAAATCTGATCAATTTACTTTATTGGAAATTCTGGACCCTAAAACTAAAGAGAGGCAACAAATCACCATTAAACCAATCAGTCTCGGTGCCGAAAACCAATTACTGTACAAAAGATGGGTAAAAATCAACCAAGCCGAAGTAGACAGTTTAAGTAAAGGTCAGTTGGGCTATGTGCATATCCCTGGAATGAGCGACGGCCCATATCGTAGCGTATACGAGGAAATGATGGGTAAATTTGCCGACCGCAAGGCGGTAATTGTCGACACCCGCTTTAACGGTGGTGGCGATTTGGTATCAGATCTGGCGATGTTCTTCACCGGACAGAAATTCTTAGACTATGCTACCGAACAACGTTCTGTAGGTTACGAGCCAACTTTTAGATGGACCAAACCAACCTTGGCCATGTTCAACGAAGCGAACTACAGCGATGGTCATTGCTTTTCATGTGGCTATAAAGATTTAGGCATTGGAAAAACCGTAGGGATGCCAGTACCTGGCACTTGTAGCTTTGCAGGCTGGGAATCACTTCCTGATGGAACCCGTTGGGGATCTGTGCCTATTAGTGCTAAAAACAAAGCTGGCCAATGGTTAGAAAACAACGAAACCAAACCTGATATTCAGGTAAAAAACATGCCAGGCGTGATAGACCACGGAAAAGACCAACAGCTTGAAGTAGCCATTGCCGAATTACTGAAAGTAGTGAAGTAAAACTTTGAGAGATTGCTTCGCTAAGCTCGCAATGACGCCTAATTTAACGTCATTGCGAGAAAGAATGACGAAGCAACCTCCTAATTTAAACAACCTTCTTTTCCACAACAATACCCAACTATCACTCATAAAACTTAGTTTTGCCAAGCATTATGATAGAAATCTACACAGACGGAGCAGCAAGCGGAAATCCAGGTCCTGGCGGTTATGGCGTAATCCTACGTTCAGGCAAGCATTACAAAGAATTAAGTGGCGGTTTTAGAATGACCACCAACAACCGTATGGAACTTTTGGCCGTGATTGTAGCCCTTAAAGCGCTAAAAACACCAGGGCAACAAGTTATTGTTTTCTCTGATAGTAAATATGTGGTAGATGCGGTAGAAAAAGGATGGGTATTTGGCTGGGTACAAAAAGGCTTTAAAGACAAAAAAAACAAGGATTTATGGCTGCAATACCTACAACAACACAAATTACATCAAGTTAAATTCAAGTGGATCAAAGGCCATAACGAACACCCAGAAAACGAACGCTGCGACCGGCTAGCGGTAGCCGCTTCGCAAGACAAGGCAAACTGGGCCATTGATAGTGTTTTTGAGGCCGAACGGAATAGCAACAGTTTACTTTAAAATATAAAAACCCATATCAATAGAGATATGGGTTTTTCTTTACGTTTATGTTTTGCATAGTCATTGCGAGGAATGACCATTAAGATCTACGTCATTTCGAACGTAGAGAGAAATCTAGCAACATGACTTCACAATACCAGATTTAACTACGTTGATTTTCAATTTCCCTCATACTTCTCCAAATAACCAGAATAATAATTAATTAGTATTCATAATGCTAGATTTCTCCTCATACTTCGTCGAAATGACGACACGAGTAATTGAATACTACTTCACAGCCACAGGAACAGATACTTTGTCCCAATCCAAAGAAAATCCTTTGCTATTTACGTTGTAAACCAATCTCTCTTGAGTTTCAGCTAATGGTTTCACCTTTACATCAACCCTTAAAGCATCTTTAGCCTCTTCGTATTTAAAAGCACCCCATTGCTTAGGTTCTTTGTTAAAGATCGCTGTCCAAGTGCCACTTTCTCTAGGAATCAAGAAAAAGCTATATTTTCCAGCAGGCAAGTTTTTACCTTCTACCTTAATATCTTTATCAGTTTCAAAAGTAGTGGCATCATTAGCGCCAGCACGCCAAACTTTGTCGTAAGCCTCTAGCCCACCCCAAATTTTGCGTCCTTTTACCGCAGGACTGCTGTAATTAATCGTAATAGTGGCTCCATTAACTTTACCAGTAGCCGTAGCTGCAGGACTAGGTTTAGGTTTTGCTTCTTGTGCTACCGCACTAAACGAAACAAAGCCAGCAAATAAAAGAAAAGTAAGTGATTTGATTGTTGCTTTCATAACTTAATAATTATCTTATAACTTTCACTAAGTTAATACTTAAAGCCTCAACTTGTTTCACACCCTTAGATATTTTTTGAGTAATTAAGCTGATTGCGTAGCCGCCGTCTTTTCCTGCTGTTTTTGAACAGGTGAAAACTCAGCCATAAACTCTTCAGCCTTTTTCACCATTTTGGGCGAGCCAATAAAAATGGCCACTCGTTGATGAAGCTCGGTAGGCTCAATATCCAAAATCCTATTCAAACCATCAGAAGCAACACCACCAGCCTGTTCAATGATAAAGGCCATTGGATTGCACTCATAAAGCAAACGCAATTTACCATTTGGCGATGCGGAGGTAGTTGGGTACATATAAATACCGCCCTTAATCAAACTTCTATGGATATCTGCTGCCATGGCCCCAATATACCTCGAGGTATAAGGCCTGTTGGTTGCCTTATCTTCTACCTGAGCATACTTGATATATTTTTTCACTCCCTCAGGGAAATGAACATAGTTACCTTCGTTAATAGAATAAATCACACCATCATCAGGAATTTTCATATTTGGGTGCGACAAACAAAACTCACCAATAGAAGGATCCAGCGTAAAACCGTTCACCCCTTTTCCCGTGGTATAAACCAACATGGTTGATGAACCGTAAATCACATATCCAGCAGCAACCTGTTCCGTGCCTTTTTGCAATACATCATCCAAAGTAGCAGCCCCTTCAGTAGATTTTCTTCTGTAAATAGAAAAAATAGTACCCACTGTTACATTGATATCAATATTAGAGGAACCATCCAAAGGATCGATACATACAATATATCTGGCATTTTTAGATACTGGCGAATCAATACGTACAAAATCATCCTCTTCTTCCGAAGCCACAATACAACACTCCCCACCACTGGTTAATGCCGAAATAAATTGATCGTTGGCATATACATCAAGCTTTTTTTGTCCCTCTCCTTGGATGTTAATGGTATCAGCATCACCCAAAATATCAACTAAACCAGCTTTGTTTACTTCTCGGTTTACAATTTTTGAGGCAATACCAATATCTCTCAACAAGCGAGAAAGTTCCCCTTTAGCATACGGAAAATCCGCTTGCTTCTCAATAATAAACTGGCCTAATGTTTTTATACCCGTCATTTTTTACTTAGTGTATTTTTTACGTTATCTATCCCCTAGTTCTATGGCCTCTAAGGTATGGATTTTTTCTTCGGAAATACAAAAGCGAATCAAAGTTCTTTTCTTGTGCCAGCCGTGTTTTCCAGCCGCACCGGGATTAATATGCAAACATTGTATTTTTTTATCGAAAACAACTTTCAAGATATGCGAATGTCCAGAAATAAAAAGCTGTGGAGGCTTAGTGTAAATTTCTTTCTTCACCTGAGGAGCGTACCTATCGGGATAACCTCCAATATGCGTCATCCAAACATCCACCTGTTCGCACTGAAATCTCAAATGCTCTGGAAACTGTGCTCTAATATCCGCACCATCTATATTTCCATACACGCCAAGCAACGGTTTAAAGGCTGCCAAAGGCTCAATTACATCAGGTCCAAAATCACCAGCATGCCAAATTTCATCCCTATCATCAAAATATTTAAACACCGCATCATCCAAAAAACCATGCGTATCTGAGATTAAACCTATTTTTTTCATTTTATTATTAGATGTGAGTATTGAGTATCAAGATTTGAGAATACCACTCCAACCTAACATCCTCATACTATACTATTATTTTTCGAAAAGCACTCCCATTGTGCTACGATCTTAAACCTCGCAGGTTTTAGAAACCTGCGAGGTTTGTTAGACAAAAAGACTTACGAAGTTTTAGAAACTTCGTAAGTCTGCTATAAGCCCCTAATTTTTCCTAATCGCTTTAAAAGTGCCATTAGGTTGTATAAACGACATTGAAGTTGCTTTTTTACCCAACAAAACCTCAAACTTAATACTATAGCCTTTCAAAGCTTTCAATTCAAAAGTCGTTTCATCAACAACCACGGTTTCATATTCTGGCTGCCCAGGAACAGACACATACAGCACATCTCCCTTCAAATAAACTTTTGCTGGGGTTTTCCCCATCATATATTCGCCAACCAAATTCTCTAATGTTTTTGCATCTAACTTTTTCACTTCTGGCTTAAAGTCAAACATCACAGGCTTTTCACTACCATCCAAAAAGATACCTATTCCGCTAATTTTACCATCAACGCCGGTAGAAAAATTAAACATCAAATTACTTTGCGCAGTATCTACCACACCATTTTTATCCACAGATTTTGGATCAAACACATCATAATGCATGTGTTTAAGCAATATCTTCTCTTCTCCCAATATTGTACGCAAGGCATTGTTTTCAAGCGTTACCTTAATGATGCCATAAGCGTCATTTTCAAATGAACCCACATAATCTTTTAACGGATGCGATAGACTCGTATTTGAAACGATAGGTGTCTTTTTAAGTTCCTTTTTTACTTCATTAGCCTTCTGGGTTTCTGCTTTTGCTTCACCATTCCAATCCACACGTTTCAAACCAAACATAATATCAGCAATAGAATTAGTAATGACATCTGGCACTTTCGATACACTTTGATTGGTTAATACTACAATACCTAATTTATCGGAAGGGTAAAAGGCAACATTAGCCGAAAAGCCATTGATATTCCCTCCGTGCTCTACCGAATAATGACCTCTATAGGAGCCAATCATCCAGCCCAAACCATAATTAGACAAGAAAACATCTTCATGTTTAGCGGGCAATCCCGCCCCCATTACCATCTGGGAACTTGCCGCTTCTCTAATATAACTGCTAGGTAAAATTTCTTTCCCTTTAAAAAAGCCACCACTGATCCAAACCTTTAACCAATTGGCCATATCGTTTACGCTACTGTTAATGCTCCCAGCAGGCCCCATACCATTGATATTGTAGTAATCTATTTTTTTAATTTCATTGCCATCAACAACGGTATAAGGCAATGCCGCATCACTATCGTTTTTAAAAGTTTCAATATTAGTAGTAGAACGGGTCATTTCTAAGGGATCAAAAAACTTCTCTTTAATATTTTGCTCCCAAGTTTTACCACTCAAACGCTCCGCAATCATTCCTTGAGCTAAAAACATAAAATTGTTGTAATACCATCGCTCACGAATGCCAGAAGTTGGCTTCATATATTTCACTCGGCTAATAATGCTATCCCTATTGGTTGTGTTAAACAAAAACCAAGACAAATCGTACCTCGACAATCCAGTTCTATGCGCCATTAAATCACGTACCGTAATTTGATTATTCATTTCGGCATTATAAAAACTCAATTGAGGCAATAGGCCGGTTGCTTTATCATCCAATTTCAACTTGCCATCTTTTTCCAACAAACCAATCAGCGACGAAGTAAATGCTTTAGAGCTTGAACCAATGGCAAAAAGAGTATTTGGCGTTACTGGCTTTTTATTTTCCAAATCGCGATAGCCAAAACCTTTGCTGTAAATTACCTGATCACCTTTTACAACGGCCACCGCAAAACCCGCAATATGTTGATCTTTCAAAACTTGATTCAACACCGAATCGATACTTGAATTTTGTACGGCTGCTTTACTTTTTATTTGCGCTTGCACCGAAAAAGTGGCGGTGATTAACAATGAGGTAATTAAGACAGAAAGCTTCATTTAAAGAGGTTTAAAATGTATTAAAATTAGAAATTATCGGTATTTATCAGAGCAAAGACCTAGTAGGCTAAAAAGAAATCTTTCAGCAATAACTCGTATGCCTTGGTATATTTCTTTTCGCTTTCGTAAATCATAAAATCTTCTTCTACCAGGTCAGATTTTTCTCTTGCCAAACACACAATACGCCTAAACTCTGGTTTGGTAGCGTCCGAGTGCAATTTAACTAAATGCGTTAGAAACAAACCTTTCATTTTTGCTTTTTCTACTAAATCCTGAGCCTGTTTAACAGGTAGCACAACCCAAAAACAACCTGCTGGACTTAGCAAAGCAGCTACTTTTTCAATCAGATCATTAAAGAAGGTATCACTGGCATGCCTTGCCATCTCCTTTTTTTTCTCGGGATTTTTAAGGTCATTCACAAAAAAAGGAGGATTGCTGACGATCAAATCGAATTGCGTTGAATGGTGGTACTGCTCAATGGCTATGTGATGTACTGACAATTGACTACTAAAAACTGAATTTTGAAAATTTTTATCAGCAGTTATGGAAGCCTGCTCATCTATTTCTACCGCGTGAACTTGTGCTTTAGGAAAACGTTGCGCTAGCATTAATGCAATAACCCCCGTACCTGTACCAATATCCAGTATCCGTTGTGGATCTGGATGCTTTACCATCGTTCCCAACAATACACCATCCGTATTGATCCTCATGGCACAGCCACTTTGGTCAACTTCAAACTGTTTAAAACGGAAGATGTTTTTCATTTTTAAAACCTTAACGCAACTTTTATAGGGAAATAAACAGAAAATTGATGCATAAACCTAAAACCAATTTTTAACTGCAAAGCTAATTTCTGTATCACTTTACGTTCTATTCCACCTAAAATTTCCACAAAAGTGGCGTCTGAACCATCTTCATATTGATTATTCACATGACTTTTGCCAATCTTTAAATTAAACAACGGTGAGGTTTTGCTTTTCGTGGTAGTGGCCTCTAAATCACCATAAATGCTATAACCGTTAATTCCATCGTATTTTAAATACTCTACCCCTAAGCCAATCTTAAAATATTCTTTAAAGCTTATTCCGTTTACCAACCCTATATCAAAGCCGTTATTTGCACCTTCCAGATCATATCCTTTCCAGCCAGGGCCAGCGGACACCACCATTCCTCTACTGAGAAATTTCTGAAATCCTGTTTCTAGTTTAGCAGAATAGCTAACCTGAGACTTTACTACAGATACTGCACATAGCAGTAATAAAATTAAAAATGTGTTTTTCATAGCGATGTTTCATTTTTGGTAAATCTCTAAAGGTAACCCATCCGGATCAGTAAAAAAAGTAAATTGCTTCCCCGTGAATTCATCAACCCTTATGGGTTCTGTCACAATTCCCTTCTTATTTAAATCAACAATGGTTTCGGCCACGTCATCTACCTCAAAAGCCAAATGTCTTAATCCTTGCGCTTCTGGTCTCGAAGGCCTTGTTGGTGGATTTTCAAAAGAGAACAATTCAATTTGATAAACACCGTTCACGGCCAAATCCAACTTCCACGATTTACGTTCCTCACGATAAACTTCACCAAGCACTTCAAACTCTAATTTATTGACATAAAAGTCCTTCGACTGCTCATAATCTGAACAAATAATAGCGATATGATGGATACGGTTAAACATTTTTCAAGTCAAAAGTTTGAAGTCGGATGTCCGAAGATATGACGCCTATTAAATCATTCAAAATTTCATCATTCAAAATTCAATAATTCGGCATACAAATAAACCCAAAAACAACTAAATTTCTCCTAAAAAAAACCTAAATTTGCGTCTTCAAAAAATAAGCATGATTCATTTCTTTTTAGGTCAATCTGACGAGGTTTTTGTTGTACAAACAAACCAAATTTTATCCCAAACTGATACAGAAAAACTAGAGTGGCTTTTTGGCGGAGCTAAATTGAGCGCCGAAAGCACCTTAACTGGCTTTTTTGTTGGTCCACGAGCGGCCATGATTACTCCTTGGAGCACCAATGCGGTAGAAATTACCCAAAACATGAGCATGGAGGGAATCATCAGAATTGAGGAATTTAAAAAGGTTGATGAAGGGTTTGTTACCTACGACCCTATGCTTTCGCAGAAATATCAGGAGCTTGGCCAAGATGTTTTCACCATTAACATCCAACCAGAACCTATTTTAGAAATTACCGATATTGCTGCCTACAACAAACAAGAAGGCTTATCACTAAGCGACGAAGAGGTTGATTATTTAAATGGTTTAGCCGAAAAATTAGGCAGACCTTTAACAGACTCTGAAGTTTTTGGTTTTTCTCAAGTAAACTCTGAGCACTGCCGTCACAAAATATTTAATGGCAAATTTGTCATTGATGGCGTGGAACAACCAACTTCCTTGTTCAAACTCATCAAGAAAACTTCGGAAACACATCCAAATGATATCGTTTCTGCCTATAAAGATAACGTGGCCTTTGTTAAAGGACCTAAAGTGCAACAATTTGCACCGTCTAAACCAGATGAGCCATCGTTTTACCAAACTAAAGACTTTGATTCGGTCATTTCCATCAAAGCTGAAACCCATAACTTCCCTACTACCGTTGAACCTTTTAACGGTGCTGCTACAGGTTCGGGTGGTGAAATCAGAGATCGTTTAGCTGGCGGACAAGGTTCGTTGCCATTGGCAGGAACTGCGGTTTACATGACGGCTCTTTCTCGTTTAGAAGAAGGTAGAGCATGGGAAAAAGGCGTTGAAGAGCGCAAATGGTTATACCAAACCCCAATGGACATCTTGATCAAAGCTTCCAACGGAGCTTCTGATTTTGGAAATAAATTCGGCCAACCACTTATTACAGGTTCTGTTTTGACTTTCGAGCATGAAGAACACGACCGTAAGTTAGGTTTCGATAAAGTAATTATGCTTGCTGGTGGTATTGGCTACGGCAAAATAGATCAGGCCAAAAAACAAGAACCAAAAACTGGCGACAACATTGTAGTTTTAGGTGGTGAGAACTACCGTATTGGTATGGGCGGTGCAGCCGTATCTTCTGCAGATACTGGTGAGCATGGTTCTGGCATTGAGTTAAATGCCATTCAACGTTCCAACCCTGAGATGCAAAAACGTGCGGCCAACGCAGTACGAGCCATGGTTGAAAGCGACCATAACACCATTGTATCTATTCACGATCATGGTGCTGGCGGTCACTTAAACTGTCTTTCGGAATTAGTGGAGGCTACTGGTGGTAAAATTGACCTGGATAAATTGCCTGTGGGCGACCCTACCCTATCGGCAAAAGAGATCATTGGTAACGAATCTCAAGAACGTATGGGATTGGTGATTGGCGAAGAGCACATTGCCACGTTACAAAAAATTGCTGACCGTGAACGTTCGCCTATGTACACCGTAGGTAAGGTAACTGGCGACCATCGCTTTACTTTCGAATCGGCCACTACAGGGGTTAAACCAATGGATTTAGCGCTTAGCGACATGTTCGGTAGCTCTCCAAAAGTGATTATGGAAGACAAAACCATTAATCATAACTACCAAGAAGTTGCCTATAATCAAGATAAAATCAACGAGTATTTAGAACAAGTGCTTCAATTAGAGGCCGTAGCTTGTAAAGACTGGTTAACAAATAAAGTGGACAGATGCGTGGGTGGCCGTGTTGCCAAACAACAATGTGCTGGTCCATTGCAATTGCCTTTGAACAACGTAGGCGTAATGGCATTGGATTTTCAAGGTAAAGAAGGTATTGCTACTTCGGTAGGTCATGCCCCACTTTCAGCTTTGATTGATGCTGGTGCTGGTAGCAGAATTGCGATTGCCGAATCTTTATCAAACATTGTTTGGGCACCGCTAAAAGATGGTTTGAAAAGCGTTTCGTTTTCGGCCAACTGGATGTGGGCTTGTAAAAACGAAGGTGAAGATGCCCGCTTATATCAAGCAGTTCAAGCTTGTTCAGATTTTGCCATCGACTTAGGAATCAATATCCCAACGGGTAAAGATTCGCTTTCGATGAAGCAGAAATACAAAGATGGTGATGTAATTGCGCCAGGAACGGTAATTATTTCGGCAGCAGGAAACTGTAACGACATTACCCAAGTGATAGAGCCAGTTTTACAAAAAGATGGCGGCAACATTTATTACATCAACTTAAGTAACGATGCTTATAAATTAGGCGGTTCTTCTTTCGCTCAAATTTTAAATAAAATCGGCAACGAAACTCCTGACGTAAAAGATGCTGCTCAATTTAGCACCACTTTCAACGCCATTCAGGATTTGATCAAAGCTGGAAAAATTAAAGCTGGACACGACGTAGGTAGCGGTGGTTTAGTCACCACGCTTTTAGAGATGTGTTTTGCAGATAAAAATTTAGGTGCAAACCTTGATTTAACTTCATTGGGCGAAGCCGATGCCTTAAAAGTATTATTTGCTGAAAACATCAGTTTGGTTTTCCAAGCAGATGAAAGTGTTGAAGCTATTTTAAATACTAAAGGAGTTAAGTTCCATAAAATTGGAGCAGCAACAGAACAGCCAACGTTAAACGTTACCAATGGCTCACAAAACTATGCGTTCGATATCGAGCATTTGCGTGACGTTTGGTATAAAACTTCTTACTTGTTAGACCGCAAACAAAGCGGTGAAGTAAAAGCCAAAGAACGTTTTGACAACTACAAAAACCAACCCTTAAAATTCAATTTCCCAGCTCAATTTGATGGTAAAAAACCTGTAATTGACGCGAGCAAACCTCGTCCAAAAGCAGCTATTTTACGTGAAAAAGGCAGTAACTCTGAACGTGAGGTGGCTAACGCGATGTATTTAGCTGGCTTTGATGTGAAGGATGTTCACATGACCGATCTAATTTCGGGCAGAGAAACCTTAGAAGATATCCAATTTATTGGTGCTGTGGGTGGTTTCTCTAATTCAGATGTATTAGGTTCAGCAAAAGGCTGGGCAGGTGCATTTTTATATAACGAAAAAGCTCGTGTAGCCTTAGAGAATTTCTTCAATAGAGAAGATACATTATCAGTAGGTATTTGTAACGGTTGCCAGTTGTTTATTGAATTGGGACTGATCAACAAAAACCACGAAGTAAAACCTAAAATGCTCCACAACGATAGTCATAAACACGAAAGTGTGTTCACTTCGTTAGTGGTTCAAGAAAACAACTCTGTGATGTTATCGTCACTGGCAGGCAGCACTATTGGTGTTTGGGTGTCACATGGTGAAGGTAAATTCCAATTGCCTTACGAAGAATCGAAATATCAGATTGTTTCGAAATACGGATATGAGCAATATCCCGCTAGTCCAAATGGCTCTGACTATAACACTGCCATGATGTGCGATGATAGTGGAAGACACTTGGTGATGATGCCTCACATTGAGCGTTCATTGTTCCAATGGCACTGGGCAAATTATCCTGCGGGCAGAAAAGATGAGGTTTCTCCTTGGATGGAAGCTTTTGTAAATGCTAGAAAGTGGTTGGAAGCAACTCAGAAATAACATGACATAACCCGCTTATCGCTAAGCGGGTTATTTTTTTGACGATTAATAGCAAACAAATAAATTAGAAATCTATTTTCCGTAACTTGCTAACCAACAACCATATTCAAAAACATGATTTTAAGCGTTGTAATGGCTGTTTACAATGGTGAAAAATACATCAAAGAAGCCATTGATAGTATATTAAACCAAAGCTATACTGATTTTGAGTTTATCATCATTAATGATGGATCCACTGATAATACCCTTGCGATCCTAGAATCCTACCATGACCAAAGAATAAAAGTCATCAGCCATCAAAATGTCGGTCATTCAAAATCATTAAACGTAGGCATAAAAGAAGCAAAAGGCGAATATATTGCCCGTATAGATGCGGACGACAGATCTCTCCCAGAGCGATTTTCGAAACAGATGGATTTCTTATCCATACATCCAGAAGTTGTTTTAGTGGGATCCAATGCGAACATTGTCGATGATGACGGAAATTTTCTTTATACAACTCAATTATCTCGTTTGATTGATAACGCAAAAATATTTGAAGATTATAATCCATTTATCAGCAGTAGCGTAATTTTCAAAAAAGACTCTTGTCTTAAATGCGGCGGATATAATGAAGAAATTGTCCACCATTTTGAAGACAAGTTACTTTGGGCAAATATGTTTCATCAAGGGAAACTGGTAAACTTAAATGACATATTAATAGATTACAGACTAACCCCCAATAGCGCTTCCAACAAAACAAAAAAGCGATATCGCCTACAAAAAGTAATAAGTAACGCCTATATAACGGGCAAAAGCATAGAAAAAGCCGATTTGGACAACTTCTTGTTATTATCAAAATTGAGTAAACGCAAAAAACAATTATTATACTATAACAGAATAGCGAGTATTTATCTACATCAAAACAAAAACAAGAAATTGGCTTTTCAAAACTTAGCATTAGCTTTTAAAGCTCAGCCATTTAATATTGACACCCTAAAATTATTTCTTTACAGCTTCTTTGTAAAGCAAACTTCAAAAAACCAAAATATTCAATAAATTAGCAGATGGTATGCTATTTAAAAAAACCACTATGAGGCTCTTTCTTTGTTTTTTCCTTTTACTACTATCCAATACTGTTTTTGGCCAAAACACCTTTGGTAACGAATGGATTAAGGACGGACAAAAGTACCTTCGAATAAAAGTATCTGAAGATGGTATATACCGTATTTCGTACAATCAACTGTCAAGCACTAGTTTCCTAAGCGGAAATCCTAATCCTAAGAATTTTCAAATCTTTTATAGAGGTGTAGAAATCCCATTACACGTAGAAGGGGAAAACAATAATTTATTCGAAAATGGAGAATTTATTGAATTTAGTGGAAAAAGAAACAACGGAAAGCTTGACCAAGTTTTATACAATCCAACCACTCAACAACCCAATCCAGAAATCAGTCTTTTTACGGATGATGCCTACTATTTTTTAACGATAGGTACAACTCAGGGCAAGAGATATGTAAACACTTCACTAGCTGCTGGCAGTTTAACACCCGAATCTTTTATCAGTTATACTGCATCTTTAAACCTTGCACAAAACTACAACGCAGGAGCATTCCTTATTGAACAAATGTCCTTGTCCGAATATCAGGCAGCAGAAGGTTATATGGGCAATATGTACGCCATGGGCACTACGCAAAGCCACAGCCTGTCAACCCCAAACGCCTACAACACCAGCAGCCTTACACCCACACTTTCTTATTATGTAGCTGGCAGATCTAATGCAAATTCAACCGATCCTAGTGGAAACAACCACCATCTAAGTGTAAGTATTGGCAGTACGGTTATTAACGACACAAAATTTAAGGGTTATGCCTTTTCAACTGCCACTACAAACCTTAACAACACTTTAATAAGCAACAACACTACTGTCAATTTCTCTTCTATAAATGACTTGGGTGCAGCTACAGATTTTCAGTCGGTAGCCTATGCACGTATTAACTATGCCCGAAGTTTAGAGGGATCTGGCCTAAGCTTCTTACCTTTTAAAGTAATGTCGAGCAATGCCGAAGCCCTACTTAGTTTTACCAATGCCAATTGGAATGAAGCATACATTTTAGATGAAGTTAACCAGCTTAGATATTTTGGATCGAAATCTGGAACTACAACAAACTTCGTGGTTAAAAATACACCAAACAATGAGCTAGTTTTAGCTAACAGCAACTCGTTAAAAACACCTGTATTAGAGAGTATTAACCTCAATTTGATAAAAGCAGCTACAAATCAGGCAAAACTTCTAATTATTACCCATAAAAATTTGCTTGAAGCAGCAAATGAATATGCTGCTTATAAAATATCAAAAGGCTTTAACACTTCTATAGTAACCACCGAAGATTTATATAATCAGTTTTACTATGGGCAACACCATCCTTTAGCCATTAAGAACTTTATACGCTACCTGATGAACGGGGCGACAACCAAACCCGAATATCTATTACTATTAGGAAAAGGCTATGAGCTACCTAAACAAAGATTAGAAGACGACCTGGTTCCTACTATGGGCTACCCCGCTTCTGACACCTATCTTACCTCAGAAATAGTTGACAACACAATGGCACCAGCATTGGCTACTGGCCGTGTACCTGCCAGAACAAATGACGATGTACGACTTTATTTAAATAAATTAAAACAGTACGATCAACAAGACAATTCTATCTGGAGAAAAAATATTATTAATATTACAGGCGGAGCCAGCAGCTCAGAGGATATTTTATTTTCTTCTTATTTAAAAGATTTATCTTCCATAGCAGACAAGGAATATTTTGGTGCCAAAGCTATTAATTACTATAAATCTGTAACCGACCCCGTTACCGACAACTTAATGGCTAAAATAAGTGCCAATATCAATGATGGAGTGAGTGTGCTAAATTTTTTAGGACATGGAAGCACCACTACCACAGCGGTATCTATTGGAAATCCTTCCTTTCTAAATAATGGTAACAAGCTATTATTATATATTATTAATGGATGTAGTACGGCTAATGCATTTGTAGATGGTTCTTTAGGTGAAGATTATATTTTTCAAAATAATAAAGGAGCCATTGCATGGTTTGGAGCTAGCAGTCAAGGGTTGGCCTCATATCTTTACAATTATACCCGTCTTTTCTACCAAAATGCGTTCAACACCAATTATGGTGGCTCTATTGCCCAAAACATGGCCAGGGCTGCAAGAGCATATCAACACCCAAGCGATACATGGAACTGGGCACATTTAAGGCAATACATATTGTTAGGAGACCCAACTGTTAGCCTCTACTCCCCTTCTTTACCTGATTACGAGATTAAAAATGAAGACATAGGGCTACAAGATCCAAACGTAACCGTTAACTCCCCTAGCATCAAATTATTTACCATCATTAAAAACATTGGCAAATCTACGTCAAACAACATACCAGTAAAAGTAAGCAGAACGTTACCGAACAATACCATCTACCAGTACCCCCTTTTCTCTTATCAAAAAGTATTAAATACCGATACCGTAGTGATCGAACTGGATAATAGTTTACCCAATGTTGCAGGAAACAACAAGTTTACGATAGCCATAGATCCAGAAAACACGATTGAAGAAATTAGTAAGACCAATAATACCGCCGAATTTAGCTACTTAATTAGATCAACTGGAATCACCTTAGCGTCGCCAACAGAATTTGCAATTACCAATGAAACTGATGTGAACCTAAAAGTACAGGCTAATGATATTTTTAGCAAGGACCAACAGTATGTATTTGAAATCGACACGGTAAAAACATTCAATAGTAATTGGAAAAAAACATCTCCAAATATTAATGGTAATGCATTTATTTCTTGGAAACCTAGTGTTTCTTTCGAAAACCAGAAAGTTTATTATTGGAGAGCCAAAGAACTAAATAATCAAAATAGCGATTGGCAAACAAGTTCATTTGTCTACATAAACAACATTGCAAATGGATGGAACCAATCCCACTACCAACAATATGATGAAATTGCCTTAAAAAACATTATTTTCAACAACAACTCAAAGCAATTTGAATTTACAACCACTGCATTTCCCGTTTTACTTAGAACCAAGGGCAACAATGGACCAAGCACGATAGAACGCCGTATGCGAATGAGTATTTCTGTAGGAGCCATCGCATTCCACAGCTCTGATTTTGAAGGATTTGCAATTGCCGCGGTAGATCCTGTTACGCCATTTAAAATGTATAGCTACCCAAGCACCTATAATTTTAAAAACGATGGCGTTAACGGAACGGGGCAATTTTTATTTAACACAAACAATGCTACTGATGTTGATGCACTTAACGAATACCTGCAAAATATTCCAGACGGATACTTTGTAATGGGGTTTAGTGGACGAAATTTCAATCCGAAAAACCTACCTCAAACAACACAAAACTTACTGGCAAGCTTAAGTTTAAATAAAATAACTACGATAAATAATGGTGAACCTTATACCTTTTGGACGCAAAAAGGGAACAATAAGAAAATAACTCCATTAGAGCTCACTGCCGACTATAGTTCATCAGTTCCAGCAGACCAACAATCCATAGACTTTTCTTATGATCTACGCTACCCATGGGATAACGGAACTTTGACATCGGAAAAAATCGGTCCCGCGTCAAATTGGAGCGAGGCCATATTTGATTTTGCTACCCAAAGCTCAGATCTTTTAACCTATAGCATTATTGGCATTAATCAAAATGGAGCGGAAACCACTTTAAAATCAAATATCACCTCACCAAGCATTACATTAACAGATATTGCTGCAAGTAATTATCCCTTCCTTAAAGTTAGTGTCAACATTTCCGATACACAAAACAAATCGGCACCAAACTTAAAGGGATGGCGAGTAATATATGATCCATATGCCGATATTGCTTTTAATCCAGACGTACAAAATACATTTCACAGTAGCACGATCAACCAGGGAGACTCAGTTAAACTATCTATTGGTTATATAAATCTAGAAAAGCAAATTTCTGATTCTGTTGTAATAAGATATAAACTCACCAAGGCTGATAGAAGTGTTGTAAATGGACTAATAAAAACAAATAAACCTTTGGCTTACAACGAAACAGACAAGGTGAATTTTTCTTTGTCAACCAAAGACATTCCTGGAGCAAACACGCTTCAATTATCCGTGATCTCCAAAGACAACAAGGACAAAAATGAGCTAAACAATTACGCTGTTTATAACTTTAATGTGGTTAAAGATGATAAAGAGCCAGTAATTGACGTGTTTTTTGACAATAAGCGTATTATTAATGGCGAAATAGTTTCACCTAACCCCAAAATTTCAATCAGCATTGCCGACGAAAATAAATTCCTCCTACTGAATGATACCACCAATGTAGAACTGTATCTGAAAAAAGAGGACGAGCAAGTTTATAAAAGGATAGCATTTAGTGACAACAAAGTAGTTGTTCAAAATACAGGCACTTCAAGTAGCAATAAAATTGATTTCCTTTACACTCCCAATACGCTTGCAGATGGCAGGTATAACTTAAAGTTACGCGGAAAAGATGTTACTGGAAATTATAATTCAACCAGCGACTATATGGTTAATTTTGAAGTAATCAATGAGCAAACAATCACTAATTTCCTACCTTATCCCAACCCTTTTACCACCTCTATGAAATTTGTTTTCCAGGTAACTGGCAAAGTACCAGACAAGATAAAAGTACAAATCATGACCGTAACAGGCAAAATAGTGCGAGAAGTTTTCAAAAATGAACTCGGCGCTATTAACATTGGTAATAACATTTCCGATTTTACTTGGGATGGTACAGATCAATTTGGCGACAGACTGGCCAATGGGGTTTATTTCTACAATGTTATCCTTGAAAACAACGACAAATCTGATGTTAAACATAGGGCTAATAGCACTGATGTTTTTTTCAAAAAGAACTTTGGAAAAATTTACTTAATGCGTTAGGCTAAAAAAATGCAGCATATCCTCTTAACCAGGTTTAATCTCAAAATAAATCCAGATGCAAACAGCGAACAAAACCAAGGGCTTAACAATGAATGGTTAGCACACCGATTCAGAATTTTTCAAGAACTATGTCTTCCTTCAGTACTTAATCAATCTAAAGAGCACTTTCTCTGGATCATTTTTTTCGATATACATACCCCTGATGTATACAAAAAGAAGGCACAATCACTAAGTCAGTTCTCTGAGAAAATACAAATCATATTCATTGATGGGTTCAGGGAACTGAATGCTTCACTAAAAGACCTGATCAAGCCTTTTATTACAGACTCCTGCGTAATTACCACTCGGCTAGACAACGACGATATTGTGCACAAAGATTTCCTTGCCATAATAGGTGAACTAGCAATCGTCAAAAACAATACGGTAGTAGACCTTCTTGCAGGACATCAACTCAAGCTATCAGGCGAAAAGGCAATCGTTAGGCGTTACACGAACCCTTTCAATCCATTTATAAGCTTGGTTGAAACAAATGGTGAAGTAAAAACTGTCCTTTCAAAAATGCACAACGAATGGAAAAATGCCGACGAGATAATCAATTTCAACAAAAGACCTCTTTGGATAGAATACACACACGGGAAAAATACAGCCAATTATAGCAAGTTGTTTCTTATGCTTAGCAATAACATTACTTTTTCAGACTACGGAATAAAAAAATACCATTTCAAATATAATCAGCTATCAGTCTATTTTTTAAACATTCTTATAAGGCCTTTAAATGTCATGTACAAACTTTATAAAGCAGTCAAGAACTAGGATAGCGCTCGATTATAAAACTCCAAAAACCTTGAACAAACGGTAGAATAAGCAAATTTCTCTATCGCTATTTCCCTGATTAAGTCACTTTTATATTCTTTATAGCTATAATACATGTCCAGCATCGACTGCTTTAGTGCTTGTTCATCTCTTGCTGCAACAAGAACACCAACTTTTTGGTTAATGATCTCTGCTATACCACCCACAGTTGAGCTGATAATTGGCAAACCGCAACTCATCGCTTCCAAAATCACACAAGGTTGGTTCTCAAAATTACTGAACATCACAAATGCATTTGCTTTTTGATATTCGGCAACCAAATCATTACCATACTTCTTACCTACAAAAAACACATACTCTTTCAATCCCAAACTTTCTGCATATTTTTCCAAAACAGGCCTTTCCAAATCATCGTCACCAACCATTACAAACTTTACACGCTGCACAACATCTATTTCAGAAAGCAGATTTTGAAAAGCCCTTAAAATCCCACTAATATTTTTCACATCATCATTTAAACCAGATACGTGTAAAAAAACAAAACCTTCTTTTGGTTGATCATCTGGCTTGAATAAATCTGTATCAACAACATTTGATATCACTGGAAAATTTTGATGAACAAGACCGTAAGAAAACATTGCTTTTTTTAAATCATGAGTAACTGCAGATACTCCCAAGCTTCTTCTAACCACAAATTTTGTGATCCATTTTCTCAATATACCATGGTAACTATTTCTCTCTGGCAAATACCTGCTCCAATGTTCAGTAATTACAAATGAAGTTCGATAAAATAATTTGGCCCACAGCGCAATTACTCCCATACGAGTTAATACATGTACGTGATTTAAATCAGGCTTAAAAAGACTTTTAACCCTATGATATCCAATGATAGCAGCTATAGCAAAAAGTAAAAATTTTACAGGTTTTAACCACGCCTTAGAAAACTTGCGGTAATAGATACGATAGGTTAAAACACCCTCCTCCATTGTTTCTTCAAAAAGATATAGCTTTCGCAAATGTGGATGTTCACAAATATGAAATACAGCTAATCGAACCTGCTGATTAATTGCTTTGGAATGCTCCTTTACAAACACCCCTCCAACCTTATTAAACGGACTGGGATACCATGCAGGCAAAAACAAGATCCTTAACTTCTCCATTACCTTATAACACGCTTAACAATGGCTTTAAATTTCTGCTTTATAAGATTAGTTTGGTTTTCATATGGCACAAAGCTCACCAAATAATAAGGAGACAAATGGGGATTAAAATAGGATTTGAAGTCGGCTATGCGTTCTTCATTGGCACCACAGTAATCAATAAATCGGTAGCCATGATCTTTACACCAATCAATAGCTTCTTTATATAAATAGGAAGTCGCATTTTTATGATCGGTTTTATTGATTAATAAAGTATATAATTGATGAGTCTTCTCATCCAACAAAACAATGTTAGAACAAACAAGCTGTTCCCCTAGATAAACATTAAACGACTTTAAGCACCCCATCCCAAAAAGTTCATCAAACAATTTATGATACTGCCCATAAGCCTTCTTGGACAATCCATAATGACTAAAATCATCCAAGTTTCTTTTAATGGACTCATCATCAACCGAGACGGCCTTAAAATAATAACCATCACTTTTTGCTCGTTCTACGTTTCGCAAAACACTTTGATGTACACCCTCTCCAATTTGTTTTATATAAGTATATCTCAAGTCTAACTTGAAACCCAACCAAGTAAAAGGTCTCAAATCTTCCAAATCAGCATTAAACCTAAAAGAAATCTTCCTAAAATCTTTTTTGAGCAAGTCAATGAACGACTTCAATAAGTCTATCCTTTTCCTATCGCTTATCGTTTTATCTATATAAATTGATGAATAAGTAAAGGCCAAAGGTACCACTACATCTTTCCCTTTCGAAAAAATGGCAGCAGCAAACAGCGGCACTTGTTTTTGAACTACCACAAAATAATGTACTTGATAATCGAAAGCATCTTTTACAACGCTCAGAAAATCAGGATTAAAAAAAAGCGAATTAAGCTGCTTGTGGCTTGATAAAACAGCCAACCACTCCTCTTTATTTACCTTATTTACCATAACAAACTGCGTTTTCTAACCATTTTCTTCACTACTTCTTTCAGCTTGCCCTTCATCTCAATCAAAACATTTGCCCTACGATTATATTTCACTTCAAAAAAGCTTTTCAATTCGGGCTCAAACTTATGCTTAAACCTTGCGATGGTTTTCATATTTGCGCCATATAAATCCACTTGCGTGATCTCTTCCATTTTCAGTTGGGAAAATGCATAATCATACAAATAAGCAGCGGCACCAGATTCAGACTGATCTATTTTACCGATAAGTGGAAAATAGGCTTTTTGCTCAAACCTATCTATTAAAACAATGATAGACGATAACAATTTATGCTCCTTATATATATTATAGGTAGTAATCAATTCTTTTTGCTTTAATTCTTTAAATTGAGTGATTGCTTTGGAAACAAAAGAAGTCGACAGCAGAAAAGCTTCCAAATCAGTTTGGTGTTTTAACCACACTGCTTCAAAATCAGTTTGTGCAGCAAAATGATATTCATGTTTTTTTGCTAAAATTCGTTTTAGATTTTGGTGATATGGCCTATTGTCTAGTGTTTTAACGTAAGTATGTTTTAACAGGCATTTAAATCCTGCCCATTCAAATGGTCTTGCATCATTAACCGATATGGGCAACCTAAAGTGGATTTTGGAATATCTTTTTTTTAATTCATCGATTAAAAATTCCCACACCATTATTCGGCGCCAAGAAAGTGCATCTTCTTTTTCCCATACAAATTGGAAGAAATAATGATTGGGACAAACAACGCGATTTTTATTTTCGAAAAAGGATATCAGCAAAAGAGCTTTGCCATTTTCGTAAATACCTACCAGTTTCTTATTAACAGTATAAACCCTTTCAAAGCTCTCTAAATAGTTTAAGTCAGCAAAAACAGACTGTTTGGCAATAGCAGTGAGCCCCTTAGTCCATTCTGCTGTAGTTAACGCTTTATATTCAAAACCCATATCGTGATAGCGAAGATAAAAATATAAAAAAAGCGATGGAAATTACTTCCATCGCTTCACAAATCAATATTAAACTTAAAAACTAATTACTTATCGTATAACTAATCGGCATATTATACCTCACCCTCACAGGCAAATTGTTTTGCATACCTGCTTTCCAACGTGGCGATTTCTTGATAACCCTTATCGCTTCATCATCACAGCCATATCCTATTCCCTTAACTACTTTCACATCAGTAATGGTTCCATCTTTCTCTACCACAAAGCTCAAGTAAACTTTTCCTTGAACTCCTTGATCTTGTGCCATACCTGGGTATCTCAAGTTTCTTTGGATATATTTAGACCAGGCTTCCATGCCTCCAGGAAATTCTGGGTAAACTTCCACACCTGCGGCATCAAGGATCTCAGTGCCATTCCCTGTAGTCCCAGTGCCCGAGCCTAAGCCTGTAGGAGCTGTTGGCACATCTGCGTTTGACTTTCCAGTAATGCCATCTTGAGTAGTACTTCCAATCACTGCTTCTTTAATTTCATCAGAAGTTGGCGGTTGTAGCGTTACCAAATCATCTTTTACTACTTTAATATTATCAGGCATCGCCAGCGACTTAACTTTTGGAGCCAACACTTTTGGTGTTTCTACTTCTGCTTGTTTTTCCGCTTGTTTTTGTTCCTCCTTCGGTTTAATTTCATGAATAACATCTTTTATAGGCAATACCTTTTCAATAGGATCAACAACTGCCTTATCGTCTTTAAATGCGGATGCAATAGACGGGCCAACAAACGCAGCCACAAACAAAGGCGCAACAATAAGAAATGCTTTTAATAAAGTATTAGAAGATTGTCTTCTTAATTCGTAAGCGCCATAGTTTTGGTTTCTGTTGGCAAATACAAGAGCGAGCCACTCGCTACCGTACAAATTTGATGATTTATTAAACATAGCTAATCGGTTTTTTCAACTATGATGTTAGTTATATTAAAATTCCATACGCATGCCTAAAAAATATTTTTTCATCACATAAATCGACAATTACACTTCAAAAGAGTAAAACCTATAATCAACAACATTTCGACATTCAGCCAACAAAACACACAAAAAAGATAAAAAACCACACAAAAAATATTTTTTAAGCATAAAAAATTATTTTTTTTCAATTTTTTAACAAAAATTTAATCAAAAACCGCAAAATATTTTATTTTTGAATAAAAATTTAAACAAATAAATGAAAAGCTTAAGAACCATAGCGCTAAAAGAAGCACAAACCAGAGAAATACCTGAAGTAAAAGCTCCATCAAGCAAAATTTCAGAATTCTACGGCTCGAATGTTTTCGACAAAAAGAAGATGAAAGAATATCTTTCTAAAGATGTTTTTGAAAAACTAATTTCTTCGATTAACCAAGGTGAGTTAATTAACCATGACGATGCAAATCAAATTGCAACCGCCATGAAGTCTTGGGCAATGAGCAAAGGTGCAACTCACTACACGCACTGGTTCCAACCATTAACTGGCACAACAGCTGAAAAACACGATTCATTTTTTGAACCAAGCGGCGACGGCGCCATTGAGAAATTTGCAGGGAGCGCTTTAGTTCAACAAGAGCCTGACGCATCAAGTTTCCCTAACGGTGGTATCCGTAACACTTTCGAAGCTCGTGGTTATACTGCTTGGGATCCTTCTTCTCCAGCTTTCATTATGGAAAACCCAGCTGGCAAAACACTTTGTATTCCAACAGTATTTGTTGCCTATACAGGTGAAGCGCTAGATTATAAAGCTCCTTTATTAAAAGCCCTATCTGCTATTGATAAAGCTGCTGTTGACGTTTGCCAATATTTCGACAAAGCCGTATCTAAAGTAAATGCCTCTTTAGGTATCGAACAAGAATATTTCCTAGTAGACTTAGCCTTATTTAACGCCCGTCCAGATTTAGTACTTACTGGCCGTGCCTTATTTGGACACATGTCTGCCAAAGGACAACAATTAGAAGATCACTACTTTGGTTCTATTCCAGAGCGTGTATTTGCTTATATGGTTGATTTCGAAAACGAAGCAATCAAGCTAGGCATTCCTTTGAAAACCCGTCACAATGAGGTAGCTCCTTCTCAATTTGAGTGTGCTCCTATTTACGAAGAAATCAACTTAGCCATTGACCACAACCAATTGTTGATGGACGTAATGGAGAAAGTTGCTCGTCGTCACAACTTCAAAGTATTATTGCACGAAAAACCATATGCCGGCATTAACGGTTCTGGTAAACACAACAACTGGTCGTTAATTACCGATACTGGTAAAAACCTATTGGCACCAGGCAAAACACCTAAAAACAACTTAATGTTCTTAACCTTCTTTGTAAACACCATCAAAGCGGTTCATGAGCATGCTGATTTATTGAGAGCAAGTATCGCTTCAGTAAGTAACGATCACCGTTTAGGTGCTAACGAAGCTCCTCCAGCAATCATTTCTATCTTCTTAGGTCAACAATTGGACGAGATTTTAGATGAAATCGAGCACTCTCGTTTAAGCAAAAAATTAAAAGAAGACAATTCATTATGGTTAGGCATCCCTAAAATTCCTCAAATTTTATTGGACAACACCGACCGTAACCGTACCTCGCCATTTGCTTTCACGGGTAACAAATTCGAGTTAAGAGCTGTAGGTTCTACCGCTAACTCTTCTGCCCCAATGACCGTATTAAATGCGATTGTTGCAGATCAGTTAACTAAATTTAAAGTAGACGTTGACAAATTGATCAAAAAAGGCGACAAAAAAGACGTTGCTTTAATGACCGTTCTAAAACGTTACATCAAAGAATCTAAAGCAATCCGTTTTGAAGGTAATGGTTATAGCGATGAATGGGCTCAAGAAGCAGAAAAACGCGGTTTATCAAACATCAAAACTACGCCAAAAGCACTTGATGCTTACGTAAGCGAAAAAACTACTGAGCTTTTCACCAAAACCAACGTATTTAGCCCACGCGAACTGCATGCCCGTCACGAAATTTTGTTAGAAAACTTCTACAAAAAATTACAAATCGAGGCTCGTGTATTTGGCGATGTAACCAATAGCCAAATCATCCCTGCGGTAATTGCTTATCAAAACACTTTAATCGAGAATGCTAAAGGCTTAAAAGAACTTGGCTTAAGCAAAGAGTCAATGGCTACACCGTTGGCAATTATCGATAAAATCTCTAACCACCTATCTATCGTTAAAAATAGCGTAGACACCATGTTAGAAGACCGTAAGTTGGTAAACAAAATTGAAGATACTCGCGAAAAAGCAATCGGCTACGATGAGAAAGTAAAATCTCACTTCGACACTATCCGTTACCATGTTGACAAACTTGAGCAAATTGTTGACGATAGCGTTTGGCCATTACCTAAGTTCAGAGAATTGTTATTCTTAAAATAAGCAGCAAATTTTCTTTTTATATAGAGGTGCAGAGTTCTACTTTGCACCTTTTTTGCTTTAATATCCTGTCATTCCTCCACATTTCGTCATTGCGAGAAGCAATCTTAAAGCTATTTGCTATCTATTTCGAAAAGCAAAACCCCTAAACCAATCAACATCAGCCCTTCTTTCCGCTATATTCCCGATGAGATCGGGAGATGCCGCTTCAATAAGGTTTATTTTACTGAAACCATTGCTACTATTTGCGGAACAAACAAACGTCTAAAAAATGATGTCACCCTTTCAGGGTTAACCGTTAAAATGCCGTGATTATTCTATAGTTATTTCACCACTTCGTGGTTATTTAAAAATAAAAACATTCAAACTCTCCAACATACCAACCTTAAAACATTCAAACCTCACCATCTTAGCCCCTCATCAACCTTACAACATTCAAACTTTACAACTATCTAACTTTACAACCTAACAACATCCAAACCCACCATCCTAACCCCTCATCAACCTTACAACATTCAAACTTTACAACTATCTAACTTTACAACCTAACAACATCCAAACCTCTCAACAATCTAACAATTCAGCAATTAAACCATTTAACCTTTATAACCTTACAATATCTCAACCTTACAACATTCAAACTTTCCAACTATTTAACGTTATAACCTTACAACATCCAAACCCACCATCTTAGCCCCTCTCCTCACCCCAACATTCCAACTTTATAACATTCCAGCTTATCCATCCTCCCAACAATTTAACAATTCAGCAATTAAACCATTTAACCTTCCACCTTAAAAAGCTATCTTTGCAGCAATTATGAGCGACAATAGGTACAACCAGCGTGGCGTATCAGCATCTAAGGAAGATGTACACGCAGCCATCAAAAACATCGACAAAGGCATATTCCCTAAAGCATTCTGCAAAATCATTCCTGACATATTGGGCAACGATGAAACATATTGCAACATTATGCATGCCGATGGTGCGGGAACCAAATCCTCTTTAGCTTATACTTATTGGAAAGAAACTGGCGACATTTCTGTTTGGAAGGGCATTGCACAAGACGCCATCATCATGAATATCGATGACTTGATTTGCGTAGGTGCTACCGACCAAATCCTATTATCATCAACCATTGGCCGTAACAAAAATTTGGTACCTGGCGAAGTCATTGCAGCTATTATTAACGGCACCGAAGAAATTTTGGCAGAATTAAGAAATTTGGGTATCTCTATTTACTCTACAGGTGGCGAAACTGCTGATGTAGGTGATTTAGTACGTACCATTATTGTCGATTCTACCGTAACCTGTCGCATGAAGCGTGATGAGGTGATCAGCAACGACAATATCAAAGCTGGTAACGTAGTAGTGGGCTTGGCTTCTTACGGAAAAGCGACTTACGAAACCGAATACAATGGCGGAATGGGCTCTAACGGACTAACCTCTGCCCGTCACGATGTTTTTGAAAAATCTATCGCCACTAAATACCCTGAAAGCTTTGACCCTGGCGTTCCTTTTGACCTAGTGTTTTCAGGCGGCAAACAACTTACCGACCAAGTGCAAATTAGCGATACTGAAAGCGTAACGGCTGGAAAATTGGTGTTATCCCCTACCCGTACTTATGCTCCAGTAATTAAACAAATATTAGATAAATATCGCAAGCAAATTGATGGTATTGTACATTGCAGTGGTGGCGCACAAACCAAAGTGCTTCATTTTGTGAATGACGATATTCACGTAATTAAGGACAATTTATTCCCTATTCCACCCCTATTTAAACTGATCCAAGAACAATCGGGTACCGACTGGAAAGAAATGTACAAAGTATTTAACATGGGGCACCGCATGGAGCTTTATGTACCTGCCGAAATTGCAGAGGATATTATTGCTATTTCTAAAAGCTTTAACATCGATGCACAAGTAATTGGACGTGTAGAAAGCAGTGAGCAAAAGCAGGTAACGATCAAAAGCGAATTCGGCGAGTTTGTTTATAATTAATACAGCTCAACTTTGCAACACCGTCATGCTGAATTTATTTCAGCATCTTTTTTTAGTTTTAAAGACCCTGAAATAAATTCGGGGTGACGTTCTACTTCAGCTAACTCAATTTCTTCTTAAATAAGTCAATGGTACGCTGCCAAGCCAATTTAGCGGCTGCTTCATTGTACCTGGTAGGTGACGTATCATTATTAAAGGCATGATTTACGCCTTCGTAAACATACAGTTGGTAATTGATGTTATTGGCTTTCAAAGCTTGCTCATAAGCGGGAATACCTGCATTAATCCTTTCATCTAAACCACCGTAATGCAATAACAAATTAGCCTTAATATTAGGTACTTCCTCTGCTTTTGCCTGCGAACCGTAATAAGCTACTGCCACATTCAATTGTAGATCATTCACCGCTAGTTTGTTGGCCATTGCCCCACCCCAACAAAAGCCCACACAGCCCGTCTTCCCATTGCCTAGCGGATGGGCTCTTAAAAAGGCTAAGGCCTTTAAATAATTCTGTAAGTTCTTTTCTGGATCCAGCTGGCCAATCAACTCCCTTCCTTTGTTTTCATCTTCGGGTGTACCACCAAATGCAGTTAGGGCATCAACCCCTAGCGCTAAAAAACCAGCCTTCGCCACACGTTTAGTTACGTCTTTAATATGTGGTGTTAAGCCTCTATTTTCATGAATGACCACTACCGCCCCCAACTTCTTCTTATTTCCCTTAGGCATGGCAAAAAGACCAGCTATATTGCCATCAGCACCGGGAAAGGTAATTTCCTCACTAAACACCTCATCATCATTCACCGTAGCCGCCGCCGCATAGTTGCTCTCCAAAGCAGGCAAAACTGTTAAAGCCAAAGCGGTACTACCCGTTAAAATAGCCAGCTTTTTCATAAACTCTTTACGACTAATTTGGCTATGGGTGTACGAATCGTACAAATTGATGATTTTTTGATCCATGATACGGGGTTTAGTATGATGTAATTTACCCATTCCATCAAAAACCACAAAACCTTAGTCTAAAGATTTCACTTTTGTATTGTGTATTTTACAAGGTAATACTATATGCTTACATATCACATAAACCTTTCGAACTATTAATTTTATCAAACAAAAAATCCCCAAGCTTTCGCTTGGGGATTATCAACTGAATTTTATCGATTTTGAAGTTTCAGGATCCTATTATTCTCATATCTAAGTTCAGTATCGGAAATCACTTTGAATTTTGTTACATTACCTTCCTCTTTCACTTCAAGTTTACTCCCTTTAATCTTATATGTTCCTCGATAAACAATATCACCACCATATAAAATATCAGCTCTTCCACCAGGATATAGCGTTAAAATAATGCCACCAAAACCAATTTCACTAGAGGTTTTACCTTGTTCCATAAAAGTTTTTTCCACATTTACTTCCAAAGCGTCTTTACATGCTTGAAGAGAAAATATGAAAAGTGTTAGCATAAGGACAACTATTTTCTTCATAGTTCTATTTATATGTTTAATTTATTTTCAGTCTCCCGAATCGGAATGTAATGAAAATAGGAAATTACGTTTGCACATCATAACACTTACATTACGTATCATAATCCCCAAACGCTACACAAAATCTAGATTTTCATTGAAACAAAAAATCCCCAAGCTTTCGCTTGGGGATTTTTAAAAGTATTTAGATAAGACTATCTACTAAAAGATATATCTTAATCCTAATTGGATTCTATAAGTACTAGTAGCTGACAAGTTATCTTCGATAGCTTTGTTACGCAAATCACCTCCTGTAGAAACAGTACCCATTCTGTAGATTGGTCTGTTATTAGTTCCTATTGATTGGAAAGCTAATGGGTTGTTAACAATGTATCTGCTATAAGCACCCCAGTTTTTGTTGATTAAGTTAGCTGCATTGATTACATCTGCACTGAACTGTAAAGTGTGTCTTCTAACACCGTCTTTACCAGTTTGTACAAAGATATCTTGTAACAAACGAACATCTACTCTGTTAAACCATGGCAATAAAGCTCCATTACGCTCAGCAAATTTACCTCTATGGTTTTTCAAATAAGATGATGAGTTAATGAATTGCTCTAAAGCTTCGTTTTGTTGTGCAACAGTGTAAGTTCTACCGCCAGCAGTAAATTGTTGGAATTGAGTTTCACCTGGTCTTGGAATGTACATTAAATCAGTAGCATTGTTTCCATCACCATTGATATCACCATTATAGATAAAGCTATATCTTCCTTGGTGTGCTCCTTCATAAAATACCGATAAAGTTGTTCCTAAATGCTTAAGATACTCTACTCTGTATGATAAGTTAGCTACTACACGGTGAGGAACTGCATATTGCGACATGTAAAGTTCATTCGCATTAGAAGTACCTACGTTCGGGTTTCCGTTCCAAACTGAAGAAGCTTGGTTACCTGGGTTACCAGTTAAATCTTTAGCGATAGTATAAGTATAGGCAACTTGTCCTGAGAAACCGCCACTAAAGCTTTTGCTTACTTGTCCAGTTAATGAACTAGCCCAACCTTTATCGCTGTTCTCTAATGCAATCGCTGAAGTAATACCGCTATTTAATCTGTTAGAACCAATGATTCTTTCTCTTTGCAAATTACCTTCGTAAATTACGCCTGTAGCAGGAGTTTGGTTAACGTTTCTCATTTTAACACCGTTTACATCTTTTGTAAACATACCATCAAATGTGAAAGTAATACCGTTATCTAAGGTTTTATCTAATCCTAAGTTAACTCTAAAGATTTTAGGGAATTTAAAATCTCTATCAACAAACACAACGTTACCGTTAGGAGTTGTACCAGCAGAAGAAGGGAAAAGATTTGCATAAGCATCAGGATTAGAGTTTAATCTGATGTTAGCCAAAGTAGTTGCCGAAGTAATTGATCCACCGAACTGATACATACCAGTGTTGGTAGGAATGTTGGTTAAGAATACAAATGGAATTTTTCCAGTGAAAATACCAACACCACCTCTTAATACCGCTGATTTGTCATCACTTATGAATCTAAATCCAACGCGTGGCGACAATAAGATAGTGCTTTTAGGAAATTTATCAGTGAAGTAGTGTCTTAAAGAACCGTCTGCAGCATAGAAATTTAATGCTGATGTTGCTGGGTTATTTAGAGGATCTTCGTGATAAATTGGCATATCAGCTCTTAAACCAAAAGTCAATTTAGCATTGTCCGTTACATTCCACTCATCTTGGATATAAGCACCTGCTTGTCCAATTTTTAACTGAGCTGAGTAAACAGCTTTCTCTCCTGGAATTAAAGACTTAGTATAAGCATAATAGATAGGAGCTGCATCATTCAAGAAATCATTCATTGAATTGAACACATAGTAGCTGTTAGAACCAGGCATGTACATGTTACCAACTTCTTGATATTCATAAGTTAAACCAGCTGTTAAAGTATGCTTACCTAAATAAAAGCTAATGTTATCTGTGAACGAATATACTTTGTTGATTACATCATTATTGTAAGTATATGGATCCATACCTGCAAACATCATGTTATTTCCGCTAGTTCCATCAAAAATATCGATAGAAGGGAAAACAGAACCAGGATATTGTCTTGTTGCTTGATTTCTAGTATAAGTAGCTAATAATTGGTTAGATACTTTTGAAGACAATCTGCTGTTCAATTCCAAAGTACCACTTTTAGTAGTATTCAAGAAATTATACATACTGTTCTCAAATGCCATTGACCTATTACTTAACCTGTTATTAGGTAATCTTGAAAGGTTAGCGGTTGCACCAGTTGGTCTGAAACCACCACCGTTAGGTACACTTGAACCGTTGGTAGAAGCATCGTCAGTACCTTTAAAGTCACTATACTTCAAGGTTAATTTATGATTGTTGCTAATGTTCCAGTCTAACTTACCTAAAATTTTGTGGTTATTAGTTTCAAAACCTGGGAAGTTATCATAACCACCAGTTTCGTAACCAAATTTAGTTTTTAGGTAATTAGAAACTTGTTGCATTTGAGCAACAGTAGTTGAAGAAACTGTACCAGCACCTTGGCCATTAGTTGGATAGAAAGTAACACCAGGTGCTAAGTTCTCTTCTTTTTCAGCGTTCACAAAGAAGAACAATTTGTTCTTAATAATTGGACCACCTAAACTGAAACCATAAGTCTTGCTTTTTGAATCTGCAATGGTTGATTTGATATCGGCGCTTTTAATTTTTGTTCCAATGAAGCTTTGATCTCTGTATAAACCATAAGCTGTACCTTTGAAAGTGTTGGTACCGCTTTTAGTAACCGCACTGATGTTAGCACCAGTAAAGCCAGCTTGTCTTACATCATAAGGAGCGATGTTGATGGAAATTTGATCGTATGAATCAATTGAAATAGGCATTGATCCTCCACCAGGTAGTGGATCATTATTCAAACCAAAGTTGTTGTTCAAGTTAGCACCATCAATCTGGATATTATTGTAACGACCATCTCTACCACCGAAGTTATTACCACTAGCTTGAGGAGTAGTTCTGGTAAAATCAGTAATACTTCTGCTGATGGTTGGTAAAGTAGCTAAATCTCTACTAGATACACTAGTACTTGCTCCAGTTTTCTCTTGAACAAATTTGTTTTTTGTTCCTGTTACGGTAACTGTACCTAAAGTAGTACTGTTATCCGTTAAGGTGTAGTTCAAGTTGTAGTTGTCACCCAACTTCAAAGCTACATTTTCAACTTTTGCTGTAGAAAAACCTACAAAGCTAATTTCAACGATGTAAGGACCACCAACTCTCATGTTTGGAATGGTGAAACGACCATCGTTGTTCGTCGCCGTGGTGTACACAGTACCCGAAGGCGTGTGTGTTGCCTTAATGCCCGCACCAGGCAAAGGACCTTTTGAATCTTTGATTATACCGCTCATTGATGAAGTAGTTACCTGTGCGTTCACTGAACCCACAAAACCAACCACCACAAGAATAACCGCTACAATTTTTAATAGTAAAGATTTTTTCATGCTCTTTCTAATGAATTTTTAATTGTTTTGTTAAGATATGTTAAAAATACCGCCACAAATCTAGACATTAATTTGTGCTCCCAAAGTATTCTTAATGTGAATAAATTGTTAAGTCTGCCAAAACTTTTCCACACTTAACATAGAATACACATAACGTAAATCGGTATACAACAACAGATTAAATGATAATTTAACAATATTTTAAACCTAACCTTACCAATCTTTCATTAAGGCTATTTATTTATTACAATAACCTTACGGCAGCATACGATGGTTTAATCAACATTTTTTTTAATTTTGGCAGCAAATTATTACGTTAATTTCCTTTTAAAAAGAATATGAACTACGATTTAATTGTTTTAGGTAGCGGTCCTGGCGGATATGTTACTGCCATCAGAGCTTCTCAATTAGGTTTCAAAACCGCTATTGTAGAGCGCGAATCATTGGGTGGAATTTGCCTTAACTGGGGCTGTATCCCAACCAAAGCCTTATTAAAAAGTGCACAAGTCTTCGAATATATCAACCATGCTGCTGATTACGGAATTACCACCTCAGAAGCAAAAGCTGATTTCGAAGCAGTAGTTAAACGTAGCCGCGGTGTTGCCGATGGCATGAGCAAAGGCGTTCAGTTCTTGATGAAAAAGAACAAGATTGACGTAATTATGGGCACTGGAAAAGTAAAACCAGGCAACAAAGTAGAAGTGAAAGGTGCTGATGGCTCTCAAAAGGAACTTAGCGCTAAAAATATAGTGATTGCTACAGGCGCACGCTCAAGAGAGCTGCCTAACTTAAAGCAAGACGGCAAAAAAGTAATTGGCTACCGCCAGGCAATGGTATTGCCACAACAACCAAAATCAATGGTAGTAGTAGGTTCTGGTGCCATCGGTGTAGAATTTGCTTATTTTTATGCAACAATGGGAACTAAAGTAACTATTGTTGAGTTCATGGAAAATATTGTACCTGTAGAGGATGAGGACGTATCAAAACAATTGTTACGCAGCTTGAAGAAAACAGGTATCGAAATCATGACCTCTTCAAGTGTTGAATCGGTTGATACCAGCGGCGAAGGTTGTAAAGTACAGGTTAAAACCGCTAGCGGTATGCAAACCATCGAATGCGATATCGTGCTTTCTGCTGCAGGTGTAGTGGCCAATATCGAAAACATCGGCTTAGAAGAAGTAGGCATCAAAACTGATAAAGGTAAAATCGTAGTTGACGAATATTACAATACTTCTGTAAAAGGATATTTTGCGATTGGTGATGTGGTTCCTGGCCAAGCGCTGGCTCACGTAGCTTCTGCAGAAGGCATTATTTGCGTAGAGAAATTAGCAGGAATGCATGTTGAACCATTAGACTACAACAATATTCCAGGATGTACTTACTGCTCACCAGAAATTGCTTCAGTAGGTTATACCGAAAAAGCAGCTAAAGCGGCTGGATACGAGTTAAAGATTGGCAAATTCCCATTCTCTGCTTCAGGCAAAGCAAGTGCTGCAGGCGCAAAAGATGGTTTCGTAAAATTAATTTTCGACGCTAAATACGGCGAATTGTTAGGTGCGCACATGATTGGTGCTAACGTAACCGAAATGATTGCTGAAATTGTAGTAGCTCGTAAACTAGAAACTACTGGACACGAAATGATCAAATCTGTACACCCTCACCCAACCATGAGCGAGGCAATTATGGAAGCAGCAGCAGACGCTTACGGAGAAGTAATCCACTTATAAGTTTAATTGTTAAACTGTTTGAATTGGTTAATTGTTGATAATGCAATTAACCAATTTTTGTTTAATCCAATTTTCATTGAACAATTAACCAAATATCAATTCACCAGTTAACCAACAAAAATGAAACTCTACACTATAAATACAGGAAATTTTAAATTAGATGGCGGTGCCATGTTTGGCGTAGTACCTAAATCTATTTGGCAAAAAACCAACCCTGCCGACGAAAATAATCTATGTTCATGGGCCATGAGATGCTTGCTTATTGAAGACGGTGGCAGGCTAATTTTAGTAGACAATGGCTTGGGCAATAAACAGGACGAAAAATTCTTTGGCCACTATTACCTGCATGGCAATGACACTTTAGACAAATCCTTAGCAGCTCACGGCTTCCATAGAGATGACATTACTGACGTTTTTTTAACGCACCTACATTTTGACCATTGCGGTGGTTCTATTGAAAGACAGGGCGATAAATTAGTGCCAGCTTTTAAAAATGCGAAATACTGGAGCAATCAACAACATTGGGATTGGGCGGTTACCCCTAATGCGCGGGAAAAAGCCTCTTTCTTAAAAGAAAATATTCTTCCTATTCAGGAAAGTGGCCAGTTAAACTTTATTCCTACGCAAAATAACGTCCATTTTCATGACGGCATCAATATCCGCTTTGCCTATGGGCATACAGATGCCATGATGCTACCGCAACTCCAATACAAGGACAAAACCATTGTCTACATGGCTGATTTGCTGCCTTCTACTGGCCATATCCCACTTCCCTACGTGATGTCGTATGATATGTTCCCGCTACAAACCCTTGAAGAAAAGAAAGCATTTTTAGAAGAAGCCGCCGCTAATGACTACATTTTGTATTTAGAACACGACCCGATAAGTGAGTGCTGTACCGTACAACAAACGGAAAAAGGAATTCGCTTAAAAGACACCTTCTCACTCAAAGATATTTTATAAACAATAGCCATACGCTCTTGTTACCCATAAATGAAACCATTTTATTTTTATCTCGTCATTTTAGCCGCATTCAGTTTCGGCTGCAATGGCGTAGAATTTAGCCCAAACCAAAAATTTAGGGATGGCACGCCCCAAGATGTCAACAATACCGAAATAGCCAAGCTAAAGCAGAAAACTGCTGGAACAAGAATTAGGATTGCTGTTTCCAGTGATACACAACGAATGTACAAAGAGGCTCAACTTTTTGTAGATCATGTCAATGCCAGAAATGACGTTGATTTCGTGATTTTAAACGGCGATATTTCCGACTTTGGTCAATTACTTGAGTTTGAAGGCATCTACAACATCTATTCAAAGTTAAAAGTTCCTTTTATTTCAATAGTAGGCAATCATGATCTGGTAGCCAATGGCCCTTATATTTTTAGACGAATGTTTGGGGAATTTAACTTCACCTTTACTTATGGCACTGTAAAGTTTGTTTGCTTTGACTCAAACAGCCGAGAATATAATTTTAATGGTGCTGTTCCAGATATTGAATGGCTAAAAGCTAATTTTAAACTCGACCCAGGCACTTCAAATATCATCGCATTTTCGCATGTACCACCCAATGATGCCGATTTTGATCCTAAGCTTAGACCCATTTACGAACAACTGGCCAATAGCACACCAGGCTTTTTAGCCTCATTTCACGCTCACCAACATCAGCCCGACAAAACATATAAGCCGAACGATAACAGTGTACCTTTTATCATCACTAACGCAGTACTTAAAAGAGCTTACACGATCCTAGATATTTCCAATGGACAAATTGAAACCACTCCTATTAATTTTTAACATTTTTCTTACGTCATCTTTAAGCTTTGGACAAAGTAAAATACTAAAGGCATTAACGCCCGATTATATCAATCTGCAATATGGTGGTAGTATTGGATATGTAAGTGCAGGTGCGGGCTATCATTTTTTTGGAGAGAAAACCTCATTAAGTTTCAACTATGGGTTCGTTCCTTCGAGTAAAGGCGGCCCTTTAAATATCCTTACTCCAAAGTTCGACTACAAACCCTTTAATGTGCATTTTGGCCAAAATGTGATATGGAAACCCATTAACCCAGGCTTATTTATTTCTTATACCTTAGGTCGCAACTTTGACAAAAAATTTGATCCGAACCAGTATCCAGATGGCTACTATTGGTGGTCTACTGCCCTAAAAATACATTTGGGCTTTAGCACAGAGGTAAAGATTTTAGGAAGTCAAAAATCTGCGATTAAAGCGGTAAGTCTTTATGCGGAAACCAATACCAACGATCTTTACCTTATCAGTTGGTTTGAAAATCGCACTACCACCCCTATTGGCAGAATATTTTCGATGGGCTATGGGGTACGATTACACCTAAAATAAACAATCCTCGCAATTGCTGTAGAGATTTGTACACAAGCCCGCGACAAAGCTGTTAGCTCATTTGTACGGCAACTGCCATCTTAATGTCTCGTTATTTGACCAAAATTGAAAATTTCAAAAACAAAATATGTCAATAATAACCAAATAACAATATATTTTAATTGATATTCAATAAAAAAAAACTACCTATCAATAAAACATTAAAACTGACAGCAACTCAACTTGGAATGATTTTTGTAGTAAAGAAATCGTTCAAAAATACGTGACAAAACGTAACATTTTCAGTAATTTAACTTTCAGATATGCATAAAAAATCACTATTTTTGCAGCACTGAAAAACAAAACGAGGATCAAAACACATAGATGAGACAACTCAAAATAACCCAATCCATTACCAACCGCGAAAGTCAATCATTAGACAAATACTTGCATGAGATTGGAAAAGTAGATTTAATTACCGCAGAAGAAGAAGTAATTTTAGCCCGTAAGATTCGTGAGGGAGATCAAGCCGCTCTTGAAAGACTAACCAAAACCAACCTCCGTTTTGTGGTTTCGGTAGCTAAACAATATCAAAATCAAGGTTTAACCCTTGGCGATTTAATCAACGAAGGTAACCTAGGCTTAATTAAAGCGGCAAAACGCTTTGACGAAACTAAAGGTTTTAAATTCATTTCATACGCGGTATGGTGGATTCGTCAGTCAATTTTGCAGGCAATTGCCGAGCAAAGCCGTATTGTACGTTTACCTTTAAACCAAGTAGGTTCGTTAAGTAAAATCAGTAAAGCCTTCTCTAAATTAGAGCAGGAATATGAACGTGAGCCTTCTCCAGAAGAATTGGCAGACATTTTAGAGACTACGGTTGATAAAATTTCAGATACTTTAAGTAACTCTGGTCGTCATGTTTCAATGGATGCGCCATTTGTTCAAGGTGAAGAAAATACACTTCTTGATGTATTAGAAAACCACGAGCCCAATACCGATAGCAATTTGATCAACGAATCGCTTTCAGAAGAAATTAAGCGTTCATTATCTACTCTTACAGAAAGAGAACGTGAGATTATCGTATTGTTCTTCGGTTTAAGCACCAACCACCCGCTTTCATTAGAAGAAATTGGTGAAAAATTCAACTTGACACGTGAGCGTGTACGTCAAATCAAAGACAAAGCATTACAACGTTTACGTCACACTTCAAGAAGCAAAATCTTGAAATCTTACTTAGGTTAACAAGCCACATAGTGTACTTTCAACACACTAAAAAACAATATTTTACAACAAAATAAAAGCAGAAAAGATTGGGAAAGCACCCAATCTTTTTTACTTTTGCGGCATTTCTAACCAAAATAATTTCTTTATGTCTAATAAATATCAATCGGAGTTTCAAAACTGGATTGAAAAAGAAAAAAAAGCACTTGAGTTAATTAAGTGTGTAGGCCATTTATGGTTCGATAGGTCTATTGAACTTGTACTTTTCCGCAAGCCCCTGTTTGATGTTGGCAGTAGCGAAATCCTTGCATATCATCAGTACGCCAAAGAAATTAGTGGGAAAGATATTTCTATCTATGAAACCTTGGAACTTGCTAACACCATTGCAAAATCGAGCATCGCCCCTTCGCGTATCGATATTGGCAGATTGGCTTCTGAGTGGCTTGACGAAAGCAACAACCAATCGTCTATGCATGATTTCATTATCAGCAGGCTGGGAAGCCACATCGGTAAAGACAAAATCAATTTAAAGCCTAAGGATGTTGTTTTGTATGGTTTTGGACGTATTGGACGTATTGCCGCCAGAGAATTGATTGTACAAGCTGGTAAAGGCGAACAATTGCGTTTAAGAGCCATCGTTACCCGCAGCTATAGTGATGAGGAACTGACCAAACGTGCCGAGTTGCTACGTACCGATTCTATACATGGTCCCTTCAGCGGAACTATTGTAGAAGATCACGAGAACAAAGCTTTAATTGTAAACGGACAGACCATCTATTTAATCGAGGTAAAAAACCCTGAAGATGCCGACTATACTCAATATGGTATTACTGATGCTTTAGTGATCGATAATACAGGTGTATTTCGTGACAGAGAAGGATTAGGCAGACATTTGAAAGCCAAAGGTGTAAGCAAAGTATTATTAACCGCTCCTGCCAAAGGCGATATTCCAAACATTGTGACAGGCATTAACGATGCTGACTTCAATTTTAGCGAAGAAACCATTTTCTCGAATGCTTCTTGCACTACCAATGCCATTATTCCTGTATTGAAAATAGTAGAGGATAATTTTGGAATAGAAAAAGGTCATATTGAAACGGTGCACTCGTACACCAATGACCAAAACTTGTTGGACAATTACCACAAAAAATATCGCAGAGGTCGTTCTGCGGCTTTAAACCTGGTGATTACCGAAACTGGTGCCGATAAAGCCGTTGCTAAGGTTCTACCTCAATTGGCTGGAAAATTAACGGGAAATGCTGTTCGTGTACCTACGCCTAACGTTTCATTGGCCATCTTAAACCTTTCCTTAAATCAAGAGGTGACTAAGGATGCCGTGGAAAGTGTATTGAAACAAGCTTCTCTTTTTGGAGATCTTTCTGAGCAATTGGAATACTCTGTTTCAAATGAGCTGGTAAGTACCGATTTAATTGGTAATAGCCACGCCTCTATTGTAGACGGACCTGCTACCATCATTTCTAAAGATGGCAAATCTTTAGTGCTTTATGCTTGGTACGATAACGAATACGGCTATACCCGTCAGGTAATCCGTTTAGCAAAGAAAATTGCTGGCGTAGTAAGGCTTACTTATTACTAGTCATTTAACCAAACAAACTACTATATTGTGGCACATTCCTTAACGGATGTGCCCTTTTTATTTTTGTACATGTTTAAGCTAAATGAGTATCATGACTAAACTCCCCATTTATCAAGTAGATGCCTTCACTAATCAGCTATTTGGAGGCAATCCAGCAGCAGTAGTACCCTTAGCGCAATGGCTTCCTGCCAGTGAGATGCAAAAAATCGCCGCAGAAAACAATATCTCTGAAACAGCTTTCTTTATTTCACAGGGTGATCATTACGAGCTACGCTGGTTTACACCAACTTTCGAAATAGATTTATGCGGTCATGCTACTTTGGCAACGGCCCATATCCTGTTTACCGAACTCAACTATGCAAAAGATGAAATCCATTTTCACACCTTAAAAGCTGGAACTTTAACCGTTACCAGAAAGGATGATTTGTATACCTTGGATTTCCCCGCTAGGCCTGTTACCACGCATGAAGTTCCCGATGCACTAATTGAGGCCATTGGCAGTAAAAAGCCCTCAGAAGTACTTAGGGCGAGAGACATTATGTTGGTATATGAAAGCGAAGAGGACATCAAACACCTAAAGCCTGATTTTTCTGCTTTGGCTAAAATCGACAAAGATGGTGTGATTGTAACGGCAAAAGGTAATGATTGCGATTTCGTTTCGCGTTTCTTCATTCCTGAAGCAGGTATTAACGAAGATCCAGTAACAGGTTCCACACACTGTAACTTAATCCCCTATTGGGCTGAAAAGTTAGGAAAGAACCAACTACATGCCTTTCAAATTTCAGAAAGAAAGGGCGAATTGTGGTGCGAGTTAAAAGGGGATCGTGTATTAATGAGCGGCAATGCAGTGACCTACCTTAAAGGTGAAATATACATTTAAAAAAAATCGAGGCCATTGAGAAGATATTCCCCAATGGCCTCGATATAAGTCATCTTCGAAATTAAAAATCTGCCAACTTAGGCTTATTCCCTACAATCTCTTCGATCTTGGTTAATACGTCTTCAGTTAATAAAGGAAGTACTTCCAACACTTGAAGGTTTTCCTGTAATTGTGGCACTTTAGAAGCACCCAAAATCACCGTACTCACATTTGGATTTTTCAAACACCAAGCAATTGACAGTTTCGCTAAAGAAACTTCTAATTGATTAGCCAACTGTTGCAATTTCGCAGCCTTTTCCATTCTATCCTCGGCCAAAGTTCTATCCTTAAGCCATTCTAAACCTGCCATTCCCAGTCTCGTACCTTCTACCCCACTATTAGTGTATTTCCCAGACAAAATACCTGACGCTAATGGAGACCAAATGGTTGTACCTATACCATGGTTATTAAACAGGTGTAAGTATTCGTTCTCTAGCTTATTACGCTCAAACAAATTATATTGCGGCTGCTCCATAGTAGGACCAATAAGGTTGTACTGTTTCGCAACAGCAACAGCTTCCATGATCTCAGCGGCACTCCATTCAGAAGTTCCCCAATACAAAATTTTACCTTGCTGCAAAAGCGTATTCATTGCCAAAACAGTTTCTTCAATCGGCGTATTTTTATCGGGGCGATGGCAGAAATATAAATCCAAGTAATCTACCTGTAAACGTTTTAATGCAGCATTACAAGCCTCGATAACATGTTTACGAGACAAGCCTACTCTATTTGGGCCTTTGTTTTCTGTACCAAAAAAAACCTTACTCGAAACCACAAAAGATTCGCGGTCCCAGCATTTACTTTTAAGGATATTGCCCATTACAATTTCTGATTTCCCTTCGGCATAACCTTCTGCATTGTCAAAAAAATTGACCCCTGCATCATAAGCAACGCCCATCAGTTCATCAGCTACTTTATCACTAATTTGATTGCCAAACGTTAGCCAGCTACCAAATGAAAGGGCACTTACTTGTAACCCTGATTTTCCTAGTCTTCTATATTCCATGATATGAAAATTTGATAGGGCAATTTAGAAAGTTATCGGCATAGCGCAACTCAACTCCTAATCATTTTACAAAAACAAAACTTTTTTGTTAGATATTCATAACTTTAAGCTTCAAAGAAAATTTATGAAAAGATTATTATTGATCATACCGCTGGCATTTCAATTAGGCTGTGGTTCGGTGAAGGAAGCAAAAACGGTAAACAGTCAGCTGTTAAAGGATGTAGAAATTTTATCATCTGATGAGTACGAGGGACGTAAATCGGGCACTAAAGGTAGTGAGCTGTCAAGAGCCTATCTTACCAAACGTTTAAAAGAAATTGGTGTAGCCCCTCTCCCATCATTAGGAGCATTTGAACAGAACTTCGAGATCAAAGGAAGAAACAGCATAACCAAAGGTGTTAATCTAGTTTCCTATATAAAAGGTAAAACCGATGATGTGATTGTAATTTCTGCACACTACGATCATATTGGTGTGATCAAAAATGAAGTATACAATGGTGCCGATGACAATGCCTCAGGCGTTGGCGCACTATTAAGCTTTGCGAAGTACTTTAAGGAGCACCAACCTAACAACACTTTGATATTTGCATTATTTGATGCAGAAGAAGCGGGTCTGCAAGGTGCAAAAGCTTTTGTGGCCAATCCACCAGTGGCCCTAGAGAAAATAAAATTGAACATCAATATGGATATGATTAGCCACAATGATAAAGGTGAGCTATATGCTGTTGGAACGTTTAAATATCCTCAATTAAAGAAATATTTGATTACCACCAATCCTAACATCAAATTAATGTTGGGCCATGACGACCCTAAACTTGGCCATGATGACTGGACCAATCAAAGTGACCAAGGAGCTTTTAACGCCAAGAACATTCCTTTCATTTATTTTGGCGTAGAAGACCATCCCGACTACCATAAAGCAACTGATGAATTTAAAAACATCAATAAAGAATTTTACGTGAATGCAGTGAGTGTTATCCAGGAAGTAATTTTGAACATTGATAAGCAAAGAGATATCCAAGCCATTTTCAAGGAGAACCTCCAAATGAAAAAGCAATAAAAACAAAAAATCCCAACCTTGAGCGTTGGGATTTTTTGTTAGAAATCTATATCAACTATTGATTTGATTGGCACGTGGACGTTGTTTTTCAATTGTAGATATTTCTCGGTAACTGACCATACCGTTGTGCTCACCTTTTTAACACCATGCTTGGTATTAAAAGCAATGTCCGCTTTAGACTTAAACTCGTTGCCCAACCTCTGTACAGAGGAAAGCTTAGACAACAACTCTTCAGACAACTGTGCGTCTGCAGGCAAAAATTCGGTTACGTCGATCTCTTCCTTTTCTATTAATTCCCCTATCATAAGTATTTCAATTTTATGTGTAAACAAGCTTAACGATTTTTTATAAGAAAGACAATTTTGCCTCTTAATTTTTAAGCATTATTTTGTAAAAATTTTGAATACAAAAAAAAGGCCGCAATAGCGGCCTTTTCAATATTTTAACAGTTTTTCACTAATTTTTAAGCTTAAGTCTGTTTTCTATCATTCCTTTAAACTCCCTGTCAGTAAAGTCTGTATTAATGACATTAGAAGAAGACACGGCATTGTTTCCGCTTACCTTCACTGACATCACCGAACGCTCGCTATTAGTCACCACAGCACCAGGAGCTAATACCTGTATGGCATTCTTCACATAGTTGTCTCTGGCATCACCAAAATCGTACATTACCGTTCCTGTTGGCACTTCTGAAACATCAACATCTGGTGTCATTCCCGAATAATAACCACCTTGTCCCAATGAATTTTTGGTTTCAAACAAAGAGAAATAAACATCATATTTATTTTCAAGTGTTACAGGAAAAAACCCAATAGGCTTACCATAGCTAGTTTTACCTACCAATTTAACGGTCATATGTGGTTTTAAGCTATTAATTACCAATTCACTTGCCGAAGCCGTGTTTGAAGAGATGATAAAAACAATATTCCTTACATTTCCTAAGGTGCCCTTTTTGGCGAAGTTAGTGGTGTTACCAGCTACCGTATAATTTACGTTGGCATAGGTCAACATGGCACCATTAGTTCCGTATCTAATTTTTCCATTAGCATCTAAAAGCGGCTGGTTAGACAAAATTTTAGCGTTACCCGCTTGCATCGTCGCATTATAATACTCGCTAAACATCACTCCAGCAGTTCCTGTAGGCGCAATTAAATTGATCAGGTTTTCTGCAGTACTTACATAACCACCTCCATTGTACCTCAAATCAATAATCAGATCCGTAACCCCAGCGGTTGCGAAACTAGTGAAAGCATTTTCCAAAACGGTATTAGAGTTGGTTGCATTTGAAAATCTCGCATAAGCCAAATATCCAATCCTCTTAGCTCCTGCATCAATCACTTTAGTTTTATAAATAGGGTTACTGCCAAAAACTCCTTTAGTAACCGTTAAATTAAAGGGAGTAGTTCCATCACCTTTAAGACCTTCCAAAACTACGCTACTACCTCCTAAGGCACTGTTTAACGAGTTGATTTCTGATCCATAATTGCTGCCATAGCTTACTCCATTTATTTTCTTAACCACATCGCCTCTTACAAAACCAAGTTTTTCAGCTGGCGAATTTTGGTAAACGGCGGTCACATAAACTACATAGTTACTTTCACTACCGTACAAACCAAATCTAATCCCCAAATCATTTCCGTTCCCTTCCAAATCAACCGAAGAAACCGGGTTGATTACTGCCGTTGGGTTTTTATTGGCTTTATCAAATATGTATGAAAATTTCGGACTCGTAGCACCTGTGGTCCACTCATAAGGTGTTGAGTATTTAGCTACATTTAATAAGGCCATGTTATAGTTTGCCAAGTCTGTAGAACCCGAAGTATATTGTCTAGGGTTGAAAACATCATAAGTAGGCAATTTATCATTCCAATAATAAATATCCTTCGCATACAAGAAAATAGAATCAAGTGTTAATTGCTGCCTAGTTCCTGTGGTTGGTGTGGTTGGGGGATCTGGTGTTGGTGTAGGGTTATTGCTCTTTTTACAAGCGGTAGCCAACAACATTGATGCCATAGATAGCATCAAAAAATATCTTTTATTCATGTTTAATAATTAATAAGCATCACTAATTAACGAAATATTTTTTACAATATTTCTGTTACAGAAAAACTTTCCACACTAGAATCTACGAAGTTGCTTTCAGATTGGTTTTTGGAAACAAATAAGATAACCTCATCTTTAACAAGGCTTTGCTCTTCCAACAATCCAACGATGGTATTAGCAACAGAATTATGGTACTCTAAAGTGAAGTAGACTTTCAGATATTCCTGCAATCCGTTCCACTCTATTTGTTTGATTTTATTGATGGCTTCTGCAGGATTGCCATCCACTAGTATAAAAATACTTACCCTATCCACTACAGCTTCTTGCAAAAGATTCAATACTCCTTGAAAAAGTAATAGTTTTAGTGGCAGTCGAGCGGTTTCAAAAAGTAGGTTAAAATTATGCTCGTATTTATCGGGGATATTAAACTTGGCGGCAGTTTTAGCAAAAACATCTTGTTCTCCATTTTCTAGGTATTCCTTACTCATGAAATCAACAATTGCCTTCGCATCAATCTGCTCTGAATACGCCATAAACTCCGAGAACAGATAGTAGACTTGTAACAAGTAATCCTTTTTTGGATATAAAGCATCATCTAACGTGATGATCAATGCTTTTTTATGGGATAGATACTTTTCGAAAGACATGCTAAAAAGTTAAAAATTAAAAGTCAAAAAACTACTGAGGATCAGCTATCGAAACTAATACAAAGTCACCTGTTTCTGCATTAAAATAATAAGCACCAATTAAATGAGCGGCCAATGCCTCTGAAATCGCTGCTTCATCCAACAATTGTGCATTAACGGCAATTCCTTGATCAAAAATAGCCCATTGCTTTGTTGTTGTTCCATTCAAAAATGCATCTAACTGATCAGGTTCGGGCAATAAAACTTTTAATCCAAATTCTTCAAACAACAACAAAGATTTTGAAACGGCCTTGATCTCTGCCTCATACAAAGGAAGTAGCATATCAACACCGTAATCTAAACACTTAGTGAGCAAATTATGTGCTAAAACTTCGGCATTCCACGGTCCCAAGTTGGCAAATTCATAAGTATTAATTTTTATTGAAGGAGCATCACCATAATCGCCCAAAATAATCGATGCTTGATCAAAGGCCTTGATCAACTTTAATGCGGTGGCCGTTTTACCTCCAGTAATTAGAATCTTCAATGTTGAATAAGTTATTTTTTAAATGAGTGATTAAATTGAATACCCATATTATTCCTTAGCATTTCACACCACGAAACAATTGACCAAGTTAAACGATTAAACCATCTTTCATGGTGACTACCCTATCGCTAATTTGAGCCAATTCAGTATTATGGGTAACAATTACAAAAGTTTGTTTAAAATTATCACGGAGACTGATAAAAAGTTGATGCAGCGCATCGGCATTGGCCGAATCCAAGTTCCCAGAAGGCTCGTCGGCCAACACAATGGAAGGTTGGTTAATCAAAGCTCTTGCTACTGAAATCCTTTGCTGCTCACCTCCAGAAAGTTCATTAGGTTTATGATAGGCTCTTTCTTTAAGGCCAAACAAATCCAGTAGTTCCAAAGCCCGTTTTTCTGATTCTTTTTTGCTCGTTTTTGCGATAAATGCAGGAATACAAATATTCTCCAAAGCATTAAATTCTGGCAACAAATGATGGAACTGAAATACAAAACCAATATTAAGGTTTCTAAAAACACTCAACATTTCACCTGATAATTTGCTAATGGCAGTTCCTTTTAAACTCACCTCCCCTTCATCGGGCTGATCTAGCGTTCCCAAGATATGTAACAGTGTGCTTTTGCCAGCACCAGAGGCGCCAATAATGCTCACAATTTCCCCTTGTTCTACTTCAAAGTCTACCCCTTTAAGTATCTGGAGGTTTCCGTAAGCTTTTTTTATCCCTTTGGCTTGTAACATAGCGCAAATGTACTGAATTACCCCAAAAGCATAAAGTGTAAATAAACAAGCTGGCACCTTCATTTCAGAATGACGCGTTATTCAATTCCCCTTCTGGACAACATTTAATTTCAACAAAAATTTGCAAATCAAAAATCCATTATTAACTTTGAAACACAAAGCACTTTAAAATGAACCAAAAAGAACAATTAGATACGCTGAATGATATTAGAAATATCATGAACCGTTCTTCGAAGTTTATCTCATTAAGCGGATTATCAGGTATTTTTGCGGGAATAACCGCACTTGTGGGTGCCTATTTCGCTCACAAGGCTTTAAAGGGATATGTAGCAGGCGACTATGGTTACGGCATGGACGCCGACTCGGATATTGAGATTGAACTGCTAAAAATTGGAATTTTGGTGCTTATCATAGCAATTTTGGGAGGAATCTTTTTTACCTACCGACAAGGCAAAAAGAAAAACCTTTCACTATGGGACAACACTAGTAAGAATCTACTGATCAATTTATTTATCCCATTATTTACTGGTGGGCTTTTTGTGATCGGATTACTACTTAACCACAGTAATTCTGTTGGTTTAATTGCGCCCAGCACTTTGGTCTTTTATGGCTTGGCACTCATCAATGCCAGCAAGTTCACCTATTCAGATATTCGCTTTTTAGGCATTTGTGAAATTATTTTAGGCATTATTGCCATGTTCAATATTGGGTTAGGCTTGTATTTTTGGGCCGTTGGTTTTGGCGTACTACATATTTTGTACGGCAGCATCATGTATTTTAAATATGAGAAAGGTGAAAAGTAAAAAGTTTTAGGTGATCTGTTTGGGATAACAGCATTCCAAACAACCAAAAAACAAGCAGCGAAAAAACCACGATAAAATGAAAAACCCGATAAGCGCACTGAATAAGATTTTTGATAGCAGGATAAGGCTAGGCGTAATGTCGGTGCTTATGGTGAATGATAGTGTGAGTTTTAATGATCTTAAACAGTTGTTGGAACTTACCGATGGCAACCTTGCTTCTCATTTAAACACTTTGGAGCAAGCAACATTTATTAAGATGCACAAAGCTTTTATTGGACGAAAAACAAACACCACTTATACCGCAACAGACTTGGGGAAACAAACCTTTAAAGCTCATTTAGATGCCTTAGAGAAGATGATTAAGGGAATTTAATTTTTTTTAAACCTAAACTTTGAAAAACAAAGTACTTTATAAAAATAATAAAATCATGAAGACTGAAACAACATTAATGACTACCAGTACGCAAAGGCTAATGATCACCTTTGGCATGGTAGCATTTATTTTAGCCATTCCATTGATGGCCATGCAATTTACCCATCAGGTTGATTGGAAATTATTCGACTTTTTAATCATGGGGATCCTCCTAAGCATTACCGCACTTGTAATTGAACTAGCTACACGTAAAGTAAGATCCACCAATTGGAGGTTAATCATCACACTGGCCGTCATTCTGGTACTTTTCCTAATATGGGCTGAATTAGCAGTGGGCGTTTTCGGGACACCTATTGCCGGGAGCTAATTCCAAAGCATTTTTTTTTGAACTTAAACTTTGAAAAACAAAGCACTTTAAGAAATGAAAGACTCCAATAATGAATTGCTAATAATTACCACGGCCAAGCAATGCACCAGGATATCATTATTTACTGGCACTAGTATTTTCTTACTATTTGCTGTGAGTGGCATTGGCGAATTCATGATTTTGGGCATTTTCTTTATTCCGTTGGCTGTTTTTGTAAACGGACTGATCTTATTCATCTTATCGCTCCATCTAATTAACCACAGTGCTGCTTGGAGAAAAATTCTTCTGGCAGCACTTCTCATGCTCAGCAACATTCCTATAGCCATATTATTTGCTTGGCTAGCCATCCAGATATCTGAATTAAACCACATAAAATTATGATACAACAAATTGATTATCGGCTGATCCTCATTGCCATTGGCGGATTAATTTTCAATCTTCTATTTTGGAACGAAACCATCGGTTGCAATTTCGCCATATTCTCGGTGTTAGTGATGATTGCCACATTTACCGACCGCGACATCCCCTACCATAACCACAAATTGATTACCGCCATTGGGCATTTGGCTATCGCATTCTATCTGATCTACAATAATTCACTATTAGCCATTATCACTTGGTTTATCACAATGCTGATTTACTTGGGGAACATCCATTTCGAACTGCTAAAATCCACAGGAACAGCATTGCTATTGGGCATACTACAAGCTATCAGTGGTCCCTACGGCATTATCAAAAAACTAGAACAAACTAAGCTAGGGAAAGTAAATGTCAAACCAGTGGTAAGACCAGTAAAGTATATTTTACTGCCCTTTGTCATGGTCTCAATTTTCTGCTTCTTATACAGCATTGCCAATCCCATTTTTGCAAAATACACCCATACCATTGCCAATAGCATCAGAGATTTCTTGGTTAACATATTCAGTTTCTTTTTTGTCGACATCAGCATTGAAAAGCTTCTCTTCATCCTGCTTGGATGTACCGTTACCGCTGGGATCATTGTAGGCATCAAAAGTAAAGCCCTAAGCGAAATAGAGCTTGGCAATGAAGATCAGCTAAAACGTAAACGTAGAGATTTAAAAAGTCCCTCTTTTGGTTACGAATTCCGTACGCTATTGGCGGGCAATTTGATCAAACGAAAAATGGCCTTGAAAACAGAAAACATCATCGGTGTGATTTCATTTGCTGCTTTGAATATCCTGTTATTACTGCTAAACGGTATAGATGTAGTTACACTATGGCTTAACAAAGCCATCGAAACCAACAAAAACTTTTCGGCAGAGCTGCATGACGGTACTTACACCCTAATTTTCAGTATCGTTATTGCCATGCTCATCATTGTTTTCTTCTTCAGCGGAAACCTTAATTTCTATCGTAAAAACAAATGGATCAAGTTACTAGCCTATATCTGGATGGCACAAAACGTGTTTTTGGTGGCTTCGGTATTCCATAGAGATTACGATTACATTTTTAACCACGGCCTTACCTATAAACGTATTGGCGTACTAATTTTTGCTACGCTTAGTTTAATTGGGCTCGTTACCGTATGCCTAAAGGTGGCCAAGCACAAAACCACTTTTTACCTCTATCGTGTTAATTCAAAAATATGGTATGTGCTTTTAATCTTTTTAAGCTTTGTGAATTGGGATGTACTAATCGTAAGCTACAACCTAAGCCAATCTGACAAAATTGGAATAGATACAGAGCATTTAATGAGCTTTTCAGATAAGACCCTACCCCTACTTGTGAAAAACCGTGATAAATTAATCAAACACGTCACTTTAGAGAATCACTACGAACCTATAAGCACCGATGTAGTTTCAGTAGTTCCCGACACTGCTTCCGCCAGTACAGACAGCTTAACACAAACAAAACCCATTAGCGAAATTGAGCGTAAAACACTGGAAACCAAAAGAGCGAAAGATGAATTTAGCAGGCAGCTTGACCGCAGAATAAACTGGCTTTTGAAAAGACAAGTTATCGGCTCATGGTTATCTTTTAGCTATTTGGAATGGGAAACAGCAAAAGTATTGAAGAAGAAACTTTAAAACCTAAATCAAAAATGAAAAATGACTTTGAAATTCAAGTAGGTCGAAAAAGTGCAATTTGGTCATTTTTGACAGGCACTTTTTTGTTCTTAGCCTATTGTATTACCAACAATTCAATTTTTTTACCCATTGGACTATACTACCTATTGATTGCCATCCTTTACAATATGATTATCTTATTAATTGTGATTGTTGCTGCATTTTCTAAAAGAGAAATGTTCATTGAACATGTTAAAACTATCGGCATCATGCTACTAAACATCCCCGTAGTAATTATCTATTTATATCTAATGGGCCTTTTTAATTTTTAAAAACCTAAGCAAAATGCAAACCTCCGAAAATTGGGTACGATACTTTACGCAAAACCTACAGCAATATCGAATTGATTGGGGCATTGCCCCTAATTTGACTATTGAAGAAAGAGTAAACATCTTAAAATCATTACAGGCTTGGCAACTGGGCGACACCTCAGACGGTTCGAACCTAATTAAGGCTGCTACCAAATACGCTTCAAAATTAAATGATGAAAACTATGTGGAGGCCATTAAACTATTCATCAAAGAAGAACAAAAGCATGGCAACAATTTAGGAAAGTATCTGGATTTGATTGGCGAAAAAAGGATTAAGAAAAACTGGGGCGACAGCTTGTTCAGAAAATTCAGAGGATTTTATACCGACATGGAATTTTGGACCATCGCCGTAATTACCGTAGAAAGTGCTGCGCAAATATTTTATCAATGCTTAAAAGATGCCACCCATTGTAAGCTCCTAAAACAGATATGTACCGATATTTTAATAGATGAAGCCCCTCACATCTCTTTTCAAATTGAACGTTTGCACACCATTTTCAGCCAGAAAAACAAATTAACGAAGTACCTCACCTACAAATATTACTACGTTTTTTATTTCGCCACGACCTTAGTGGTTTGGCAGGCGCACCAAAAACTTTTTAAAGCGGGCGGGGTAAATTTCCAGAGGTACTGGAAAAAAATGAGTTTGAAGTTCGAGAAAACGATCGAAAAACTCTATCAATAAAAACCTCGCAGGTTTCGAAAACCTGCGAGGTTTAAGCCAGCAAAAAACGGGGCTTAAACTAGCAAGAGCATCCTACACAAACCTCGTAGGTTTTACCTTGACTTGTTGATTTATTCAATGGTGAAGTTGAAGGCTGCACCGTTTGAAAACCTACGAGGTTTAAACCAGTAAGAAACATCATTAAGGGGATCAACAATTTAACAATTCGTCCATTTAACTTCAAGAAGAAGTTAACATTGCGATTTCTTTACATTTAAATCAATTTTTCTATTGGCATAAAGGTTTGGAAATTGTAGATTTGGGCAAATTTTTAATCTAATGAATATCCACGAATATCAAGGTAAACAAATTCTAAAGAGTTTTGGCGTTGCTATACAAGAAGGCATTGTTGCTGACACAGTTGACCAAGCTGTTGAAGCCGCTAAACAAATGAAAACTGACTTTAACTCTGACTGGGTTGTGATTAAAGCGCAAATCCACGCTGGAGGTAGAGGAAAAGGTGGCGGCGTTAAGTTGGCCAAAAATTTGGATGAAGTAAAGCAAAGAGCTACCGATATTTTGGGAATGCAATTGATTACACCACAAACTGGTGCAGAAGGCAAAAAAGTAAACAAAATCTTGGTTGCTCAAGACGTTTACTACCCAGGTCCATCGGAAACTAAAGAGTTCTACATGAGCGTACTTTTAGACCGTGCTGCTGGACGTAACATCATCATGTACAGTACCGAAGGCGGTATGGATATCGAAGAAGTTGCGGAGCACACTCCTCACTTGATTTTCAAAGAACAAATTGACCCTAAAGTTGGCCTACAAGGTTTCCAAGCCCGTAAAATTGCTTTCAACTTAGGTTTAAGTGGTGCTGCACATAAAGAAATGGTAAAATTTGTGGCTGCTTTATACAAAGCTTACGACTCTACCGATTCTTCAATGTTCGAAATCAACCCAGTATTAAAAACTAGCGACGATAAAATCATTGCGGTTGATGCTAAGGTTGATTTAGACGAAAATGCATTATACCGTCACCCAGATTATGCAGCAATGCGTGATAAATTGGAAGAAGATCCAACTGACGTTGAAGCAAGCGAAAGCAACCTTAACTATGTAAAACTTGACGGTAACGTAGGTTGTATGGTTAACGGTGCTGGTTTAGCAATGGCTACCATGGACATTATTAAACTTGCTGGTGGTGAGCCTGCTAACTTCTTAGACGTTGGTGGTACCGCTAACGCAACTACTGTTAAAGCAGGTTTCAATATCATTTTAAAAGACCCTAACGTAAAAGCAATCCTAATTAACATTTTTGGCGGTATTGTACGTTGCGACAGAGTTGCTCAAGGTGTAATTGATGCTTACAAAGAAATTGGCGATATCAGAGTTCCAATCATTGTTCGTTTACAAGGAACCAACGCTGAGGAAGCTAAAAAATTAATCGATGAGTCGGGCTTGAAAGTTTATTCTGCGATCTTGTTAAAAGAAGCTGCAGATTTAGTAAGCGAAGTACTAGCTTAAGCAATCGGAAAGTTTTTAGTCCGCACGTCGGAAAAAACATATACAAAAAGACCAGTCGTTAATCGAACTGGTCTTTTTTATTTTACACACATTCTTTTACTTTTCAGAAAAGCAATTTGAGGAGTCCTTCAATTAAGGAAGTCCCGCTTTCCGCTGCAATCTTTTTGTCAACCCTATCATCCAAACCTCGTAGGTTTTGAAACGGCGCAGCCCTCAACTTTACCATTGGATAAATCGCAAAACAAAAGTTAAACCTACGAGGTTTCTGGACCCTATGCTACAAAAAGGATTTCCGCTCCAATCGGGTTTAGCCAACCAAAACCAGCATTCTAGTCACTGAAAATGTCTTGCCACCAACAAAACATCTGCAACTTTTTTTTAGTTTTATGCAATCAATCCACACAAACTACTTTAAAACACTACTAAATGAAAGCAGATTTCAAAGACGTCATGTCTAAACGTACCGACCAAGAACTTATCAAAATCATCACACTAGACAGAGAAGATTACCAACCCTTAGCCATTGAAGCCGCAGAAGCTGAAATCAAAAACAGAGGCATCCACCAAACCTTAATAGAAGAAGCGCATGCCAACGTTAACGCTTCAACAAAAGCTTGGCAACCTTCTGGAAAGGTAAATGCAGCAACCAGGTTTGTTCATTTCGTTATAGATACCATTATATGGATGGTGATAACTACAATACTTACCCTTCCAATAAATGCGCAAGACGATACCCAAATGTTATTAGGATACCTCATCATGTTGGCCACATTTATAGGCTATTACGCCTTATTGGAAACAAAATATCAAAAAACCCTTGCCAAATTCATCACCAAAACTAAAGTTGTTAATTACGATGGCTCCAAACCTACATCTTCAGACATTCTCAGAAGAACACTTTGCAGAATAATTCCGTTTGACGGCATTTCGTTTTTATTTAACCCTAACGGATTTCACGATAGATTATCAAACACCAAAGTGATCAGAGACGAAAATTTATAGATTCTATAGCTTCTTGACAAATATAAAATCACTACCAAACCATCTCATGGACAAATACAAAGAGACTTTCGAAACCTGGAACAAGATTGCAAAGATTTATGAAGACAAGTTCATGGATATGGATTTGTATAACGAAAGCTATGATTTCATTTGCCAAAACATCAATACCGAAAATGCCAAGATATTAGAAATTGGTTGCGGCCCAGGAAACATCACCAAATATCTGCTAAATAAAAGACCTGATTTTAAGATTTTGGGTATTGATGTAGCGCCAAAAATGATTGAATTGGCACAAAAAAACAATCCTACTGCAAGTTTCGAGGTGATGGATGCCAGAGCAATCAATCAAATCAATGGTAGTTTTGATGGCATTATTGCAGGCTTTTATCTTCCGTATCTATCTGTAGAAGAATGCAATGAGTTCATTAGCAATTCCAGCCAACTACTGACCGATAACGGTTTAATTTACTTGAGCTTTGTAGAAGGCGACCCCAAAGCTTCCGAATTTAAAACCAATCACGAAGGCGATAGGGTTTATTTCCAATATCACGAGTTAATGGAAGTAGAAAAACAATTAAAAACCAATGGCTTTGGAGACATTCAAGTTTCCAAAGTAGCCTATAAAAAACCAGATGTACACACCATTGTAATCGCGAGAAAAAATTAAATACGATAAGATTTCTCCCTAAGGTCGAAATGACGCATATAGGAACGATCAGAGTAATGATAATATAGATGAGATTGCTTCACCCCAAGCCACCGCCCCTTCTTCTGTTCGCAATGACGAACATAGGAAAGGCTTTTATTCCAGCGGCAACAACTTAAATAGCGGCGTCATTTCGACTGGAATAGTCCCGAACTTTCGGGAGAGAAATCTTTGAACATGCTAAATCTGAGAATTCAAAGATTTAATTTCATTGCCGCTCCGCGGTCTCCACAAGGTCGAAATGATGGACATGGGAACAGTCAGAGCAATTACAACATAATCGGGATTGCTTCACCCCGAACCACCACCCAATTCCTCCGTTGGCTATGAAGCTGGCAGGACAGGCCTGTGTTACAGTAGTAACGACATAAATAACAAAAGCCAATCAAAAATGACTGGCTTTTTATAGGTTGTTTAGGTTTAGTTTAAAATCTTTTCGTCATTTCATTTGTTTTTATGAAAAAGCTCTGGCCATCCAACCAGAGCTTTAATCAAACCAAATATAAATGTACTTTTTTGTATGAACACAACAAATATAACGTATAATTTTCATTTTCAAAACAAAATTTGAAGTTTTTAATAATTTATTTCAATTAAAAATCAAAAAATACACAAATACAACAAAATAAACATACAAAAATCAAACAAAACAAACAATAAAATCAAAAAACAATCAAAAATAAACACCAAAAACAATAAAAAACATATTAAAAAACAAAAAATACACCAAAAATAAACACAAAATCAACTAAAAAACATATAAAAATTAAAAAATACCCAAAAAATAATTAAAAATTATTTACAGTATATTAGCAGATACAAACGAGCGGGATTTCGGCGTTAATTAAAATACGATGGAAAAGAATAACGATGAAACTTTGAGCATCCTTGATTTGCAGGATATTATTGGCCCTATCAACAGCATAATCACCAGAAGCCTAAACATAGACACAGGTCAAATCCTACTGAATAACAAAGAAGGCCTATCCATCATCGGCCGCAAAGGCGTTAAAACACAAAAATCCCATCAAATCCCTACGATATATAGTGAAAGCTTAAGCTCATCGAAAACAATTATCCTTAACAACATTACCTTAGAAGGAATGGAAACCGTCAAGCTCTATTGCAGCACACCAATACTTTCCAAAAAAGGTGACGCTTTAGGACTAATCATTGGCATCGACAACCAAAAAGACAGACTTAACCCAACGGAAATCATCTTATTTGAAAACATTGCTCAAATGGCAGCACTTGTTTTAGAAAAACACTTCGAAACACAAAAAATCAAAAAGGTTTTTACGGATTTCATTCACAAAACGGTTCATGACCTTAAAAATCCTTTCACCTCCATTGCCCTTACTGCCGAATTATTAAAAAGAAAAGCCGACGACAGCAAAACAGTCAACACTTTAGCGGAACGTATTGAAAAAGCAAACGATAGGGTTTTCACCAACTTAGAAAGACTAAAATCAGCTTTCCCTATCCACAACAGCTCTTTCAAACTTAATGTAGCAGAAATTAGCTTACCACAACTACTGGAGGAGATCAGACAAGACTCCACCGAATACAGCATCAATACAAAAAGCGAAAAAGAAATTATTATCTACGGAGATCCTTACAGACTGAAAGATGCATTCATCTATCTTTTACAGCACCTATCAGGATTATCAGACTTGAGCAACATACACTTCGCATCAACAGAGAAGGAAAACCATGTCGAAATCAGCATCACAAGCCACCCTACAGCGCAATTTGATTTGCTAGAAGACGAGCCTCAAAGCAACCCGCTTTCCATTGCCAAAACACTCATCGAAATGCACAAAGGAAAAATCAGCACAGCACTTAATGCCCAAACAGGAAATTATTGCTTTTATATTTCCTTGCCCTTAACCAAACCGTAAAGATTAAAAGAAACCACAAAAGTGCTTCCTTTATCGGTGTTGGCCTCATACCAAATTTCGCCATCTTGCAGTTCGGTAAACTCTTTACAAAGTAACAACCCCAGCCCTACTCCTTTCTCATTATTGGTTCCAAAGGTCGAATGCGCCTTTAGCTTAAACAGATTATCCTGCTCACCCTTATTCACGCCCAAACCATTATCTTTTATTTTTATGAAACAGTTTTCGTGGTTCACCTCCATCGAAACCTCTACCTTCCCTCCCTCTGGGGTAAATTTAATAGCATTGTTCACCAAATTGCGCACCACAATTAAAAACATATTTAAATCGGCGGCCACTTCCACCTCCTCTTTTAAAACCAGATTGAGTGTGATATTCTTGTTGTACGCGATACTTTTTTCCAAACTTAAGCCCTTGGTTAATTCACGGAAAACATTTACGGCAATAATATCAACCCTAGCACCATCCAGCTGCGACTTAGACCATGCCAACACATTGGCCAGCATCTCCGAGGTATCTTTGGTCACCTGCAACAAACGGCGCTTAATCTGATTATTTTCTTCTTCAGTCATATCTGTTTCGGCCAAAACCTCCAAGTAGCCCAATATCGAACTTAAAGGAGAACGAATATCATGCGCCACAATAGAAAACATTTTTGATTTTTCGGAGTTAAGTTTTTCCAGCTCCACATTTTGGGAAACGATCCTTGCATTTCGCTCTTCAATTTCTGTATTCTTCTGAAAAACAATACGCCGTTCCTTATCATAATTATTCCTAATAAAGGCAATGCTAAGGCAAATGAGCAAAGCGGCCACCGCATAGGTCACGCCAAAATCAACCGTTTTCGCCAAATTATCTACGTAAACATTAGGAATCACTTCGGGATTTAAGTATTCGAAAATCAGCACCCCAAAAACAGTCACCACATTTAATGCCACCCACAACAAAAGCTCTTTTTTGGGAACCACCACAATGGTGATGAGCAAAATCAAGCAAAAGAGCATCATATTAGGCCCATAAATACCCGAATTGAAAAAATAATTGAGCAAAAAAGTGAAATTGCCCACAATCCCCAAACTTCTTACGGCCAATTTGGTCATACGCTTATTCCGAGACAAATAATAAAGCCCGGCAGAAAACAACGTTCCAAACAAACAAATCAAAGCAACTACCTTTAAACCAATATAGTAGTTAAAGAAAATTTCCAAAAAAAGCGCAATAACGGCGATAATGCAAAAGGTATTGAAAATTCTTTCTTCGAGTGAAAACTTTTTGGGATTGCCTATGATATAATCAGTACTGAACCAGGAACGTATTTTTGCCACCGTTTATTGAGAATAAGACCAAAAACAAACATAACTATATTCACCGAAAGATAGGTAAGGTTGCTTTAGAAACTGTTAAAATAGCCTTTATATTTCACAGGTAACGTTTGGTAGTGAAACCAAATGCCGTGCTGATGTCAAAGAGACGACTTCTTCGCCATTAGTGAACTTTCCCTGAATGAAATTTAAACAAATTCTTAAAATTTAACCGCCAATTATTATCGAAAATTAAAGCGTAAATGCTTATTTTTGCAGCTTTTACAATAAAAATCAATATGATTAAGAGACAACAAATTAAGGAACTATTAAAATCTACAGATTTTAACACTGAGGTAACGGTTATGGGATGGGTTAAAACCTTCCGTAATAATCAGTTTATTGCGTTAAACGACGGATCTTGCATGGGCAATATCCAAGTGGTAGTTGATTTTAATAATACCGACGAGAATTTGTTGAAAAGAATCACTACTGGCGCAGCCATTAAGGCCACTGGTATCTTAGTTGAGTCGTTGGGCAAAGGCCAATCGGTTGAAATTAAAGCTACCGCAGTTGAAATTTTGGGAGACAGTGATCCTGAGAAATTCCCTTTACAACCTAAAAAACATAGCTTAGAGTTTTTAAGAGAAATTGCGCACCTACGTTTTAGGACCAATACTTTTAACGCTGTTTTTAAAGTCCGTCATGCTTTGGCTTTTGCCATCCACCAATTTTACAACGAGCGTGGTTTTGTTTACATGCATACGCCTGTAATTACGGCCAGTGATGCCGAGGGGGCTGGCGAAATGTTTAAAGTAACCACTTTGGACTTTGACAGCACGCCTCGTACAGAAGATGGTGCGGTAGATTTCAAGGAAGATTTCTTCGGTCGTGCAACCAACCTTACCGTATCGGGTCAGCTAGAAGGTGAGTTAGCAGCAATGGCATTTGGCCATATTTATACTTTCGGACCTACTTTTAGGGCCGAAAACTCAAACACTACCCGCCACTTGGCAGAGTTTTGGATGATTGAGCCAGAGGTTGCTTTTGCCGACCTAGAGAACAACATGGAATTGGCAGAAGACATGATGAAATACGTCATCAGCTATGCTAAAGAAAATTGCAAAGAAGAATTAGAATTCTTGAACAACCGTTTGGCAGAGGAAGAAAAACAAAAACCTCAAAACGAACGCAGCGAGTTTTCATTATTAGAAAAATTAGATTTCTGTTTGGCTAACGATTTCCAACGTTTAACCTACACAGAGGCAATTGATATTTTAAGGGCTTCGAAACCTAACCAGAAAAAACAATTCAAATATCTGATTGAAAGCTGGGGAGCTGACTTACAAAGCGAGCACGAGCGTTATTTGGTAGAGAAACACTTTAAACGTCCGGTAATTTTAACCGACTACCCTAAGGATATCAAATCGTTCTACATGCGTTTAAACGATGACAATAAAACCGTAGCGGCAATGGATATTTTATTTCCGGGTATTGGCGAAATGATTGGTGGCTCACAACGTGAAGAGCGTATGGATGTTTTGAAGCAACGTATGGATGAAATGGGTGTACCTCAAGAAGAACTTTGGTGGTACCTAGATACCCGTCGTTTTGGTTCGGCACCACACGCTGGCTTTGGTTTGGGCTTTGAGCGTTTAGTACTGTTTGTAACAGGCATGACCAATATTCGTGACGTCATTGCCTTCCCTCGTTTCCCTAAAAGTGCTGAGTTTTAAGCTCGGAAGAAGGAATAAGGAGTAAGGAGCAAAGAATAAAGACCTATAATACAAAAGCCGCTTAAACTTTAAGCGGCTTTTGTATTTTTACTCCCTTGTCATTTCGAGCACAGCCGCCTGTCCCGATGTTTCGGGCAGAAATCTTTAGTATTTACGCAGACTTACGAAGTTTTAAAATGGCATAAATTGAGGTTAAACTTCGTAAGTCTTTTTTCCTACCGTCTAGGCGTATATTCAAATCGTTAGATCTCTCTCCCGAAAACTCGGGATCGAGATGACAACAAGGGACAACACAATTCGCTTTAGGTTTCCCGCCTTCGCGGGAATGACAACAAATCGAAAGGAAAAGCTAATTCCTAATCGTGATATGGGTTAGCCGTTTGATAATCTACTTCCGTCACTTTATAATCTGTAGGCAAGAAACTGGCCGATGTACTTAAAGTCATTCCCAATTCGAAACGAGATGGGTATGGCGTTTTCAGCAAAGAACCTTCTGGAATATAAGGATAGGTTTCCCTGTAGTTTTGGATCACGTTAGGGGTAACCCTTCTATTGATATAAGCCCTGGTCAACTGACTTGGCTCACGCAGTCCCGCAGCACCTAAAAGTTCTACCGCACTGGCTACCGTTAAGTTATGGAAATTTTTAACCCTTACTTTTTTATCTTCCACTACCAATCCCTTCATTAAACTAGGATCTTGCGTAGCCACCCCTGTTGGACAAGTGTTACTATTACATTCCAACGCTTGGATACAACCCAAAGCGAACATCATTCCACGGGCAGCATTACACATATCAGCTCCCAATGCAATATTTTTAACAATATCAAAACCAGTAGATACTTTACCCGAAGCAATGATCTTAATGTGTTTTTTAAGATCGAAACCCACCAACACATCAGAAACAAAAGCAACGGCATCACGCAAAGGCATCCCTACCGAGTTAGAAAATTCTTGCGGCGCAGCTCCAGTTCCACCCTCTCCACCATCTACCGTAATAAAATCAGGATAAATACCCGTTTCTACCATCGCTTTGCAAATGGCAAAAAACTCGCTCCTGCGACCAATACATAATTTAAAACCAACGGGCTTTCCACCTGATAAATCTCTTAATTGTTTTATAAAAGCCATCAGTTCCATTGGCGTAGAAAAAGCCGAGTGCCCCGGAGGCGACAATACATCCTGACCTTCGGGTACCAAACGGATGCGGGCAACTTCGGCGGTCACCTTTTTACCTGGCAACATCCCTCCATGACCTGGTTTAGCACCTTGCGAGAGCTTAATTTCAATCATCTTCACCTGTTCATCCTTCGCACGCTCACCAAAGGCCTCACTATTAAAAGTACCATCCAAGTTTCTGCAACCAAAATAACCAGTACCAATTTGCCAAATCAAATCTCCTCCCATTTGACGGTGATAATCACTAATACCACCTTCACCCGTATTGTGTGCAAAACCGCCCAGCTTGGCACCGCCGTTCAAAGCCAATACCGCATTTTGGCTCAAAGAACCAAAGCTCATGGCCGATATATTATAAATACTAGACGAATAAGGTTGCTTACAGTCTGGCCCGCCTACCGTTACCCTTGGGTGCAGGTTCAAATCGTGGTGGCTAATGGCCATGATACTGTGGCTCAACCACTCGTAACCATTGTCATACACGTTCAATTGTGTTCCAAAAGGAATGGTGTCCAGCTCCTTTTTTGCTCTTTGGTAGATCAATGAACGGTTTAATCGGTTATATGGCGTACCATTGGTATCACTTTCTACAAAGTATTGGTAAACTTTAGGCCGCATATTTTCCATGAAATACCTTAACCTACCAAATACAGGATAGTTACGTACGATACTGTGCTTAGGCTGGATCATGTCGTAAATGCCTAGCAGCACAAAAGGTCCAGTGAACATAAAAGTCCACCATAAAAAAGGTTGGTACATTCCTAACATCACCGTAAATGCTACCAAAAAAGCAGCAATTGCAACAAATGCTTTTCTCATCTCAATTAATATTAATGTCCGTTTTTGCTAATGTAGCAATATAAAACCCGATACTAAAACAAGTACGCCATCATTTTGTTATTTTTACACATGCTCATTAAAATATATCCCGAAAACCCCAACCCCAAAGCCATCGAACAAGCGGTGGAGGTTTTAAAGAAAGGTGGCCTGATCATTTATCCAACCGATACAGTGTACGGATTGGGCTGCGACATTACCAATCATCGGGCGATAGAGAAAATTTGCAAAATACGTGGCATCAAGCCAGAAAAAGCCAATTTCTCTTTCATTTGTTCAGATTTAAGGCATATTTCAGACTATATCAAACCAATAGACACCACCCTTTTTAGGGTGCTTAAAAAAGCACTACCTGGCCCTTTTACTTTTATCTTTAATGCCAATAACAATGTCCCTAAGTTACTGAGCTCTAATAAAAAAACAGTGGGTATACGTGTTCCCGACAATAATATTGCCCGCCAAATTGTGGAGGCACTGGGCAACCCTATCATCTCTACCTCTATTAAAGATGATGACGAGGTGATTGAATATTCTACCGACCCTGAATTGATCCATGAAAAATATGAAGACACCGTTGATTTGGTGATTGATGGAGGCTACGGAGACAATGAAGCTTCAACCGTAGTGGATTGTACCAATGGCGATTTTGAAGTGATCAGGGAAGGCAAAGGAAATATCGAAGATTTTTTGTAGCCGACGGGTACTAAACCAATATTCTATTATGATAAAGCTCCATCTCCTTACTGTTGTAAGTGTTGACGGAACCGAATTAGATTTCGACAGGTATAAAGCAGTACAAAAATTTCTTCGCAATGGCGCTTAAGCCTGCGAAGAAAAATTACTTTATTCTTATTTGAAAGTGTTATGGCAAAGGAAGTGGTTGCGAGCCCCAACCCTGATAAACTTTTATGTTCGCTCTTATTTTTCCAGCAGTAATGGTAATGGTTCCTACCCTGGGGCCGCCTGTATTTGCTATAGCAATGACATTACCACCTTCATTATACGGATTGAACGTGAGCCATGAACTATCTGATGTGTATGTATATCCGCCAGGATAATTTGTATATATTTTGTAATACTCACCCCTAGATTCATTAGTAGGGTAAACCACCAGATCTGTTTGCATAGCCAAATAATAATGCTCATCAAAGTACACGATAGGCATATCATTAAGGTCTACGGTGGTAGTGGTCACCTGCATATTTGAAGGCTTGCTGGCCAATGCCTTGTCTTTGGTATCATACCCTGCACCACCTACTTTCAAAATATTAAAAGCGTACTTATGGTTGCGCAGCAATGCTAACTGAACTGGAGTAGCATCGTTCGACAGAAATTCGACTTTATAGTAAGTTTCTGTAGGGCTTCCATTAAAATGGCCTCCTATAATGAGGCTAGCTATCCCAGCAGTTCCTGGTGGTGCTGGCGTCCCAGAGATCATTACCCTACCTTTTTCAAAGAGGTAGATTTCGCCCTCTGACTTGGCAGGATTTTGAACATCGTAGACCAACGGCCATGCATTTCCCTGTGAGTTACTGGGCAAAGAGACAGCAGTTACCTTCCCTGCGCTGTAATTAATTGCATCAGGTGCTATTCTTGCATTGGCATTGGTATTGTACACACTGATACTGGTCATGCGGAAAGTAGTTTGTGCCGCTGCAGATACATACACGTCTACTTTGAGCTGGCTTCTGAGAAGGGGCAATGGAACTAGTTCTGTAAAATCATTGGCAACCAACACAGGTGCCGATTCTCCCCACATAGGTAATGGGCTATAGTTGGCAACGGAGGTAGTATTCCACACGCCTGGCTTATTGATAATTAGCTTGCCAAGTATAGCCGCCTTCGATTCATTGACCCCCATAAGAGCACCGTCCACCACATCTCTGGCGTTTGCAATCACCACAAAGCGGAACTTATCGCCTGTACTAGTGATTAACGACACCTGAAACTGGCTGCTGTTCTCCGTAATAGGCTTGATGTTCCTACCTCTGGCTTTGTAGGCAAAAGTTTCGCCAGTACCCACCACCTTAAATACAAGGACATCTACAGTACTCAGCTTGTTTTCTTCATTTTCAGTGATGGCATAGGTGCTAATGTTCTGTGACAGTCCAGGTAGGGTTACCGCAAAGGTAACATCCACGGTCTTCTGCGGCAAAGGAGGCTTCACCTCAACGATGTTTTTTTCCTTGGCGCAAGAAAACAGTGTAACCATATAGGTACACCACACCAGAAGTATAGGCAGTCGTATTCTTTCCATCTTTTTCACTTTATAGGGCATAATCATTTACGGCCTTATCCTCACACAATCAGCTTTGTTTGTTGTGACAAATTTGCTGTGGCCTATGTTTTTATTTTTTATATGGAACCTTCGGATTCAATGAGTTTCCACCCGTTGATCACAATGGTTACCTGTGCTTGTGTAGGAAATTTCCTTATAATTCGTAGGTCGATGTAGGGTTCACAATTGAGGTTAAGTTGTGGCAATTTTTTGATGAGTTCTTTAAGATCAGCACTGAAGATATCAATCCCTGTTTCCATATCCCTGATGGTGATGGTCGGGTTGCGGTCTTCCAGCCTCCATAACAAACCTGTTTTGCCTGTATAGGTAGCAGAAGGCTTATCTTCCAATAGCTCTGTCATGGTGAAATGGCCATTTGCATTGATCAATTCAGTGGTCTCAAACCGCCAAAGCGTGGCATTTTGATTGATCCTTACTTGATAGTTTCGTTGTGCATCATATTTTTCTAATGATACATAGAGGGGCTTGGTCATATCCCTTAAATCAATGCGTTGTGCTTTAGTATAGGAAGCAGTTTCGGCATTGATATTTTTAAGGATACCATAAAATAGCACCTGATCTGACATTACTTTTATTCCTTTATTAATGGTAAATGACGGCATGATGAGGTCATTCATGTTAGTCACTCCTTTTACCAGCAATCTGTCTTCAAACTGCCCCTGTACCGTTCCAGCCCATGCAATTAACGTATGGTTTCCATGAGGAAGCGTTACCGTTAAAGTATGTTCAGGTGAGAAAGTAATGTCTTTTTGGGTAAACTTTTCAACGAATTTTCCGCTTTCATCAAATGCGTATACCGTAATACCTGTGGCACCTGTATATACGGTTTTGTCTGGACAACTTCCGCCCCTATCTGTAAAGCTGAGTACGATATCAAAAGTATATTCAGACAAATCATCTTTTATACAGCCATTTAGGGCAACCAGCATGGTAACCATCAGAAGCGCCATATATATGCGTTTTAGATATCGTTTCATCGTTTCCTTTTGTATCATGCTGTTATATTGTGTACACTCTTCTTTCTGTATTAAATAGAAGGGGGTTGTATCCCCCCTTCTATTCTTTTAAGGTCATCTCTTATATTTCATGTTCACTTGTTACCAGTTTCCATGGCGTAATGCTGATGGTAGCTTCTATGTTGGCATCCACGTTACCTGGTATAATAGGTTTTTCTGGATCAACTGGGTTAGGAGGCGTTATACCAGGACCTGGGTTACCTGGCGTTCCCGGTGTTCCTGGAATTTGTCCTTCCACTGGTGTACCAAGTCCTTTGAACTTAGAGATCTGCGCTTTGAAGAACGTATTTCTAAGGATACCGCCTTTATTTAATCCCGCAGCTTGATCTTCATTCAGATACAAACGGTAATAAGACAGTCCTTTGTCGTATTTAAGGATGGCCGTTTGCGATACTACTACTCCATTTTTGGTTACTTTGTAGATATCCTTCTCTGCTTCCTTTTCCGCTGCCGCTAGTGTAGCAAAATACATTTGGTGCATATTTAGATTTGATCCTACCTGTCCAAAAAACGCGTAGAAAGTACCATCTGCAGGAAGTGCCCCACCTCCCACTGTGGTAGGTACAAATTTAGCTCTCACCTGTATATAGAAAATGGTTGGGGGTATTATCAAACACTCTCTTAAATGCTAATTTATATTTTGACTCCGACATACCGGCCATCCGAGCCAAAATGCGAACTCCAGGAAACTTTAGCCATAGCTGTGTTAAAATATATTCCTGACTGGCCAAAATCCCTTTAATTTCTATTTCCGACAGTTTTAGAGCGGGATAACGGATTTTGCTGAACCCTTCAATCAATAAGCCAAAAAGCCGATAAGAAGTGCTTCTGAAAAAGAGTTCAAAGGAAGGATGTTCGTATGATTTACTCTTTAGCTGACGAAGTAGTAATTTACTGCGGCTATCAATACGGCCATAAAACAGCAAGGTGTTATGTTCTGGATCGAAATATATGTTCTTATTGTTTTTTTGTACATGTCCTTTAAATAACTTAACCATAAGCTTTTTGCTTACAAAAAGACATAAAGAATAAACACGTTCCTTTAAAACAGGTATATAGGTACTCTCTACTGATGAATCAACTATTCCCATATCAAAAGGAGAGTTGATACCCACCCTACGAACCACACCGTTAACAATATGGGTACTCCTATTTTCGCTCATATCATAATACACAAACACCAAATCATCTCCTTTTGCTATTCTTCTTAAAAGTATAGGTTGATGAACATACATATCTCTCAACATTACGGACAAACCAGGCATTAACTCCAAAAAATAAATCCTGCCTTCAGCAATTTCCCCAGAAAAGAGAACCATCTTATTACTGATCACTTTGGTGCCCAGAAAATTACCGAATTGTTGTAGCCATTGAGGTGTAAGTGTATATGTAAAATTTAACATCAATTTTTTCATATACGCTATAATGGTAGTTATGCAATTCCTACTTGCATTTGTTACTTGGGCAAATTTCAATGAACTAAAAACAGGAAAAGGAAAAGAAAGGATATTTAAATAACAGTATAAGACATTTGCTTTAATTGTGTTACTCAAGTATTTAGTTTAAAAACACGTTAACAACAAACTGATTACCAATGAAAAACCTATTCAAAAATGCTAACCACATAAGAAAAGGCAAATGGAACGTCAAACATTTTAACCTATCATTAAGTTATGATTACTCTTTCTATCTTAATATATGATTAACACCTTCGTAACAACTAGACGATAGCTTTGTTGCGTCCAAAATAATTTGGAGAGCAAAACTTATTATATGAAAAAAAAACTACTTATTATTAGCTTTTTTCTGCTCAGCTTATTCCATGCTCAAGCTCAGATTAACCTGAGCACCGATGGATTGGCTGTTACAGAAAACTTTAATTCATTGGGTACTTCTACCAATCTACCTACGGCGTGGAAGATGGGACCTGCTGGAAATTCGACCCCGACCTACGGTGACATTGCAAATTTTACAACGGTTACCCAGCAAGCCAGCAGTGGTTCCCCTACCGCTGGTGGTCGTTACAATTGGGGTACTTCTGCTTCTGAAAGGGGCATAGGCTTCATGACTTCTGGTTCTTACGCCAGCCCAAGTAGCATATTGGTTGCTTATAAGAATGCGAACACCGCAAACTTAAAAAGCCTGGCGATTTCTTTTAACATAAAAAGATATAGAATTAATACCCGAGCAGCATCTGTAAGTTTCTTTTATTCTACGGATGGAAGTACTTGGACTGCACTTTCTGATGGCAACGTTGCAGATACCGAAATACCTGTTGGAACAAACGCATACACTTTTTCGTCTCCACTTGTGGTTGCAAAATCAGCGACCATCCCAAATTTGACACTAAGCCAAAATTCACTCCTCTATTTAAGGTGGGAAATCAACACTGGAGGAACAAATTCACAAGGTGTTGGTTTAGATGACGTAAGTGTAACGCCAACTTTTGCAAATAGTACAGATCCTAATTTAACGACAAACCCAACCTCTATTGCTTTTGGAAATCAAAATATTTTAACATCTGCACAAAGAACATTAACCCTAAATTATAGCAATTTAAGCAATGCAGATGTTACCGTTTCTACAGGCGTAAGCTCTCCTTTCTCCATTTCAAAAACAAATGGCGGTACTTACCTTAACGCCCTTACTTTCACCAGTGCTGAGTTAGCGGGTGCAAGCACAGATGTTTTTGTACAGTTTAACCCAACCAGTGCGGGAGCAAGTAATGGTTCCATTAGCATTGCTGGTGGTGGTTTATCAAATACTATAAGTGTAGCCTTGAGTGGTACAGGTATTGACCCATCTGTTTTATCTTTTGACTTCGAAAACTGTACTCCTTCTGGAAGTACGACACTTCCTGCAGGCTTCACTCATCAAAGTATTACAGGCGCTCAAACTTGGGCTTGTACTTCTTTTGGTAGAGATGCTTCAGATGCTACTGGCAAAGCAAACAGCGGCAATGCGGTACAAATTAATGGTGGTTCTTCAAGCTCAAGTACCGAAAATGAGGATTGGTTGATTTCTCCATCATTCGATCTTTCTGTAATGACCTATCCGATGTTATCTTTCTGGAGCAGAACGGCTTTTGCAGGAATCCCTTTACAGTTAAAAATATCAACCAATTATACGGGTACTGGCCCTGTTAGTGCCGCAACATGGACTAATATTGATGGCAAGTTCCCTGTGATACAATCTAATACTTGGACCAAATCCGACAACATTGATTTAAGTAACTATAAGGGCATTAAAGTTTATATCGCTTTTGTATATACTTCACCAAATGCCAATCCTTCAATGGGTGCTCTTTGGACTTTAGATGACTTCGCTGTTCGCAATTCTTCTACTCCAGCGCCAGTTGAACTTAGCTTGCCTGTATCTTCATTAAGTTTTGGCTACCAAGCAGCGGGTAGCACTTCAACTGCGCGTTCATTTAACTTTTCGGCCAGTGGTCTTACCAATGATGTTACCTTAACAGCACCTGCTAATTTCAGCATTGCTAAAACTAGTGGTGGTCCTTTCATTTCTTCGGCTACGTACACTATAGCAGAGGCTAACAATGCATCTTCAACCGTTTTTGTAAAATTTGCTCCTACAACGGCTAACACGAATTATTCGCAGCAGTTGAGTATTGCTACTCCAGGTACAACCACCCAAACTTTAAGCCTTTCTGGTAACACCTTCGACACTAATAATACTTTAGAGGTGGTGAACTGGAACATCGAATGGTTTGGAGCTACTGCAAACGGCCCAAGCAACAAAGCACAACAAGCAGCGAATGTTAAAACGATATTTGGCAATCTAAATGCTGATATTTATGGTCTTGCAGAGGTAGTTGATACTGCCTTGTTCAGGAATAGTACTTTACCTGCTGGTTACAATGTCATTTTCAGTGATTTTGGTTCATACGCCGACAATGAAAGCCACTCAGGTTATTCTCAAGCACAAAAATTAGCTTTTATGTATCGTACTGATATCATTAAACCTGTACGATGGTTTGGCGTATTAAGGGATACCTATTATCCAGGCAATCTATCTAATAACGGTACTGGCTCACCTTACAAAAACTGGTCATCAGGTCGTTTCCCATTTTTAATGGAGGCAAAAGTACTGGTTAATGGTGCTGAAGAAACCGTTTACTTTATTGAGATCCATGCAAAGGCCAATACTGGCAGTACAGATGCAGAAAAAAATGATGCCTATGATAGAAGAAAAGGTGGTGCTGCACAGCTTAAGCAATATATTGATGCGAACTTAGCTGGTAAAAAAGTAATCATTTTAGGAGATTTTAATGATGTCCTTAATCCTGATAAAACCATTGCTCCTAAACCTGCTGGAACAGGAACTTCTTATAGTGACTTTACCAATGAGCCTGCTAATTATTTCCCTGTAACTTTACCTTTAAGCTTAGCTGGAAAAAGATCAACAGCGGGTTTTGCTACGGTAATTGATAACGTTATCATCAACAAAAACCTAAATGACAACTACTTAAGCAACTCTGCAGAGGTACTTGATCAGGTGACGAGTTTGGTAACGAGCTATAGCAGTACGACTACCGACCACTACCCAGTTCAAACCAGGTATTTCTTTAACACCACCTTAAGTGTAAACTGGGGTTATTTTACGCCTAGCCTTAACGGTAATGTGGTAACCCTTAAATGGGAAACTAAATCGGAAACAGACAATAGTCATTTTGTGGTAGAACGTTCTTTGGATGGCAAAAACTTTAGCAAAGTAGCTGAGCAACCAAGCAAAGGTGCGCAAGGTTCCAATTACCAAGCTATTGACGAAAATCCTGCTCAAGGTTTAAATTATTACAGAATTAAGCAAGTAGACCGTGATGGTAAGTTTAGCTATTCGGAAGTAAAATCGGTAAGGTTTTTAGGCAGCAACCAAGCTACTTTCTTTGTTTATCCAAATCCAGTGAAAAACAATATTACTTTAAACTATTCGAGCAGCAGCAATCAGTTGCAATTGTTAGTAAGCGGTATTGATGGACGTGTTAAATTACGTACTACTGGTGGCATTAACGATTTGAACAATCAGCTTAACCAAAAGGTAAAAGAATTTGCAAGAGGTGTTTACATTGTTCAAATTACCGACAATGGCGCAACTTACCAAAGCAAGTTTGTAAAGGAATAAACCCAACAACAACATATCTTTATGAAGGGGTGTCCAAAAGACATCCCTTTTTTTTATGATATTTTTCATATTGGCTGTTAAAGAAAAAAATATAACCACATAGACACATAGGGTACATCCATAACTTGCATTAGATAACGCTATTGAGTTTTCTATGTGTCTATGTGGTTTAATTCGGCAGCTTTCCTACTAAAAAACACAAACAAATAGACGCATAAGGGTTTAATGAATGTTTATTGGACGATAGACCACAATCTTTACCTAAAAAATCGACCAATTATCCACGAAACCTTTTCCGATAGCAGCTGAATTTTGGTATTTTAGCCAAATGCAAAAATTCAACAAAAATGCTTTCACTAAATTCTTCAATTCTGAAAAGACTGGAGGAATCCTTTTGTTATTTTGTGTAGCTTTCTCGCTGATTATTGCCAATTCTGGTGCGAAACAGGCTTTCCAACAATTGCTAGACCAAACTTTAGGCATTCAAATAGGCAGTGCCGAAATCAGTTACAGTGTTTCCGTTTGGATTAACGATGGCTTAATGGCTATCTTCTTCTTACTGGTAGGGCTAGAAATTAAAAGAGAACTGGTTGCTGGGGAACTATCCAATATCCGTAAAGCTTCGCTCCCAGTACTTGCTGCAGTTGGTGGCATGCTCATTCCTGCGGGTATTTATTGGTCCGTTAACCAAGGTACACCAACGGCCAGTGGCTGGGGTATTCCCATGGCTACGGATATTGCTTTTGCATTGGCCATTATTGCCATGTTAGGCAAAAATGTACCGCCATCCTTAAAAATATTTTTGGCAGCATTGGCCATCGTTGATGATTTGGGTGCTATTCTAGTGATTGCTATTTTTTATACGGATCAAATCCATTGGCAAGAACTTTACATTGCAGGCGCTATTGTGGTTGGATTGGCAGCTTTAAATTATTTTAAAGTCAAATCGCTTTGGTCTTACTTGATCCCAGGCATTTTTCTTTGGTATTTCATGCACCATTCAGGCATCCACGCTACTATTGCAGGCGTATTGTTAGCCTTTACCATCCCTACCGGAACAAGTACTTCATCGCCCTTAGAAAATTTAGAACATACCTTGGCCAAGCCGGTCAACTTTTTAATTATGCCTATTTTTGCCCTGGCAAATACCAACATTACCTTTGAAAGTGGTATGTTAAAGGGCTTGGCTTCACCATTAGGACTTGGAATTATTTTAGGGCTTTTTGTAGGAAAAACACTAGGTGTAAGTTTATTCTCCTACTTGGCCGTAAAACTCAAACTGGCCAAATTGCCTTCGGCGGCTAACTGGAAGCATATTATTGGCGTAGGCATGCTAGCAGGAATTGGCTTCACCATGTCTATTTTTATTGCCATGCTTTCATTTACAGACTACCTCCACGTTATTGAAGCTAAATTTGCCATCCTTTGCACTTCTATTTTATCTGGAGTTGTTGGATTTATTTTTCTTAAGACCTTAAAACGTAAGCATGCCTAATATCTTGATTGAAACCGAAAGATGCCTCATTAGACCTTTAGAAATCACCGATGCTGCGGGTATTTTTGAACTGGACAGCAATCCCAATGTGCATACCTTTTTAGGGAAGAACCCTATCAAAACGATAGAAGAAGCTGAAAATGTCATTAAGAACATCCAAAAACAATATGAAGACTTGGGTATTGGCAGATGGGCCATTATTGATAAAGCCAATGGCGATTTTGTGGGATGGACAGGTTTCAAATATATTATTGAGCCTACTAATGGCCATGTGAACTACCACGATTTGGGCTATAGGTTAGTGGAAAGATATTGGGGTACTGGCATTGCTACCGAAACGGCAAAGGCTTGCGTTAAATATGCTTTTGAAACCATGAATTTAGAGACCGTTTATGGCATTTGTGATATAGAAAATTTGGGTTCTAAGAATGTTTTGCAAAAATGTGGGCTAACTCCGATAGCAACTTTCGACTATGATGATACTCCACATTATTGGTTTGTTTTGCAACGAGAAGATTGGCAAAAGCTAAGTATCCCTAAATAATCTCAAACATGAGTGAAAGATCCATCAAAAAACCTCTCTTTATTGTTCTTGCCATTACCGTACCGCTATTGATTGCTTCTGTAGGCGTTTTTTTTGCTTTTAAATCGGTATTAAAGAGCATGCAGACGTCCCTTAAAAACAATAATCATATCAGCATAACGGTTTTTGCGAACAGCTTCAAAGACAAGGAAAAGTTTAATGAGATGATGATTGATTTTTATGCCATGGCTAATATGGCCGAAGCTATTTTCCCATTAGACACGACCTCGAAGAGCAGAGAGAAAGTACTTTCGGACGTTAGAGATATTGGCGTTTATTACTGGAACAGGAACATCGAAATTATTGACAGCTTAAATAAATTAACGCATAGCAAAAGCGTACAACCCAAAATAGGGGTTTACAAAACCTACAGCACCTTGAACAAGGAATACTACACCTTAATTTATAAGTCTTTAGAGGAACGCAGCACGAAGTACGACATTGAACTTAAAGCTTACGAAGCGAAAATCAGTAAGCTGTCTAAGGAAATTTACGTTAAGTAACTACTCCCTCTTTATTTTGTATCAAAACAAATTGATATGGCTTTTTATGATTTAGCTAAACAAGAGCGAGAGGTATTAGTGAAGCAAATTCAGGCGGTTATCTTAAAAGAGATGAGCGTAGCAAATTATACCGCTATACTTCCCTATTTTGCTGACGAGGATACCTATATTAGAAAAGCGGCCTACCTGGCCATTGGGAAAATCTACAAAATGGATATTGGGCATTTGCCTAACATTATTGAACTGTTAAACAATCTTCTTGGCCATGATGATTTTAAAGTAAGACAGACCGTAGTGAATGCTGCTGGTGAAATTGGCAAAAGTGATTTTACGGTAGTTCAGTCTTTTTTTGACAAGGGATTATTAGACGAGCATCATGCGGTGAGAAATGCTGTGATTGGTTCCGTAAAAAAAATGGGCGAAGTAAACCCTTCTCCAGTATTGGCTTGGGCCGCAAGTTATTTGCAACATCCCGATAAAGAAATTAGGCGTGAGATTTGCCATGGTATTGAGCTTAGGGGACGAAAATATCCACAAGACATTTTACCCTTGTTGAAACAACTAGAATTTGACCCCACAAAAAGGGTGAGTAGCACTTTAGTTCATGTGATTGGACAAATTGCCTACAAAAAGGGATGCTTGGCTACGGTAATTGCCGATCTTAAAACTTGGCAGAACAAAGAGTTGGTAGATCAAGCTATTTTAGAAATTATTGATGTTCATGAGCGTTATAAAGATTTTGCTGTTTTGACTCAGCAAGAAGCTATGGACTATATTTCCAAGCATTTTTAAAGAGTAATCACTAAACGTTGTCATGTTGAGCTTGTCGAAACATTATGCAGCAAGTAGTCTTCGACAGGCTCAGACTGACAGACGAAGTGAGCGCTTGGATTTGGCCAATGGTTTTAACACCAATGTCTTTGACCACCCTCCGACTGATAAAAAGGGTGCAAACAAGCGAGGTCTGATTAGCACAAGTAGTCTTCGACAAGCTCAGACTGACAAGTGGGATGAGAAGCTTGGACTGTGCTGTGGCTTTAACACCACGGTCTTTGACTGCCCTCCGACAAACAAAAAGGAGCCCAAGCGAGGCGCGATTAGCACAAATAGTCTTCGATAGGCTCAGACTGACAAAGCAGGGTTGAGAAATTGGGATGAACAGTTCAAACTTTACTTGAACTGTCCCATAAATCCCTTAATGCTTCCTTTTAGGTTGTTGGCATCGATATTTTTTACAAAGGCACTTCCTATAATGGCACCGCTTGCATATTGACTTGCGGCTTGGTAAGTTTCTTTATTAGAAATTCCAAAACCAATCACTACTGGGCTTTTCAGGTTCATGTCGGCAATGCGTTTAAAGTAAGCTGTTGCACTTTCAGAAACCGCCAAATTACTTCCAGTAGTAGCCGAAGAGGATACCAAATAGATAAAAGCATTACTCAACCCATCAATTTTGCGGATACGCTCTTCTGAGGTTTGTGGTGTTACCAAAAAGATATTGCTTAAACCGTATTTTTCAAAAGTTGATTGATACAATTCTTCGTATTCGTACATCGGCAAATCGGGAATGATACAGCCATCAACCCCTACTTCTTGACATTTTTGGCAAAAAGCCTCTACTCCATATTGTAAAACCACATTTACGTAGCCCATCAGTAAAATAGGAATGTTTACTCTTTGACGTAAATCTTTCAATTGATCAAATAAAATGGCCAAGGTCATGCCGTTATCTAAAGCCTGTTTGCTGCTGGCTTGTATAATGGGGCCATCTGCCACTGGATCTGAATAGGGAAAACCTACTTCCAGAAAATCGGCTCCTGCTTTCTCTAGTTCCTCGGCAATATCCAAGGTATCGTTCAAATTAGGGTAACCTGCGGTATAATAAATAGAGAGTAACTCTCTTTGTTGTTGCTGAAATAGTTGTTGAAGTCTGTTCATTTATGTCGAGTGTTTAGTAGTTAGTGGTTAGGGCTTAGTCGTTAGGCGCAACGCTCAATCCTAAACCTTTTTACCTTTATAAATTAAAATATTTCATATAGGTTTCCATGTCTTTATCGCCCCTACCCGAAAGACAAACGACTACATTATCACCTGCTTTAAATTGCATTTTTTCGAGATAGGCCAAGGCATGTGCACTTTCAATCGCGGGAATAATCCCTTCATATTGGGTTAAAAGCAAGCCAGCTTGTAGTGCCTCGTCATCAGTAATTGAAGCATAAAGACCACGGCCTGTTTTAAACAAATGTGCATGCTGTGGACCAATACCTGGGTAGTCCAATCCAGCCGAAACAGAATGTGGTTCTACGACCTGTCCATCTGGCGTTTGCATTAAAATACTTCTACTGCCATGTAATACCCCTTCTTTTCCCAAAGTGGTAGTGGCCGCAGAAAAACCGCTATCCACTCCTTTACCTGCCGCCTCAACCGCAATCAGTTTTACACTTTCATCATCAATAAAATGGTAGAACATGCCCATTGCATTACTTCCGCCACCTACACAAGCCAATACATAATCTGGCAATGATTTTCCAGTTTGCTCTTGGAGCTGCTTTTTGGTTTCGAAAGAGATGATCGACTGAAATTGCGCCACCATGTCGGGATAAGGATGTGGACCAACCACCGAGCCAATGATATAATGGGTATCTACAGGATTGGCGATCCAGTCACGCATGGCTTCGTTAGTAGCGTCTTTCAATGTTTTACTCCCCGAGGTTGCAGCCACTACTTTTGCGCCTAGCATTTTCATACGAGCCACATTAGGTGCCTGACGTTTAATATCCACCTCGCCCATGTACACCACACACTCTAAACCACGCAGAGCACAAACGGTAGCGGTGGCCACCCCATGTTGTCCTGCGCCAGTTTCGGCAATGATCCGCTTTTTCCCCAGCTTTTCGGCCAGTAAAATTTGGCCTATGGTATTGTTAATTTTATGGGCTCCTGTATGGTTCAGGTCTTCGCGCTTAAGGAAAATATTTGCGCCGTATTTATCAGACAAACGTTTGGCCAGATAAAGTGGCGATGGTCTGCCTACGTAATCTTTGAGCAGGGCCTTAAATTCCTGCTGAAATTGTTCGTCGTCAATAATTACTTGGTACTGTTGACGCAGTTCTTCTACGTTCGGATAAAGCATTTCGGGGATGTAAGCTCCACCAAAATCACCATAGTACCCTCTTTCGTCTACAAAATAATTCATGTTTTATTTTATTCTTTCCGTCATTTCGAGTGAGCGTAGCGATGGGAAATCTAGTTATTTATTAGATATGTCCTCGTGCCTCGTCCGATATGACGAACTTGTTTAAGTTAATTCTTTAAAAAATTCTTTCAACTGCTCTACATCTTTCAAACCTGGCTCTAGCTCAAATTTACTGTTCACATCTATGGCGTAAAGCCTAGGGTCTTGTATTGTTTTAATTTGCGGTGCATGCTCTAATCCTATTCCTCCACTTAGGAAATAAGGTTGATCCAACTGATAACCTTCAAGTAATTTCCAATCAAATACTTTACCTGAGCCGCCATGTGCGGGTGTTTGGGTATCAAAAAGAAAATAATCTATCACAGGAGCATAGGCTTCCAATTGTTTAAAATCAAATTCAGGGTGAACGCCAAATGCTTTAATCACTTCTACTCCTATACTTTTTAGTTCTGCACAATATGCCACACTTTCTGTTCCATGTAACTGTACCGCCTTTAATTGATGCTTGGTTATTTTTAATTTTACTTCTTCGATTTCTTCATTGACGAATACTCCAACGGTTTTAATATCGGCAGGAACATATTTAATGAGTTCGGCAGATACTTCACTGATCAGTCTAGGGGATTTTGGATAGAAGATGAAGCCCAAGTAATCAGGTTGTAGGTTGGCTACCTCAGCAATATTGGCTGCTTGTTTCATCCCGCAAACTTTGATTTTCATTTTCATTTTATTTAACCTGTTTTTATTTGAACCACCTTAGACACCTTAGAGCATTTTAGTGTTAACCGTTAAGGGATTAAGGGTATTAAGCTTGGTATCGTCTTAATTTTCTTCATTTCTTAATGTTTTATTTCTTTTTTAACCACCTTAGACACCTTAGAACATTTTAGTTTGAGCCATTAGCCTTGGATATTGCCTTAATTATCTTCGTTTCTTAATGTTTTATTTCTTTTTAGGCACCTTAGAGCATTTTAGTGTTAACCATTAAGGGATTAAGGGACATTAAGTTTTGACATTGCCTTAACTATCTTCATTTCTTAATATTTTATTTCTTTTTAACCACCTTAGACACCTTAGGACATTTTAGTTGGATTCTAAGATTTAGATGGTTTGTTGGTTTATCCTGCTATTAAATTTTTAAAGCTTCCCAAGGCTCTTTTGCTTAACAAGGATTCTTCTGCTTCATAATAGCAATCGGCGAAACTTACATTTTGCTTAATGGTTTGTATGGCTAGTGCTGCATTGCACAATACTACATTTGTTTGCGCTTCCGTAGCTTCTCCATTTAGTACTTCCGTAAATATCTTCGCTGATGATTCGATGGTATCTCCGCCTCGTATTTGTGTTTCCTGTAATTCCTCGAAACCTAAATCGGCAATTCTTGTCAGGGCTTCTCCTTTTTTACTGAAAGTTTTAAAATCACAGGTCAACGATACCTCATCAAAGCCATCCACGGCGTGTATAATGGTATAATTTTTATCGGTTTGTTGATACAAATAGGCATAGATACGGGCCAACTCCAAACTAAACACTCCTACAATCTGATTTTTCGGTTTTGCTGGATTACACATTGGTCCCAACATGTTAAAAAAAGTTTTTACGCCCAATTCTCTACGGATAGGTGCAACGGTTTTCATTGCTGGATTGAACAATGGCGCATGGATAAAACAGATACCTGCCTTCTCTAAACTACGTTTTAACTCATTTTCATCACTGGTAAAACCATAGCCTAAATACTCCATCACATTACTAGATCCACAGCCAGAGGAAACGCCATAGTTACCATGTTTGGCTACTTTATGACCTGCACCAGCCACTACAAACGAAGCTAAAGTAGAAATATTGAAAGTATCTTTGCCATCGCCGCCGGTACCGCAAAGGTCTACCAGTTCAAAGTCGGAGAAATCAACTTTCAGGCACAAGTCCAACATCGCATCACGGAAACCTTTTAATTCTTCGACAGTAATGTTACGCATACAATAGGCCGTAATAAATGCAGCAATTTGAGCATGGTTAAATTCGCCCATGGCAATAGAGGTCAGTATTTTTTGAGCCTCGGCACTGCTAAAAGTCTTGTTTTCAAAAAGGTGGTTAAGTATTTTCTTCATGGTTATCAACAAAAAAAGGTTGCCTCATCAGCAACCTTCTAAAATATTCTTATTAAAAAAATAAACGTACAAAAGGTCACATCACGCTATTGCGTTATGCCACCACCAAATTGTATTTACGTTTACTTGTTTCATTCTGTAAGCAAATATGTAATTGTTTTTCTTTAAATGCAAAAACGTTTTTACTTTTTATGCAATATTTTTCAAAAAGCCCTTCATCGTGAAAGAAAAAGTGGTGCCTTTTCCTATCTCGCTCTGTACTTCGAGCTTACCTGCATTGGCCAACACAAATTCTCGACAAATGATTAAACCCAAACTGGTTCCTTCTTCTGCTGAAGTACCTTTGGTTCCTGTTGCCGAGAGTTCAAAAAGTTTTTCGATTCTGGATTGACTAATACCTACCCCATTATCCATCACCTCGAACTTAATGGTATGCTTATCAATGGCTTTTGCTTTCAAAGTGACCTGTCCATTTTTTTCGGTGAATTTAATGGCATTGGCCAATAAGTTTCTCACCACAAAATCAAAATGGTCTGCATCCGCTTTCAGCACCACCCCTTCTTGTATATCTACATCAAGCGTAATGCCTTTTTCTGTTGCCGACTCCTGTAACAAACCTAAATTGCGATAAATATTTACGACGGGATTAAACTCTGAAATATTCAATCGAACTCCCTTAATTTGCATTTGCCCCCATTTGAGTAGTTTATCTAATATTTCCAAACTGCTATCACAATGGGCAACTAGCTTTCCTACCATTTTCTCCTGTATGTCTTGGTCCAGTTCTTTATCTGAAATCAGTTTAAGAATGCTAATGGTAGACACTAAGGGCGAACGGATATCATGGGCTATAATAGAGAAAAATTTATCCTTGATCTCATTACTTTCCTCAAGCTCTTTATTGGCACTGGTCAGTAATTTATTCAAGTGTCTAGAGCGGAAATAATTCCCCAAGGTAACGATGAGCACTATAAATATGGCAATGGCTACATAAAGGAAGATGTTTTTAATCATCTTTTGCTCCTTGGTTTGCGCCTTAAGCTCGGTTAATTGGGTTTTGGACTTCTCCAACTCATAAGCGCTCTCTAGGCTCGAAACCTGTTTCATCATATCGGTATAAAATACCTGCTCGGCCAAACTGTTTCGCTGTTCCCGATAATAAAGCGCCTTGGCTAAATTACCTTTTGCTTTATACAAATCTCCAATATTATCCAATGCGGCAATTTGTTGTCGGTACATTTTATGCGTTTCTGCAATTTTTAAGGCCTGCGAAAGATAAAAGAGAGCGCTGTCTGGCTGATTTTTCACATATACTTGAGAAAGTTCAATCAAGGTTGACTGCTCTCTGAGTACATTTTTGATTTCTCTGGTAAATACTAAAGCCTGGTTATAAATACTAATGGCTTGGTTACGTTTGCCGCTTTTGTAATAAGCCGTACCCAACTGCACCAATAAACTAATCCTTAAACCATTAAAATCGGGTCTGTTGCTTTTAGAAAGGCCTTTATTTAAATAAGCGATTGCTTTATCGTATTGGCCTATTTTGGTATATACATTTCCGTAATTAATGTACATGTTTAGCGACAGGTTGGAAAGCGGAATTTGACGATCAATTTCTTCGGCCATGCGCAGGTTACTCAAGGCATTTTCATACTCGCCCAAACTGTAATAAGCTTCTGCAAATACCACTCTTCCTTCGAGCATGCCTGGCTTATGACCATTTTTTTCGCTAATGTTGAGGGCGTCCATAAAATAAGATAACGCCTTATCAAAATTCCCTTTACGTTTTTCTACTACACCGAGCCTCACTAAAGTTGCTGCCAAACCTATGTCATCGCCCGCTTCTCTATAAATCGCCTCGGCTTCCAAATACTTTTCCCGAGAATCTTTATACCTCGTGGCATTGTCGTCAATCATGCCATATTGGTTAAGTAAAGCGGCTTTACCCAACAAGTCGCCTTGCGTTTCGGCCACTTTAAGGCCTTGCTTTACAAAATAAAGTGCCGAATCGGGGTTAAGGTATCTGTAATATTTAACGATCTGGATATAATCCTTGCTATTATTTAAGGCATGCGAAGGCCGCTGGGCTAAAGCTCCCAAGATGAAGAGGTGATTTAACAAAAATCCAAACAAGACAAAAATGAGCGTTTTTTGCTTGTGACGCGTCATTATTTAATCAGGGGATTTTTTTCTTTAGTGAAAAGTTCAAATACTTTTTTATCGGCAAATGCGGGAAACAACTTATTGACCCAAACGGCAAGTTTACCCTGTCGGGTCATGATCAAGGTACGTTTCCTTTGTTCGATGCCATCGCAAATACGTTGTGCCACTTCTTCGGCACTCATCATTTTTCCTTCTTCCATACTGGTTTCGCCATGCGCAGTTCCGTCTTGCGACAAAGCAGCCACTCGGATATTGGAAGTGGTGAATCCTGGACAGGCCACCATTACGTGTACTCCTGTTTTCAGTAACTCGGTACGTAACGACTCCATAAAACCGTTCATCGCAAACTTAGAAGATGAATAGCCTGTACGTCCAGGCAAACCTCTATACCCCGCAATTGAAGATACGGCTACAATACTTCCAGTGGTTTTTAAAATCTCTGGAAGTGCATATTTAGTGCAATAAACGGTGCCCCAAAAGTTCACGTCCATCAAATCTTTAAGCACCGACAGGTCTAAATCTTTAAACAAAGCACGCATGGATAAGCCTGCATTGTTAATGAGCACATCTAGCTTACCAAAGGTGAGTATGGTTTGTTTAACCAATGCCTCGCAATCTTCTTCTTTACTCACATCGGCCTGTACGGCCAAAGCTTTAACGCCATATTCCTTTTCCAGCTCTGCAGTAATTTCACAAAGGGTTACATATTGGCGTGCTGCCAGTACAATATTAGCACCCCGTTTCGCCATTTCCTGTGCCAGCGCTTTTCCAATACCGGAAGATGCGCCAGTGATGACTACCGTTTTATCTTTTAAACTCATAAATTACTTGATTAGGGTGTTTTCATAGGGTACACGAGTAGCAATAGAGCGACCAAGTGTTACCTCGTCTGCATATTCAAGCTCGCCGCCAAAAGCAATTCCTCTGGCAATAGTAGTAATTGGAATATTAAAATCTTTCAATTTTTTATGCAGATAGAACAATGTGGTATCACCTTCCATATTAGCGCTTAAAGCTAAGATAATTTCTTTTACCTCGGAGGTTTTTACCCGTTCTACCAAATCTTCGATGGTCAAATCTGAAGGTCCGATACCATCCATAGGCGAAATCAACCCACCCAAAACGTGATATACTCCAAAATATTGGTTGGTATTTTCAATGGCCATTACGTCTCTAGCGTCCTCCACCACACAAATGACTTCCTTTTCTCTTTTTGGTGCCGAACAGATATTACAGGTATCGTAATCGGAAATGTTGTGACAAACCTTACAATTTTTGATTTCGTTCTTCAGTTTGATCAAGGTATTTCCAAATTGGGCTACTTCAACCTGTTCTTTTCCCAAAAGATGCAAAACCAAGCGTAATGCCGTTTTTTGGCCAATACCTGGCAACTTACCAAACTCATTTACTGCATCTTCGAGCAACTTGGAAGAAAAATTCATACTGCAAAATTAGGGATTTAAGCGCATAGGGCAAAGCCCCGCAGTCCCACAATCGATAATTAAAATCAAAATCTTTCACAAAAGAACCCAACGTTCCCCTATGGACCATCAAACCACTTATAAGCAATCATTTAAAACAAGGCGTAATGATGCCTGTATTAACGGCAATCAAAGAAACAAAGCTAAGTATCATCCCAAACACCTCAATTCATTACAACGCCATCATCCCGCTATGATTTATCACGGTAAAAAGTATATCTTTATTTTTTAAGCTAGCACTTTTGCAAGTTTTAGCAAGTTTTTGCTACTTTTAGCAACAAATCAGATTATATATGAGTTCAACATTACTACTGTGCTTCTTAATAGGCTACTTTGGCGTCTTAATCGCAATCGCATTTGCGACGTCGAAAAATTCATCCGACAACTCTACTTTCTTTTTGGCAAACAAAAATTCTAAGTGGTATTTAGTTGCATTTGGGATGATTGGAACCGCATTATCGGGGGTTACTTTTATTTCGGTACCAGGTGAAGTGGGTGCTCCAGGAGGTAATCAATTCCAATATTTCCAATTTGTTTTAGGAAATGCGGTCGGGTTTATCATTATTGCAACGGTACTGTTGCCTTTGTACTACAGGATGAATTTAACATCCATCTATAGTTATATAGAGCAACGATTAGGTTATTATAGCTACAAAACGGCCGCTTTTATTTTCTTAGTGAGCAGAACCCTTGGCTCGGCTACAAGATTATACCTGGTAGTGATTGTGTTACAACGTTTCATATTCGACACTTATGGTGTTCCTTTTTGGGTAACGGTATTGATTTCATTAGGTTTAATTTGGTCGTACACCTTTAAAGGCGGCTTGAAAACCATCATTATTACGGATACGCTGCAAACGTTTTTCTTAGTTTTATCTGTTTTCCTAACCATTTATTTCATCTGCGACAGCTTAAGTTTAAGCATTCCACAAGCCTTTGAAACCATCAAAAGCAGCAGTTACTCTAAGATCTTTTTCTTTGAAGATTTCTTAACCAGCAAGTTTTATTTCAGCAAACAGTTTATTGGTGGAATTTTTGTAACCATTGCCATGACAGGTCTAGATCAGGATTTGATGCAGAAAAACCTGAGCATGAAAACCATTGGCGAGGCTCAAAAAAACATGTTTACCTTCACTGGTATATTTGTGGTATTAAACATTTTCTTCTTGAGTGTTGGTGCTTTGCTTTACATTTTCGCTACCAAAAACGGTATTGAAATTCCTTTAGATCATATTACCGGTAAACCAAGAACCGACCTTTTGTTCCCTGAAATTGCCCTTAACCATTTAACCACTATTCCTGCGATTGTGTTTATGCTAGGTTTAACAGCCGCCACTTTTGCGACTACCGATAGTGCTTTAACGGCCTTAACTACCTCTTTTTGTGTAGACTTTTTAGGCATGAACAAAAAAGAGAATGCAGAGAAAAAAGATGCCGTAAAGAAAAGGCACATTGTACACGTTGTTTTTTCACTATTGATGTTCTTCGTGATCATCATCATCAACTCGCTAAATAGTTCATCGGTAGTGAGCTTAATTTTCTTGATTGCTTCGTACACCTATGGACCATTGTTAGGTTTATATTCATTTGGATTATTTGTAAAATCACGTGGGTTACATGACAAATTAGTTCCTCTGGTATGTATCATCTCCCCTATCCTATGCTATTTATTAGCGACTAATACGGAGAAGCTATTAGGCGGATATGTTTTTAGTGTAGAACTTATTTTAATCAATGGATTTATTACTTTTATGGGACTATTGCTGATCAGCAAGAAAACAGATCAGCAAACTAGATTTTAAAACCCAATTAAAAGTATGAATAGTGAAGAGAAGATAAGAAGTGCATTTGCCAATAAAGACTGGCAAGAAATTAAAGTAACTGATAGCTGGCAGATTTTTAAAATCATGGCCGAATTTGTAGATGGTTTTGAGAAATTATCGAAGATTGGGCCATGTGTAAGTATTTTTGGTTCGGCTAGAACTGCAGAAACCAACCCTTATTACCAAATAGCCGTTGAATGTGGCCGTTTGCTTACTGAACGTGGCTATGGTGTAATTACTGGTGGTGGACCAGGTATTATGGAGGCTGGAAATAAAGGTGCCCATATGAATGGCGGTAAGTCTGTAGGTTTAAATATTGATTTACCTTTTGAGCAATTCCACAACAAGTACATTGAACCTAGCCGCTTGCTAGAATTTGATTACTTTTTTATCAGAAAGGTGATGTTTATGAAATACTCGCAGGGCTTTATTGTATTGCCTGGCGGTATGGGAACCATGGACGAGCTTTTTGAAGCTTTAACATTAATCCAAACAGGCAAAATTGCCCGTTTCCCTATTGTATTGGTAGGTTCTGCTTACTGGGGCGGATTGGTTGATTGGCTAAAAAATACGATGTTGGAGAAAGAACATAACATCCATGCGGAAGACTTGAATTTATTTAGATTGGTGGATACGGCAGAAGAAGCTGCTGAACACATCTTTAGGTTCTACGACAAATATGTATTGAAACCAAACTTCTAGGTGATCAAAACCTGAAAACGAAAAGCCTTATAGAACGACAAATTCTATGAGGCTTTTTTACGTAATTAACGTTCTCTCAATCTCGTTACAATCCAAACAAGGAATACAACCGTATGTTGTATAAATTTGGTTTTTGGGCTTCAATGGCAAATATTTTGTAACGCAAGGGCAAATCAACCATCTAATAAGTAAAAGCTATCATGGAAAAAACAGTAACATGGACAAAGGGCGTATTCGATAGCTCCTATCAAATCTTCTGCAACGGACAAATTTGTGGAAACCTCATTTTTAATACCTGGGACAATCACGCTGTGGGTATTATGTCGCATACCAATTACCAATTCAAATGCAAAAGCTACATGGATCCAACGGTTACCATTTATGGTGATAATCATGCAGAATTGGGCAACATTAAAATGAATGTATGGCAAATGCGTGCCATTATCAACATACCTGGACAAATTCCCCTCTCATGGAACTATAGCAATGGCTGGCTGAGCCAATGGACCATTAGCAATCATCAAGAAACCCAAATCCATTACAAGGCATCCTCGGGTTCGGGCATAATGATGGGACAAAATCTAGATGACGAACTGGCCTTATTGGCGGGGCTTTACATCCGCGAATTTTTTTCTCGTTTGTTAGTGGCCTTTATTTCTATGATTGCTATATTGGTTATCCTTAGAGGTATTTAAAGGTGGGTAACGCCGCCACTTACCACTAGTTTCATGGCATCGGCTGCACTCATGTTCAAAGGTTTGATTTTTTCCTTTTTAACAATGTAAACCTGCCCTGCAAAAGAATAAGAAAATGGAAAGTAAACAATGGCTTCGTCGAGCATGTCTAGTTTACTCAAATCGTTTTGTGTAAGGAAACCAATACGTTTCATATCTCCTTCGGCTTCTACCAATACGGGATGATTGAATTTCTTCTCGTCACCCACAAAAGCTTCTGTTAAGTCTTTAATAGAGGTATAAATAAAATTGAATAGCGGCAATTTGTTCAACCAACGCTGAAACCAATTGTACATAGGTTCGGTAACAAAATAGGTCACGAAAATGCCCGCTCCCAAGATGATCAAAATGACCAGCACCAAGCCTAACCCAGGAATATTCCTACTCTCGCCAGTTGTTGGATCTACCCCAAAAATGCTATTGATATTTACCCAACTATCTACCGTGGTTACCGCCCACACTACGATAAAAATGCTTAACGCAATGGGCACCACAATTAATAATCCTCTAATAAGGTAGTTCAACAAGGCTTTTCCAATTCTGTTCATGGTGCAAAATTAACCTTTTAAATTGGTTGTTTTGTTTTTTAGGTGTTTAGTTGTTTAGTAATCCAACCAACCAACCAACCAACCAACCAACCAACCAACTACCTATTCGTAATAATACACCCTTTTCACCCTTTGCGATACGTTGGTAAGTATTTCGTAAGGAATGGTTCCAATGGCATTGGCCAAATCCACTATACTATGTTCATGATTAAACACAATCACTTCATCGCCTACGCTCAATGATAGCCCCGTAATATCCAACATGCACATGTCCATGCAAATGGAACCTATGGTAGGCACGAGCTTTCCTCCCACTAACATTTTACCAACGCCGTTGCCAAAGGCTCTGCTGTAGCCATCGGCATAACCAATTTTAACAGTAGCAATAGTACCTCTGTTTGGCAGTACTCCCCTTCTGCTATAACCTACGGTTTCGCCTGCAGCCAAATGCTTAATTTGTGAGATGGTGGTTTTGAGTACTGCTACCGTTTGTAGTTCGTCAGGAGATTGCTGAGCGGCATCAAAGCCATACAAACCTATCCCCAACCTTACCATATCAAACTGATATTTTGGCCAGCGGCTAATACCTGATGTATTCAATACGTGTTTGATGGGCGAATAACCAAGTTCAGCCGTGATTTGTTGGTACATGTTTTGGTAGCTAGCTACCTGTTGCTCTGTAAAAGAATCGTGCTGTTGGTCATCTGTAGCCACCAAATGGCTGAAAATGGAAACCACTTTCAGCTTTTGATTGCCTTTTAGTAAATGGAGCAGCTCGGTTAAATGTTCTTCTTGAAAACCCAAACGATGCATGCCTGTATCCAACTTAATATGTACAGGAAAATCATTGACACCTTCTGGCAGAAAACGCAGAAATTCCTGCAACAACTCCAAGCTATAAATTTCGGGTTCTAAGCGATATCTCAACATGGCATCAAAGGCAGATGGTTCTGGACTCATGACCATCAATGGCAGCGTAATCCCCGCTTTGCGTAATGTAATGCCTTCATCTACATAAGCCACTGTGAGGTAATCTACTTTATGGTGCTGTAGTAAATTGGCGATTTCGAAACTTCCACTACCGTAAGAAAAGGCCTTCACCATGGCCATGGTTTTTACCCCTGGGGCTAATTTAGTTTTATAGGATTGAAGGTTGTTCAGTAGTGCATTGAGGTTAATTTCTAGTACCGTGTCATGTATTTTCTGCGCCAAACGCTTAATGATTCTTTCGAATTCAAATTTGCGTGCGCCTTTCACCAAGATGGTTTCGTGGTTGAAATTGAGCTGCGCTACATGGGCCAAAAAGTCATCGGTATCCTTAAAAAAGGATTTTTCCAATTCAAACAAATGCGCATGGGCAGAAATATGTTCACCTACACCAATTAATCGGTTGATCTTCTTTTGTTTCAAGAGCAAAGCAATTTCCTGATACAGTTGATCTGCCGTTTTACCTGTCTCGTGTAAATCAGATAAGATTAAAGTACGCTTGGGATGCTGGTTTTGCTGATTAAGGAAATCCAAGGCGATGGCCAAGGAAGAAATGTCAGCACTGTAGCTATCATCAATTAACGAACATTGGTCTATACCATTTACCAACTGCAAACGCATGGCTACCCTGGTCAGTTTTGAAAGTCTCGAAACCACTTCCGCCGCCGCATAGCCCATAGCCAATAAAGCGGCCCAGCAAATCACCACATTTTCTATAGAAGCGGCATCGGTAAAAGGCACCGTTACCTCAATTTCTTGGTGTTGATAATCGGCACGAATACGTGTTTGGTTGTTTTCGGTAATTACCTTGACGATTTGCAAATCTGCTGGTTGCTCAAAACTCCAAGTGAATTTTTGCTTGCCTGGCAGTTCAAGGTCCTTTGCGAGGATATGTTCAGGAGCGTAGACAAAAGTCTCTACTTCCTTAAACAGTTTGAGCTTTTCTTTTAACTTCTCTTCCTTGCTGACAAAACCTTCATCATGCGCCTCCCTAATATTGGTAAGCACGCCAATGGTTGGCTGAATGATGGCGGCCAACTTTTCCATTTCATTAGGCTTGGATAGACCAGCTTCAAAAATACCCAATTGGTGATGAGCATTTAATTGCCAAACGGCCAAGGGAACTCCTATTTGTGAGTTATAACTTTTAGGGCTGCGTACCACCTGACCATCGGCCGAAAGCAACTGGTACAGCCATTCTTTAACAATGGTTTTCCCATTACTGCCCGTAATACCAATGACCTTTAAATGATACTGACTACGATGGAAAGCCACCAACTGTTGTAACGCCAATAGGGTATCGGGCACTTCAATCCAATTGGCTTCTGGAAACTGTTCGGTTGCCATGGCTTGTGCTACCACAAAATTTCGGATGCCTTGCTGATAGGCATTCACGATAAACTGATGTCCGTCTCTTTGTGCCTTAATGGCAAAGAACAAACTATGTGGGGCATCGGCCAAACTACGGCTATCGGTAATGAGGCTCTTGATATTGGCTTGTGGGTTGACTAGAAAGCTTTTGCCATTTAAAATTTCAGCGATTTGTTGGATGGTGTAGCTCTCTTTCGTCATGGCCATGATAGGTTAATGGGAATTTTTTACGAATTTCAGCAAATATTTATGAAAACCGATAAAGAAAAGAAATACAATTACGATAAAAAGACAGCACTACAGAAAGCTGCCAATTGGTGTGCCTTTCAGGAACGCTCGCAACAGGAAACAAGGGATAAGCTTTACGAATGGGAAATGAGACCCGATGAAGTGGAAGATATTATCTCTACTTTAATTGCTGAGAACTTTTTAAACGAAGAGCGTTTCGCCTTTGCCTACGTTTCGGGAAAGTTCAAAATTAAAAAATGGGGAAAGTTCAAAATCAAACAGGGGCTAAAATTAAAAAGGGTACCTGATCCCCTCATCAAAAAAGCCATTAATAGTATTGACGAAGATGAATATTTGGAGACCTTGCGAACCTTGCTGGAAAAAAAGCAGGCCTTGGAGCGAGAGAAAAATGTTTTGAAGCGTCAATTGAAGCTGGTCAACTATCTTCAAAGTAAGGGTTACGAGAAAGATTTAATCTTTCTTTTGCTAAAATCAAGCTGATTTCAATTATGATTTTAGAATACCGCAAGTATATAAATATGAAAAACAACCAGTTAGAATAAAGTGTTAATTTTTTATTAAATATTTCTTGGCAGAAATATAAATCTGCGTATATTTGCATCACCAAAACGGAAATGGCCTCCTAAAAAAGTCAAAACGTTTTGAAATATCGGATGATATTAACAATGCGAAAGTAGCTCAGTTGGTAGAGCACAACCTTGCCAAGGTTGGGGTCGCGAGTTCGAATCTCGTCTTTCGCTCTAAATGCCTTCCTACCAGGGGGCATTTAATTTGAAAAGCATTTATTGCTTGCTGAAGTGGTGGAACTGGTAGACACGCAGGACTTAAAATCCTGTGCCCTCAACAGGCGTGCGGGTTCGATTCCCGCCTTCAGTACAAACCTTCTTTATTTGATAAAGAAGGTTTTTTTTTCGAGATTTCATGTTGATGATTCCTTGAAAAGAAAAAACATCGGACGATGTTAACTATGCGAAAGTAGCTCAGTTGGTAGAGCACAACCTTGCCAAGGTTGGGGTCGCGAGTTCGAATCTCGTCTTTCGCTCTAAAAGCTCCGTACATACGGGGCTTTTTCTGTTTTAAGGCATTATTGCTTGCTAGTGGGGTTGGTACATAACGCCCAACAATATTTATACTACGTCTCCAATTAGCACTATTCTGTATTTTCGCCGGAAAAATATAATCTTCTTAAACAACGTGCGGATTTATCATTGGCTTGACTAAAATAGTCTTCTATCCATTTATCGGTAGTTTCAAGAAATTGAGGCTTCCATTCTTGAGGGCCATTAATTTTTTCAAGATCAAGTGACTTTTTAACCGACTCTCTAAAGCTATAGTGTGAAAACAGACGCATATATTCACCAAAATAAATATCCGCAATTCGTTTATCACCTTTAATGACCAGCATATTCTCATCATTCGAATCTGTACTAGCTTTACTAAAATTGGCACTCCCACCTACCACAATAGGCTCATCACTCAACGGATCGATGAGCATGTACTTTGTATGAATCCAATAGACATGTAATTTGGGAATGATACGGTCAATTTCCGCCAACCATCTATCAAAAGAATTGGTTTTGATTCTGTTTCCAATTGCAACCACCACATTATCTAACCGTCTTATCCTAGCAATCGTTGCTTCATCTGCTTCTTTAGTATTAGGGCTTCTGAATGCTTTTTCCAATAACGCCATCTTCAATACTTTATCTTGGTTTCCATAAACATCAGTAAACTTCTGATGCATACCAAAAGCGAAGGTCATGAATAATCCATTTTTTGCTTCACTAGCCAATTTCTGGTAAAAATCAAGCGCATCAAGCTTAGTTCCTCTCGGGCTAAACACTGTAGTTGTACCTGTTTTCAATTCCGAAGGAATTGGTGATGCGTCCATATTTAACTTACGATAGCTATCATCAATTTTTGGATCTTTACTCAATCGCTCCCAATAAGAATAGAACTCCTCAGCTACGTCTTTATCTTCGACTATATGTCCAAGGTTTGAATGTCCAAAAATTCCGTTTTCAGTTAAGTTTGTCGAACCAGTCCATACAGCCTTGAAATCGTTATTCTTTTTTAGAACAAAAAATTTATTATGCATAAGTTTTGCATTGCATCTGCCAACACAAAGCTGCTCAATACCAACCATTGCTATTGCAGCTCGGTTAGCTACTCTTGGACCAACGGCCTCACCCTTTTTATCATATTCTTCTACATCATCGAAGATTATTTTCACTTCGGCACCTCGTTCGCTAGCACTTTTTAGTGCAAGTAAAATATCATCATATTGATTCTTATTTTTCACTCCATATTGAAACTCGTAAACTGCACCATAAAGTTCATCCCCAGTTCCAGCTCTTCCAATAAAGTTTATAAGTGCTTCTAGCAATCCTCTCGATAACCACTCATAGGCCCCCTTGCCAGCTTCTGACGGTTTTTTGTTTAAAAATCGACGAGCGTATTCTTGGGTTGCGATTGAGCCTCTGTTAAAAAAAACCGAATGAATGCCATCGATTTCATGCTCTGTTGTGATTTGCACTTCAGCATCCGCTTTAATTTGTAAATCTGATGGTTCACCGTAAAGACAAAAAACCTTGTAGTTATAAGTTATTCCAGGCTTTGCGCTATAATCAGACCATTGAAAACCCTGTATTGGATGTTTAATGGATACAAATGTTTCTCCAAGAGCTGGGCTAGCTTGAATAGTTTCAAAGGTTTTCATTCCGCGAAGCCATACATCTTCGTGTTCATCACTATCATAACGTTTGATGGCAAACCCTCTAAATCCTTGCCTGAGATTGTCAACGATATTGAGTCCAAGAAAAACTACGTATGTGCCTGCGATTGCATTTATCGTAATGCCATTTTGGTTAATTTTTTTACGCATGAGAGTGGTGGTTTATTTTAATATAAATTTAGTGTTTTGAAAATCAGTTTGTTGCAATATTTCATTAAATTTATTTTAATAAAAAAATATAAATCAAAACTGTATTTAAAAATCAACCACCTATAAAAAATTGAATGCCTAAAATAAGAGCAAACGACGTGCTTTTCACCTTTTTATTCACTCCCTCCTTTCACAACCACCTATCATTAAGTTAATAATTTGATAATATATACGCCATCCTGTATTATCAGTAGTTGCTGAACTTTGCTATGGCAGCAAATGAGCGACTACAGCAGTTATACCGACACGGAATTGTCCTCGCTTTTAAAAGAAGGCGACCATCAGGCCTATGCTTCTATTTATGAGCGGTATAAGTTTTTATTATATACCCACGCTTACAAGAAATTGCAGGACCGAGAAGAAGCTCGTGATGTAGTTCAAGAGGTTTTTGCGATGCTTTGGAACAAAAGAGAAAATATAAATCCCCAATCAAATTTAGCGGGTTATCTGTACACTACACTTCGCAATACCATCCTTAATCTGTTTGCCCGTAAGGAAGTTCAAACACGCTATACCGACTCCATGGCCACGTACTATGCCAACGAGTACGCTCCTACCGATCACAGGATACGCAGCCAACAACTAGCGGAAATGATTGATAGGGAAATAGCGGCGCTGCCTACAAAAATGCAAGAAGTTTTTGTACTTAGCCGCAAGGCACACCTGAACAGAAAAGAGATTTCGATGCAATTGGGCATATCAGAAGCTACGGTTGACCGCCAAATTGCCAATGCCTTAAAGATATTGCGTACCCGTTTAAGCCTGGTTGCCTACCTATTGGTTTTCTTCAATATTTAAGGCTTCTCCTCATTTTTTATTTTTTTTCATTTTCATCTACATACTTAGGTCGAGTTGCCTGTATTGGTTATGTATTCAATAGAAAGAAATGGCCGATATGGAAAGAACCGACTTCGATAAACTGCTCGAGAAACACCGCAAAGGTGAATGTACGCCCCAAGAACTAGATTTTATCGAAAGCTGGTATCTGCAATATCAGAAAGATGCGGAACCCCTATCACAAACGGAACTGGAGTATGAAGTAGCCCAAATGACTGAAAGTATGGTGCCGAGGGTACCGCTTGAAACTCATCAACCCTCCCTATTCCAACGCATGCGTTTACCGTTAGGCATTGCCGCTTCTATTTTAATTATTTTCAGTATCGGTTATCTCCTTTTATTCAACCAACATGAAAAGCAGGAAATTGCAAAGCAAGTAGCACCAATTAGCCCTGGAAGGCAAGCTGCCAGCCTGACCTTGGCCAATGGTAAAAAGATTTTCCTTTCGGATCAGCAAACAGGTAAGGTAGCGCAAGAAGCAGGCGTAAGCATTTCGAAAACCAGCAATGGCGAACTGGTCTATGAGATCGTAGGGGTAAAAAATCAGCCGAACGGCTTCAATACCCTAGCTACTTCCAATGGAGAAACGTATTGTGTTAAATTACCCGATGGGTCTATGGTATGGCTAAATGCGGCCTCTTCATTGAAATATCCCGTTTCTTTTCAAAACAGCAAAAATAGGGAAGTGCAGCTTTCGGGGGAAGCGTATTTTGAAATTTCCAAAGACCGCAAGCATCCATTCATCGTGAAGTCTAGAGGGCAAGAGGTGGAAGTATTGGGAACCCATTTCAATATCAATGCTTATCGCGAAGAACCTAGTATCCTCACCACTTTATTGGAAGGAAGCGTGCGTTTAACCTCAACACATGGCACTGCCGGGGTTCTGAAACCTGGCCAGCAAGCAGCATTAACAGCTCGTCAGCTTAAAATCCTGTCCGCCGATACCCGCTCTGTTACTGCTTGGAAAGATGGCTATTTCCGTTTCAAGAATGAAAGTTTACCAAGCATCATGCGAAAAATAGCACGTTGGTACAATGTAGAGGTTGTTTTTGAAAAAGGGTTACCAGAAGATACTTACAGCGGTGCGGTAGCTCGTCACGACGATATCAGTCGAGTGCTTGAAATGATGGAAGGAGCTAACAACATTCATTTCACCATTAAAGAAAGGAGGATCATCGTCAGTAAATAAACCATAATCCGATGGTCATCTTAAAAAAAAAAGCCACCCCAGTTTTGCTGAGATGGGCTTAAACATGATGACAAATAATTAAAACTATTTGATAACCTGCTTACATCCCCTACTGCTTCGAAACTGAGTGGATGTTTCGCAAATAACATGCATTACAAATGTACGGTTTTTACCAAAACAAACTCGTATGGCCTTGGCGTCGTACTACTAGCATACTATTGATGATAAAATTGACCACGTTAATGCTCTTCGTTACCATACTACAAGTGAGTGCGGCTACTTTTGCACAAAAGGTCACCCTAAATGTAACCAATACCCCATTAGAAAAGGTGTTTGACAGCATTCGCGACCAAAGCGGTGTCGATTTCTTTTTCTCGACCTCACTTATGGGCAAGGCAAAACCAGTGAGCATCCGTATTAAAGATGTAGCATTAAATGTGGCCCTAGCTGAAATATTCAAGGACCAGCCCCTTACCTACACCATCAGAAACAATTCGGTGAAAGTAATGGCCAAAGCCAATAGCAAACCCATTAAACCAGGTAGAATCTCAGGTAAAATTGTAGATGAAAAAGGTTTACCGCTACCTGGTGCCAACATTAAAGTAGTAGAAACAGGTACGGGTACCCAATCTGGCACCGATGGTTCTTACCTCTTAAACCTGCCCCCTGGCACTTATACCTTGGAGTTCAGTTATGTGTCTTTCGTTACCCAACGCGTAACAGGTGTAGTGGTGGCCGAAGACAAAAACACACCACTTGAAATCTCCCTGAAAACAGACTCGAAAGGATTGAAAGAAGTAGTGGTGACTTCTGGTTACAAAAAGGCATCGACGGAAGGTCTTTTGGTTAAACAGAAAAATGCCTCAGAAATTAGCAATGGCATTAGTGCCGAACAAATTGCTCGTACGCCCGACAAAAATATTGGCGAGAGTTTAAAAAGAATCAGCGGTGTGAGTACGGTTGACAACAAATTTGTTTTAGTACGTGGCATTGGCGAACGTTACAATGCTGCCATGCTGGATGGGATTACCCTGCCAAGCACTGAGGCACAAACACGTAATTTTTCTTTCGACCTTATTCCTGCTAATCTGGTGGATAATGTAGTGGTGAGCAAAACGGTGACCCCAGACATGAACGCCAGTTTCGGTGGTGGTTTGATCCAAATCAATACCAAAGATATTCCTGCTGAAAATTTCATGAGCTTTACGGCAGGCACCTCTTACAACGACCAATCTACAGGCAAAGATTTCCTTAGTCACGAAAGAGGAAAATATGACTACTTTGGTTTTGATGATGGCAGACGAAAATTTCCAACCGACCTACAACATACGGATAGAGGAGTTGCCCCAAATACGACCTTAAGCAATGCTGAATTTCAGCAAAAAGTAGATCAACAGAGCCAAAAGTTTAAGACCGATAATTTCACCCTCTATCGATATACAGCTGCTCCTTCCCAAAATTATCAGTTTACTATTGGACGTTTAATTGCCATAGATACGGCTAAACAAAACAAACTGGGCTTCACTGGTGCCCTTAGCTATCGCAATACACAATCCATTGCCAACTTTGATCAGCAGCGCAGAAATGGATGGGAACCTACTTTCAATAACTATGGGGCAAGCTACCAATTCAATACCACTTTAGGGGCCTTGTTAAATGTTGGGCTTCAATTGGGAAGCAACCGTTTCAGTTTACGCAACACCTATACTCATTTGTATGATAATGCACTGATCAGAACTACGGGCTATGATATCGATAATGGCGTTGTTGATATGACAAATGGTGTACCACCCAATCAGATACAAGAGGCCGACGATCCAACGTTCACCAATTTGCTGCAAAATAAATTAAGCGGACTACATCAACTGGGCAGGGTAAAAATTGAGTGGAATGCTGCCAGAACAGGTATTGACCGTAAAGAAAAGGATTTGAGCATTGCCACAAGCAGCCCTGCCCTTATTGGCAACGAATATCGATATTTTTATATTGCTTCGCCCCAAATTCAGGCGCAAATTACTCCCATGTCTCGCCATAATTACCACAACCAGGAAACGAATTATGCTTGGCAATTGGATGCCAGCACTCCATTTACCTTTGGCAACTTGCGCAACACTGTAAAAGCGGGCTACTTTGGCATTCGTAAGCGGGCCAAATTTAACTGGCAAATTGCTTCGTTTGTTTATAGTGCCAACCGAGATGAAAGTTTAAGGTACATTCCATTGCAGGAAATGGTTAACCCAGCCAATTTTGGCGCAAACGGCTACAATTATGCCATTACGCAATACTATTTGGATAGTTACGACGGTAAAAGCAGTACGCATGCTGGCTATGTAATGTTTGATACCCGATTAATGGAGAAGTTGCGCTTGGTGTGGGGTTTAAGGGCTGAACATTACAAATACACCGAAATTAGAAACGGACAGTTTTTGAGAGGAGAGAGCGAATTTCAATTGCCAACAGAGAAGGCTTGGCAGCTTTTACCTTCCGCAAATTTGACCTACAGTCCCATTAGCCAAATTAACCTAAGGGCCGCTGTTTCTAGTAGTGTGGTAAGACCTGAATTGATGGACAATAGCCAGTTCTTTAAGTTTAGCCCCATCCTTAATGCACAGTTTGGCAACCAAGGTTTATCCAGTACCCGTATTGATAGCTATGATTTAAAGGCGGAATGGTTCCCTGGTTTGGGTGAAATTATTTCTGCTGGTGCTTTTTACAAAAAATTTGACAAGCCTGCCGAGCTTACCTTCAGCATTGCTACGGGCAACATCAATTATTATCTGGAAAATGCAGCAAGTGCCAAGGTTTACGGCTTGGAATTTGAATTGAGAAAGAATCTGGCCTTCATCAGTCCCAATAAACTGTTAAGCAATATTACCTTGTATGGAAATTTGACCTTGCAAAAATCAAGTGTATTGGGAAGTTATCGGATAGATAATCCCGACAAAAAAGTTGGCGGCAAAATAAGGGTACCCGTTAAACAGGAAAGGTCAATGTACGGACAAACGCCTTACCTTATCAATGCAGGCATTCAGTATATTGGTAATCGCTTTGGTTTCAATTTAGCCTATAATAAATCGGGCTACAAAACCTACATCGTTAGTTACTTCACCAACCAAATTGAATACGAAATGCCGCGTGAACAAATAGACGCACAAATTAGCTATCGGTTTTACAAAAACAAGTTTGAGGTTAAGCTGAATGCGGGGAACCTGCTGAATAGTGCCTCTACCTTTTTTGCCAATATAGGCAGTTATGACCGCGTACCTTTTACGCCAGGAACAGGCGACAACGGATTAAGGCTAAAAGAAGGATTTACGGATAAATATGAAGAAGGCGACCAAATACGACTTAAACAAAGGTTTGGACGTACTTATAGCACTTCACTTACTTATAACTTTTAAAGCATTAAAAATGAAAGCACACTTATTAAAACTATACATGGTTGGCCTAATGCTAGCTGCATTTTTCACGGCTTGCAATAAAAAAGAACTGGCCAATCCTGGGCAGGCCAAAGTGGTAAAATTGAGCATCAATGGAAGCTCTACGGAACAATTAGAGTTTATTTATAAAGACGAAGTGATTGCGGCAACCAAAAACGTGGGTACCATTACCATGGATGTGTTGCTATCCGTTAGCGGGCAAGATGCCGAAGTGAAAATTAGAAAAAAAGGCTCCACCGAGATTTTACAGAGCAAACCAATTACCAATGCTCCCTACTCGCAACACATTAATATTTATTACGATGGCACTAAATTATATGAAAACGCGGTATTGTTATTGGTAAAAGGTTACGCCATTTCGGGCGAGTTGGAGTTTTTGGTTGACGGCAAACTGTTGAGCGGAGGTTCGGGAAAAATTGAAAGCAGATTGATGATTTTGATGGATAAAAATGGTTCGAGAGAACTCACCATCCGTAAAAAAGGAGAAACTGCCGTATTATTTACCAAAACTATTCCAGCCAACCCCGAACAACAATCGCTTGTGTTTCTTTTTGATGGAACCAATATTGTTGGCAATGTAGAACTTGCGCCACCTTCAAATCCACAAAATATGATAATCAGAGCCAGGTTTCAAACCATCTTTCCGCTTCAATTCAAGAATGTTGATGTAGATCTGGTATTTTACACCAGACTTAGGTCTGCTGCAAATACGGTAGTTGGTACAAAAGTGATCCCTGAGTTGAGATTTAGGTTACCCAAAGATGGTTCTTTTAATACTTTGGAACTACCACCTCTACCTTCACCAGACCTTATCTACAATTTTGATATTGTTGAAAGTGGAACCATGTTAGACCCTTATGTTAATGGAACACCTTTAGTATTAAACGGCTATAGCGTTAAGCCTAATGAAGGCAGAACGACTTCGCAATATGTAACGGACCCCATTATATTTGAGGCTGGAAAATCAAAATTATTGGTCCTCACCGATCAAAGAACCTTGGCACCTACTTTAAAAGCGGTGTACGTATCGGGAGGAAAAGTAACCGACCTTTCCGAATACTTTCAATAAGGATACCTTTTGTAAATAAACCCCAAGATATTTTTTATAAAAACAGCAAAGCAGCGCCTTTAAGGTGCTGCTTTCATGCAAAAGCCCCGCAAGTGCGGGGCTTTTATCGAGAAGTAAAAATTTAGCCTAATTCTTGTTTTTTTTCTTAAACAAATCCAATCTTAAATTGATTTCGTAAGAGCCACTACTTTCGCCAGCCAATACTGCGGTAGCTGAAGTGTACATGAAATTCATCGACATATTACTGGTTAACTTTGCGGCTATACCAAGGGTGGCACTTTGAGAGGTATGATATAAACCAAAAATATTTATTTTATCGTCTATAAACCTCACATTTAAGCCCAAATCAAAGATATCCTTAAAACCATCTACTGCCCTAAAAGCTAGCTTTGGTTCTAAAATAGTACCGCCCGCCCCCGGCAAATGATACTGATAAGAAGCAGCCGCATAATACCTTGCCAAGTTGGATACACTTCCGGTCTTTGTTTTATCTCTATAAAAATTGCTCAAATTAGGGATAGCTCCTTCCAAAGTAAATTGTTTGTGCTTATAGCGTATTCCAAAATCTCCATCGGCGTAAGTATCCCTTTGGTTAAAGTTCCCCAAGGTGCCATCATTCACCTGTCCATCTATCAAACTATAATCTACCAATTGATCGGTAAAACCTAAGGACAAACCAAAACTAAGCTTGTCTTCGGTGTTTAAAGGCAGATGGTAAGCGTAGGTAGCCACTGATCTCACTTTCTTGATTAAACCTACCTGCTCTGCATTAAGATTAAACCCTAGGCCTGCTTTATCGCTCAAGGCATAAGTTGCCGTAATGAATTGGGTTTTAGGGGCACCGGGCATCCTGCTGTCCTGCAATCTAACCCCCGCATCTAACCTTAAATCTTTATCAGTTCCCGCGTAGGCCGGATTATTGACATATTGATTTTGAAAGTACATGGTTCCTAGGGGATTTAACTGTGCTTTCGAGTTGCTAGCGGCGGCAACAAGTGCCACCGATAACAAAGAAACTTTTATACTGTTTAACATCTTCATCTTCTGGATCATTAATGTTGATTAGTCTTTAATAATTGTAATGAAACCTTTGTACTTTCCTACATTTTTGAAGTTGATGATATAGTAGTAGGTTCCTTCGGCCAATGGCACTCCATTAAGC